>NZ_JAWDIY010000012.1:0-154588 GCF_032380655.1 Diplocloster hominis | reverse complement strand
TCTTACGGAGGATGATGACCTGGATGACGATGAATTTGAAGAAGGATTTTATATTGACCTCTTCTAACCACCGTCTGTTTACTTTGCTCGCATTTTGCGGGCTTTTTTAATCAATAGTTCGCTATTTGGCGAACTTTCTTATTATACAAGAAAAATCCCTGCCTTTATCGGGCAGGGATTTTAATCTACAACTTACAGTATACCTTAGTTCATATAGCTGATATTCATATCCACGCGCCCTTTGATTCCGGAAACCTGACCGCTGGACGTATACTGCCAGATTTGATAATTACCGCCATAGCTCGGTTTGTCAACACCATAATGAGCTACCCATTTAGCCGCAGATATAGAACTGTCGTTCAAATTATTTTTAAACCAATTCGAGCTTGCGTAAACCATCGGCGCATAGCCCGCACTTCTTACTGTATTACAAAACGCGTTCACGACAGCCGTCCGGGTATTTTTGTCCAGGCCGTCGGCTCGGCCGGACCCATTCACACGCTCAGTATCAATGGCGATCGGGTAAGAGATCGAATAATTGCGGGCCAGGCTGATCGCCATACTGGCTTCCTCCACAGCCTCCGCCTCATCGACTGCCTGCGTGAAGAAGTAAAGGCCTACTTTTATACCGACCCGATTAGCCTCCTTAACATTTCTCTTGAAGTAAGGATCTTCAACCAGCACGCCGGAACCATATCCTCGATATCCGACACGAATCATAGCAAATTCGATGCCGCTGTTCTTTACCGCTTCCCAGTCAATATTTCCCTGATACTTGGACACGTCGATTCCAACCACAGTATTGGTAACACAAACGCCGTCGGAACCGAAATTATATTTGATTCCCTGGATAACCTGCTGTCCGGTCACCTTATTGCCATTTTTATCGTAGTAATATTTTTTACCGTCTATGGTCTGCCAGCCGGTATATTTATAAGATACTGTAACACTGGGTTCCAACTTCTGATAGACATAAGTATAAGTATCCTTCGCATTTGCCGTCGCCACCCTCGGGGCTGCATTTCTTGATACAGATGCAATACTCTGAAAGTTCTTCACCATTCCTGTCGATCCAACAGTTACTGAAGTACTCTCCGGTGAATTTGCGGGGGATGCAGTCGGCTCACCGGTTTGCTGCGGGGTAGGCGAAGGTTCCTCTGTCACATCCGGCGTATTCGAGGGAGTAGGCTCTGGAGTATCCGTCGGTGTAGGGGTAGGCTCCGGAGTAGCTGATGGCGTAGGTGTGGGCTCCGGAGTAGCCGTCGGTGTAGGTGTGGGCTCCGGAGTAGCTGTCGGCGTAGGTGACGGGCTGGGACTCGGACTCGCGCTTGGTGACGGGCTGGGGCTTGGAACATTTCCAGTTACCTTCTTATAACTTTTCAGATAGTAGTATGCATTTCCTTCCTTGAAAATATAGGAATCCGCCGTATTGCTGATCGCTTTGCCATCCACCGTCTTGGCCACGATTTCACCGGCATTCGCCGTAGGCAGCGCTGCCTGATTCTCTCTTGTTTGTTCCTCTCCGGTGACTACATAGACCGGTTTTCCATTTTCCATATCAGCAGTTTTATTTTCCGTTTTCGAGGAAGCTACATAGGGAACGGAATCATCCGGAGCCGGTGAACTCGGCCGGGAAGTTACCGCCGACGCATCCTCCTTTGAAACTACGATCTCACTCTCACTCTTTATCTCATTTTTAATATCTTGAATCGGTTTATACTCAATTTTATCTTTTACTGTTACTTTTGTGGGAGATTTGGGAATCTCATACCCCTTTATCTCATTTAGTACGACCTGATAATCTCCTGGCTCCAGATCTTTGAGATAAATGATTCCGTCTTTATCATCATCCTTATAAACCTTAGATTTTTCCGTCTTCTTTTTCGTCTTAAACTTTGCGATATTTGCTTCGAATTCAGCGCCCTTAAGAAGATTGCCCTTTGCGTCTACTATTTTTACCTTGAGGTCTTTTTCAACAGAATTTGCCTTCAATGTAACGGGAATATCTTTTTCCTCAACCACTTCCGGTGTCGGTACAGGCGTTTGTTCAGGAAGCGGAGTTGACAATTCATTAGCCGCAGCCACCACCTGGACATAATTATCCATTAGGTCCCCGCCGATCTGCCCTCCGCTTTCCACTGCTCCGCTTAAAACTGTTAAATCCATGTTATCCTTATTATTATATGCATGAACGCCTAACGCAACTGCACCTGCAGTAACCAGCAGTCCACCGGTGACCGATGCGATTATAATCTGCTTCCTTGATAGGTTCGCGAAAAATTCTTTTGCTATAAGCAACGCCTTTGTAATCTTCACTACCTGCTCCTCCTTAACCCTATTTAACACCCTCGTGTATAATTTACATAATTCGTCTAAAAGTATAACATTTTTCCTACTATTTCGCAATGCTATAGCAAATACCAATTATTGTATTTTCTTAACATTTTATTAATTTTATATTAAGTTATAGCAGCTCGACTTATATAGTAGAAGTACCTGTCATGATACAGATATCTCCGATGTTGAGGCAATAAACAAAATCTGTCTGGAATAGGCCGCCTTAGCCAGCATCGCTATATTATAGGAAGTATTTTTTTTCAACTCGTCGTTTGGAATACGACATACAAAACCTGACAAACTTATATTCTTTTCCGCTGGATATTGGCCTAGCACGTCGTCTCGGTACCGAGGTACAACAGATACTTTCAGGATTTCTCCGTCCTGACTGCATTCCCGCAATAGAATATCTCTCTTATAAGCGCTGTTATCACTTCCCTGGATGAACGACCACCCCTCCAGATATATATATCCTTCCTTTTGTTCGATCTTCTCTATATGCAGACGGAAACACTCATTGATCCACTCTGGTTTTATCTGCTTTTTGAATCGGCGGCAGCTGCTTCGTTCTGCCCTCTTCTCAAAACCATAGATATAATCCGGCTGATATAAGGTCTTATGATCAACAAGATTCGGATTATAAAACGGATCGCGCTCCCTAAACTGCGGGTGTTTCTTATACAAATGTTCCCGCTCCCGTATCAGTTCCCGCATTTTTTCTACATCCAGGGTATCATCCCCCCTGCTGATGGACTCATGATGGTATAAAGATACATCAGTACGGACGACATTGTAATATCCATGTTCATATAAGGACATGCACAGTTCTACGTCATTATATCTCACTCTCATTGCTTCATCGAATCTTCCCGCACATTCGAATTTATTCCGGGATACGAGCAGGCACGCGCCGGTGACAGCGAGATAATCATATTCCATTCTGTTTCTTCCGAAATAATGGGACTTTTCGTCCGTCTCCATAGATAATTTGTGTGCAGGGCCAATCTTCAGATTCGTCACACCAATATGCTGTATCAGCCTCGTATCCGGATACAGAAGCTTCGCGCCAACCGCTCCAATATAGGGAAGAGCCGCTTGTCCCAACATGATCGACAGCCATTCCGGATGTATGACTTCGATGTCGTCATTGAGAAAAAGAATATATTCCCCTTCCGTATTCTGCGCCCCGATATTACACATACTGGAAAAATTGAACTCCATCTCCTGATAAAGATATTGCCCATTGGCTCTTTTCACCAACTGTTCTGTACTCTTCCGGCATTCCGGCCGGCTTCCGTTATCAACGACCGTTATCCGATAATTTTTATAGGCCGTCATTCCGATCAGCGACTCTACACACCTGCTCAGTATCGGAAAATGATCCTTAGATGGTATTATGATGTCAACTTGGGGGGTATCTTCCGGAACTTTATAGACGGGTCTGTACATACACATCTGAGGCTCCCACTGTAACCATCCGGATATCCCTCTTCTTGCAAGAGCCTGCTGTTTTATCGCTGCTGTTTCCACCGTTTCTTTTTCGAAGATGAATTCCCCAATTGGACAGTTTTCCTCCCGAAAGCCTTCCCTGTTATGATATAAAATTTGGGGAATATGCAAAATACGATTCGTGCACTCCGACGCCTTTAATATGGCGTCGTAGAGTTGTAGTCTCATATCGCCATATTCAATTAGATCAAGCTGTTCTAACAGTGCGGTACGCACACAAAGAAGATTCCCGATATAAAAAAAAGACAGAAAGGTATCCGGCGACCAGTCCGGTTTGAAAAACGGATCTGTTCTGGTGTGATCCTTTGTCAGGCGATCCTCGTCGGAATAAATGATATCCACATCCGGGCGCTCATGGATGAGTTTGGCGAGTTCCCGCAATGCATTGGGCGCACAAACATCACCAAACCGCCAGAACACAGTAAAATCACCTGTATCCTTTGTCCTAACATCACTCAAACGGTTAACTGGCAGGTAATTGACCTTATGATATTGCTGGGCTGCTTTATATTTCGAAAAATCGTTATTCACTGCCTCAACCCAAGAGTCACGCAATTTTTCTTCCCGCTCAGACGACAGATAAACAGCAACTGTAAATTTTTGTGTCTTTCGACTGCATATCCCTTCTTTACTGACTTTTTCCTTCTCCCTATACCAGGCATAATACAAATTTTTCTGTAAAGCTTCTTCATACAGAAAAGGCCTCGCCCATAGATAAGAACGAAGCCCTTCCTGCCGCCGGATCCGTTTTAATTCACCGGATATATCCTTTAAGACCATTTTATTCATGTTCATCCTCTGCCTTTCCCGCATCACAACATCCACTCAGGGTGATTTCACAAATTTATGTTTCACTTTTTTCATAATAGTGACCACTTTTCCCTTTATGGTTTTGTTCTCCAGAAAGCGGATCTGCTCATCAATATCCTTCTGGTATTCTTTTAAAGAATGAGATAACTCCTGGTAGATCCCATCCTCCAATGGTTCTATCTTCATCCGGAAAAACAGTTTTTTGATATCCGGTTTCAGAGCAATCAAAATCTGAGAGTCAGAGAACGGATACAGAATCATGTTCTCTGGCAGGTTGAATCCATTCGATAAAAATTCCAGTTTTTCATAGGCATTTGCATTGACCGAAAAGCCCAGCAATTCCTGTACTTTCACGATGCATGGAAAATCTGACGGATCAATCCGTACTACGACAGTCTGATCAGGGATATCGATCTCCAGTTCTGCGCAGCCGCTTTCCATTGACCGGGGAACAATGTGACAGGAATTCTCTTCTGAAAATCCGTTTCCAAAGTCATAATATATCTGTATTCTTCTATTCTGTCTGATCAACTCATTTTCAAAAGCCTGATCAGCCCGGATCACCGGCTGTCCGATCGCCGCCACCATATCCCGCACAGGGACATGCCCATCGAGAAGGTATCCCTGATAATGAATCTCCATTTTCATATATTCCGCCATCTCATCACCGGTTATGCCAAGCCGATGAAACAGGCCCATATCCTTTACCTCCGCCCTGGAGTCTCCGCGTGAATAATAAAACAGCGCGCGGTACAGTATATAATTCACCGGTATCGGAAAGTCAAAGGTCCACTCATAATCAATCAGACTATAACAATCATCCACAATGACATTATTGAACACCATGTCAATATTATTCACTGATGCGCACAGAAGTCCGGCCGGCAAATTAACTTCGCCAAAGACTTCGGTAAACTGAGGAGTTATCACAAAATTCTCGGTTGCCTGCTGCTTTACAACATCCGTGAATTTTAACATTTCAGAAAACATACCTTCCTTGTCTCCGTTCAGGAGTAAACGGTCGAGAATCTCTTCCAAAGTCGGTCCCGTAAGATACTCGAACTCCAGCCCGCCCAGATTTCCTGTCATCGTCGTTTCTGCAATCCGTTCACAGCGGTTCACGCGGATGGTCGTTTTGCAATACAGCTCTGTAAGTTGCTGGAAGCTATGATAAATGGATGCGACGTGCTGCTCACTCTCAACGGTATCCGGATATTTTCTCACGTAACGTTTCCCCTGTTCATCTTCCAGAATATCCGTTCTGATATTGAATTTTTTTGCTCTTTCATTTGAAAATTTCGAAAATATCAGTTTTCTCATAGCTCTTTATCTGTTTCCAAGACCATCAGATACGAATTTGAAAAAAATGGAAACATCTCCTCTTCAATAATCATGTCGAAAACTTTCGCCTCATTGAACAGAATCGCCCTGTCCCTGTCCATATTATTCAGGTTATTCAACAGTTCTCCCTGTTTGGGAAGATATTGATCAGAGTAGATGGACAGTGGAAACTTATAATCCGGATAGGGATAATAAAATTCCCATTTGCAGAATCCACACTGTTTTGCCAGATCCTCTAACTCTTTTCTCGAAAATGTACGTACTCCGCTGGTGGTTGGATACCCCTCGATTCCCTCGAAATATTTTCCCACGTGATCTTCCTTACAGCCTGCCCAATATTTTAAACCGAACTTATTTTCAATCGCTATCACGATCTTCCCGCCTGGAGCCAGATGCCTGGCTATCGTTTTTAAAAAAGTCTCATAGGGACGATCCCCGGGAATGTACGCCTGACCATATTCAAACACACCGATCAGAGTAATGATATCATATCTCTTTGTCAGATTCGGCTCCACATCCGCGAAATTACCGACGATGATTTCGATATTTCTCTTATCCCGGTTCCGGTAAGCATTGATCAGACTTCTTCTCTTCGAGAGATCGATACAGGTAATCTGGGCTCCGGTATCTGCCAGTCCACCGGTTATAGCTCCGCACCCCGCACCCACTTCGAGAATCTTATCTGTTTTCTGAACAGGAAGCCAACGGACTATATTCGAGCGCAGGTGTGATAAGTGGTAAAGAATGGGCCAGCTCTTACGCTGAGCGATTACTTTATTATACTCCTCTTCCGGATAGTTCTGTACTATCTCCAGAATCTCATCTTCTACCGCACCGTCGCTGTAATAATCCTTTCCGGTATAATAATCATAATTGATAATCACGCGGCCGATCGTTTCTTTCATATGCAGCCTCCTTCCTAAGCATACTTTTCTATAATTAATCATCTGTCTGCCGGATGCTCCTTCAGCTTACCTCGATCTGCGAATTCAGGTCAAAAAATCCAACCGTATCCTTATCGGAGATCACAGTAATTCCACAGACATCATACAGTCGGTGGTAAACCGCAAAATCCCCGTTTCTATAGCCAGTGCAGCCTAAAGACAACAGATATTCCCCCCCCTGCAGCGGCATATCCTGTTCAAAAGAAACCTCTCTTACGTCTCCCTCATTCTGCGGCGAAATATAGATATGCTCAAACATGGTATTCGTGCCCGTGATCTCCGTTCCCTGCAGATTCTTGATCGTAAACGCAAAAATCGGCTCATTTACTGTGGAATGGAACTGCACCTTCATTTTAATCTTGAACTTTTTCCCCTTGATGATATTCGTGCTGTACTCATCTTCCTCATCAATCACAGCGAAATCCACGATCTCCGCCTGCTTCTCCCCGTACTCCAACTGTTCAGGGTTCAGGCGGAAATGTGACTTCCAGGTATTCTCGCCAGGGGTATCCGTCACTCTGGTTACCCCCTCCTGATCTGGATCAAACTGATGCACCAGTATTTTTTTATATAAATCAACAATCTGCTTCGGCTTTCCCTCCGCAACTTTTTCTCCCTGATTCAGTAAGATCACCCGGTCACAGTATTTACTGATGCTGCTCAGATCGTGGCTGACGAACAGAATCGTTTTTCCAAGTCTTTTGAATTCTTCAAACTTATGATAGCATTTCGCCTGAAAAAATACATCTCCCACAGACAGGGCTTCATCCACAATCAAAATCTCAGGATCGATATTAATGGCAACCGCGAAGGCCAGACGTACAAACATACCGCTGGAATAAGTCTTAACCGGCTGGTTTACAAACTCTCCGATATCAGCGAACTCCAGAATGTCGTCCAGTTTTTCATCTATCTCTTTTTCGGAAAATCCTATCATCGTACCGTTTAAATAGATGTTCTCAATCCCGGTATATTCCATGTTGAATCCCGCGCCCAATTCAAGAAGCGCTGAGATCCGTCCGTCAATGCTTATGTTTCCCCCGGTAGGATTCAATACGCCGGTGATAATCTTTAATATCGTCGATTTCCCGGAACCGTTCGTCCCGATGATCCCGACGGTTTCCCCTTTGAAAACATCAAAATTCAAATGTTTCAGCGCATAATGGTCCCTGTGTCTCTTCTGTCTGGTTAAACCCAGGGATTCCTTCAGGCGGTCGGAGGGTTTGTTATAAAGTTTATAAATTTTGGTGATATCTTCCACTTGAATCGCTATATTCTCTTTCATCGAGGCTCCCTCACTTTACAATACATCGGCAAAATGAACTTTCAGCCGCTTAAAGATTAATGTACCAAAGCCAAATGCCGCTATCGTAAACAGCCAGAAATACAGGGTAAAATAAAAGTGATCCCAAAACCATATTTTATCCAGCAAGGCGTCCCGGTAACCATTTACAATATAATAAATCGGATTCAGTTTAAAAATCCATCTCCATTTCTCCGGGAATATACTGACATCCCACATGATGGGCGTCAGCCATACCCCTACCTGCAGCGCAATAGAGATCATCTGCGAAAGATCCCGGAAAAAAATAACCACGGCACAGGTAGCATAGGACAATCCCAGCACCAATGCAAACAGGCAGAACGAATAATAGATCACCTGCAGGGTATACAGATCAGGAAAGTACCCGTACCCTGAAAAAAGGACCAGTGCAAATGCCAAAAAGAAAATATGCACAAAAGCTGCCGATAAAATCTTGATTATCGGCAGTATACTAATCTTAAACACGACTTTTTTCACTAAATAGTTATATTCCAGCAGCGCATTCGTTCCTGAATTCAATGCCTCTGAAAAGAACAGCCAAGGGACCATACCGGCCACCAGATACAGGACAAACGGGTACGCCATCTCCTGCCCGGAACGAAAACCCACGCCAAAGACAAACCAATAAACCAGAATCGTCACTACCGGCTGAATAAAAGCCCAGATAATTCCCAGATAAGAACCTGCGAACCGGGTCTTAAAGTCATTTATGGACAGTTTCCAGATCAGCCGGCGGTTTTTGTATAGTTCCACAGGCAGTACCGTGAGTTTTTCCCAAAAATGTATCAGTCCGAACAGTAAACCATCCAGGATTAAGCATGATAGGATTTTCTTTCCCCAGTCGAGGATCACCTGATTCTGCGTAACCAACTGCTGGCTGGAATCCAGGAGGATCAGAATATTCAGGATGACGCCAGCCACTATGGCCGCAACAGCCATCTTTTTTTTGGTCATTGTATTACTCCTTTATCAGTTCTTCATGCACTCATTACAGACTGTCCAACCCGCTCCACTTGGTATCCTTTTCTGCTATGATTAACTCCATACCTTCGGGAACCGGCCAGTCGATACCGATCTGGGGATCGCTCCACAGCAGGCCGCCTTCGTCATTCGGATGATAGAAATCTGTACATTTATAGAAAAATTCTGCATTGTCTGATAACACTAAAAAACCGTGGGCAAAATTCTTTGGAATGAAAAACTGTTTTTTATTTTCCGCTGAGAGAATCTCTCCATGCCACTTGCCGTATGTCTTCGACCCGGGCCTTAAGTCCACCGCCACATCAAATACTGTCCCGCTGACCACACGCACGAGCTTGTCCTGGGGGTAATTGATCTGAAAATGCAAGCCCCGGAGAACACCTCGTTTGGAGCTGGACTGATTATCCTGTACAAATTTCATATCGATGCCGGCAGCCGCATAATCATTATAGTTGTATGTCTCCATAAAGTATCCTCTTTCGTCTCCGAATACTTTTGGTTCTATGATTTTGAGGCCCTCGATTGCACACTCAGTTACTGTAATTTGTCCCATCGTAAAAATCCCCTCTCTTACAATCCATTCGCGATATCTAACAAATACTTCCCATATGCCGTTTTTAACAGCGGCTGAGCCAGCATTTCCAGCTGTTCTCTACCGATAAATCCACGGCGGTATGCGATTTCCTCAATACAGGATATATACATTCCCTGGCGTTTCTGAACCGCAGATACAAAATCGGCCGCATCCAGCAGGGAATCATGGTTCCCGGTATCCAGCCATGCAAATCCCCGTCCCAGAGTTTCTACATATAATGTTCCACGGCGAAGATATTCATTATTAACACTGGTAATCTCGATTTCTCCCCTGGCTGAAGGCTTCACATTTTTCGCAATTTCAATTACATCATTATCGTAAAAGTATAGCCCGGGAACTGCATAATTAGACTTCGGATGCTCCGGTTTCTCTTCGATCGAGAGTGCTCTGCCTTCTGCATCAAATTCTACGACCCCGTATTCCCGCGGGTCGCGGACATAGTAGCCGAAGATCGTCGCTCCCTTTTCACGTCCGACAGCACGGTAGAGAATCTGGGAAAAGCTTTGGCCGTAAAATATATTGTCTCCCAGAATCAGCGCGACATTGTCGGTTCCGATAAATTTCTCCCCTACCAAAAATGCGTCCGCCAGACCGCGGGGGTGCTCTTGAACCGCGTAAGATAAATTTAAGCCTAACTGGGATCCGTCACCGAAGAGTTCCTTAAATACAGGCAGATCTCTTGGTGTGGAAATGATTAATATGTCACGGATGCCTGAGAGCATTAATATTGATAAAGGATAGTAGATCATAGGCTTGTCGTAAACAGGCATGATCTGTTTGGATATTGCCTTGGTCAGTGGGTATAACCGGGTACCGGAACCTCCGGCCAGTATGATTCCTTTCATTCATTCAACCTCCTGTTATAATATTAATCTTAAATAAAATAACTTTGTTCAATTACATTAGTTTGCAGAGCTCCTTACTTTAGCAATAACACATTGAGGCACACAAGACGTAGGCAGTACCCAACGGATACTGCCTTATTTTAAATTATTTGTACATCTCTTCGTAGTATTTCTGATAGCCGCCGCTAGTTACATTTTTCATCCATTCCTCATGCTCCAGATACCATTGGATCGTGAGTTTTATACCTTCTTTGAACATCGTCTCCGGGTACCAGCCGATCTCCGCTTTGATCTTATCCGGCGCAATGGCATATCTTCTGTCATGCCCTTTCCTGTCATCCACATAGGTGATCAGATCCCGGCTGATGTTGGCGCGTCTTGGATCTTCTGCCGGCAATATTTCCAGGAGGGTATCCAGTATGATCTCAATGATCTCGATATTTTTCTTCTCGTTGTGTCCGCCGATATTATAGGTTTCTCCCAAACGTCCGGATTCCTGTACCAGATCGATAGCTTTGGCATGGTCGTTCACGTAGAGCCAGTCGCGGACATTCAGTCCGTCTCCGTACACCGGGAGGCTTTTGCCCTGCAGCGCGTTGTTGATCATGAGAGGGATCAGCTTCTCAGGAAACTGATAGGGGCCGTAATTGTTGCTGCAGTTGGTGATGTTCGCCGGGAAACCATAGGTGTCGATGTAGGATTTTACCAGCATGTCCGAGGATGCTTTGCTGGCGGAATACGGACTATGGGGATCGTAGGGGGTGTTCTCGTAGAAGTAGCCTCCGTCATCCGGCAGGGAGCCGTATACCTCATCTGTGGACACATGCAGGAACTTTTTGTCCGGTTTGTATGTCCCGTCGGGATTCTCCCAGGAATTTTTTGCCGCATTTAACATGTTTAGCGTGCCCAAAACGTTTGTCTTGATGAATACGTCAGGGTTTCGGATGCTCCGGTCTACGTGGCTTTCCGCAGCGAAGTGGACCACGCGGTCTATGTTGTTTTCATCGAATAGCTTTTGGATAGCCTCGGCGTCACAGATGTCTGCTTTTGCAAAGGTATAGTTCTCACGATTTTCTATCTCTGCCAGGTTTTCCAGGTTTCCTGCATAAGTGAGACTGTCTACGTTAATGATGCGTATTGCATTGTCGTATTTTTGGAACATGTAGTGGATGTAGTTGGAGCCGATGAAGCCAGCTCCGCCTGTTACCAGGTATGTTTTCATTTTTGGAGTACCTCCGGTTTTAATTATGGTTTTAGTTTTTGTTTATTGGGTTGTTTCTACCCACGTTTTATGATGAACTTTGATTATTATAGCATTATGGGAGAAATTATTCAATGATGGGTTTGCAAGATGGGTTTGCAAGGTTTGCAAGGCTGGGTATCTGCCAGGGTTTTGCTGGGATTCTCCTATCACTTCATTGACAACCCTACAGAGTTTTGTTAAACTTACAAACGATAGTTTATATATAATATATAAATATCGGTACTTATTTTATGTTATCACCGTCGCTTGTTGTTTGCGGATTACTTTTCTTTGAGGAGAATTTATAATGTTTCTCATAAAAATAGGAATAATATTTTTATTTTTATTAGTTATGCCTATAATTTGGGGGATCGTATTAAATTTATATTATAAAACAGATCATGTAGGCATTGTATTTTATTATGTTGCTGGCTGGATGGGTATATTATCTTTATTTGGTATTCTGGCTATACCCATGACTTTTTTATATGTTAAGTTTAATTATCTGGTGCTTTCATGGGCAATATTTGTTTTTTTAATACCGATTGTTTTACTGCTGCTAAGGAGAATCTTACTGCCGCAAAATAAAGCTTTGGTCTTTCATTTCAATTTGAAACAAATATCATGGCTGTATGTTATAGCTTTGCTATTGATTGCCGCACAGATTTTTATGGTTACTTTCTTCCAACATGTGGATGACGACGATGCGTTTTATGTAGGAACTGCTGTAACAAGCTGGCAGACAAATACAATGTTTCAATATGCTCCATATACAGGGGAGGCATACGATATGTTTCCCTCCCGTTATGTATTATCGCCTTTTCCCTTATTATATGCTGCATTAGCAAATATATCCGGCTTCCATCCTACCATTATTGCACATACGATACTTCCTTTATTCCTTATTTTATTGTGTTACGGAGCGGTTTATTTAGTGGGGACAAAATTATTTAAATGTGATAGAAATAAAATAGCAGTTTTTTTGATTTTAGTATGTCTTTTGAATATCTGGGGCAATGCTTCTGACTATACCGTTTCATCGTTTCTTTTGTTTCGTATTTGGCAGGGGAAATCATTATTAGTAAATGCTATGCTTCCATATTGCCTGTATTTGGTATTAACCGTTAAAGAAAATAACCGCGTGGCTTTATGGGTCAATATGGCAGTTGCAAATATGGCTGCCTGTGTGCTTACATCAATGGGAGTTTTTCTTTTTCCTATGTTCCTGGGTCTGCAGATTATTGTTCTTTGTTTTGAATTAAAAAATATTTCGATTGTATGGAAAGCCATTTTGGCCTGTACCCCGAGTTTAATATTTGGGTGCATTTATTTAATCATCAGATAGGGCGGTGAAATAATCAATGATATGGGACACTTTTATAAAGTTTAATGGTAATGGTATTTACTTTTTATTATATTTTTTAGCCGTTATATATATATTGTTAATTGAAAAAGACTCTCGGAAATATTTCGTTTATCCTTCTGTATTAGTCACTCTGTTAACTTTTAATCCAATATTTTTCAAGATTGTAACCAAATTTTTTTTTGAGGAAGCAGTTTATTGGAGGATGTTCTGGTTACTTCCTATACCAATTCTATTAGCTTATGTATTCACTCATATTATAGTACGGCAAAAGAATAATGGTTTACGGTATTCAGTACTAATCATTGTAACACTTTTGATTATTATGAGTGGTGATTTTATTTTTAATTTTAATAATGGAAATTTTAAAACTTCTGAAAATTATTTTAAATTACCGACGGCGACACTGGAGGTTAGCCAATTAATCCATAAGGACTCTGGGGAGGACGGGGATTTAAAATTAGCAGCACCACATCTGCTGGCCACTACGATTCGGCAGTATGATGCCACGATCCCTTTGCTGTTTGGAAGAAGGCCGGAAGAATCCAGTTGTCCTGAAAGCATGGAGATGTATGACCAGCTGAATAGTGATAGTCCTGATCTGAATGTTGTGGTTCGAATTGCCCGGGAATATGGTTGCCGGTATTTTGCCTTGTATACTTGGCAGGTTCCTGAGATTGATGCAGGGGAGTTGGGATTTGATGAGATTGCTACTGCGGGGTACTACAGAATTTATAAAGATTTATATTGATAAAACATCAGCAATTAAAGATTTATATACTGTAAATAGCTGGTACCGTGCCATCTCCTTCAATCCATGAGATAATATCTCTACAAAACTAGAAGTTTTTTGAGGAGTTATTGATCACGGATAAGATTACCCATCAGGTCCGTGCAGAACACTGGGCCAAGATCTTGGTGGAATGCATGAATAGTGTCATGACAAAAACTGCCTGATGTACGTCAAATGGTCTCTCAAACAAACAGTTCTTCTACTAGCAAAGATTTTTTCGCAAGGAAGCCTATGAACAATCGCAAACTGAACTTTTGGAGGGGAACAATTCCCTTCACAGCCTGCACTACAGGCAGTTTCCTTTGCGGAGGTTCGTCTTTTGAAAAATCGCTGCCTAATATGTCCTTTCAACCGGATATCATACTCCAAAAACGTGATCTTACGATAGAGCTCTCCAACTTGGCATCAGAATCTCTACTTTCGATACTTGGGAACTCCTTCATGCTAAATAATACCACCGGATTCCTGAAATTTATCTTGAGACAGGCTATACGGATCTCAGGCGTGGAATTGGGGACTAGCATCGATTGTGAAATTTAATTTCCAGTTGGATCCCTATCAGAAGGATATCCAGTTTTTGTTTTGTGGAAGACTCACAGATCGAAACAAGGAGCTGGACTGGGAAGGCGATGGGGTTCTGCTTTTGTATAAACGTCTGGAACTGGAAGAATTTAACTGGTCGCGATCTTCGGAAGAGGCTATAGTGATCATAACGGGCGGCTTCTGATGCAGGGTCTGGAGGTTGTCGCAAAGCATTCACTCATTGGGACTCACCCGACTGAAATTCTCTGATCTTTTGCGCAAAACAGAGTACTTTAAAAAGTGTGTTTTATACAAAAATCTCATGTACGAGGAGTTATTCACATAAGCGCGACCGTTCCATTTGTTCCCTGCAGAGTGCTTTTTATCTCAAAGGTATTTTGTGGATAAGCACTTTAAAAATTCTAAAAAACTGCTCTCATGGTCTACCGTATACGAACAAATTTAATTATAATTTAATTCATACAATAAATCATCTGTCGATTTTTCTGTATGATCATCACTTACAAAATATGCTAATACTTTTAACCCAATGTTGAGTATATAGTTATCCCAATAACAATAAACATTAAGGCTATAATTTTTTTAGCATTTATTCTCTCATTAAATATAGTCACTCCAAAAATTGTAATATAAATATAGCTTGTTGCTTCTAATACCGGCCCCATTGATAATGGTATTCCTTTGTAAGCAATTATAGACAAGAATGTTGTGCTTACAAATAATACGTATGCTACTATAACGCTAGGGTTAAAGTATTCTTTAAACTTAGATTCATATTCTTTTAACGCAGACTTTTTTAACATTACCTGTGAGATTGCGCTTATAAAAACACCTACCAATAATATGCAGCTATATTTAAGAATCAATATGTTCATCTAATTTCTCCTCGTCCGCTCTCGCAAAAATAACTACTCCTATCAATACCAGAATCGAACCAATAATTTTACCTAGAGTAATACTTTCACGAAAAAATGCAAATCCCCACACAAGTCCCCACACAATCGTAACTGCTTTATTTGAATAGGCAGTAGTCAACGGTAATTTTTTAATAATCTGCTGCCATCCAATAGCATATATTGCAAGTAATAGAATAATCAACGAATAATATAAACAAAATTGGAAACTTAAAAAGTGCTGCTTGGCTGCCATTTTACTTAATATACCGCTCATAGAGTAAACCATTATTAACAAATGTAACATAAAGAAAGTTTTAACCTTAGAATTAGTCATGCTTATCATCCATTCTGCCACTAAAGTTTGGCGAAACAAATATAAAAAATGGTGAGTTCTCCACCATTTTCAACATAATACTTACATGGAGCTACACTACAAATCCCTGCAATCTATCTTCTGAATAAGCAACGATTACAAAATGCAGTAAATGAATCTATTGAAATTAACATATAACCCCTTCCCAAAAAGCACGAATACTCATGGTAATGCTTGACTCCTACCAGATAAGCTGCTTACTACTTATCGGTAACTTAACTAATCCTCCATTTGATTTGGCATATATTCTAATAAATCTCTGACATCTTTAGATTCTAAAAGAAAATAACCATACCTATTGGAACTATCCGTAACCTTTCCGTTCCCCACTTCCTGTATATCTGCGCTTACGAGAACTTCCGGATGTTCTAATTTTATCTTACCTAAAACATTCATGTCTTTTTCGGAAAATATATAGCGCACTGCTGCTGCTGACGTTTCCTTTATAGGATCTAAATTCGGCTTTTCTGATAATGCTATTTGTATTACTGCACGCACAAAATCTATGCCTGTTGACAATTCTACAAGCTTACTACCTATAAGATCCCCTCCCATCCTTCCACCTATCTCTATTAAATTAATCGAGCCAGCTTTATCTATTTTTATTTCTGTATGGGAAGCTCCAAATTCAATTTTCAAACTATCAAGAGCATGAAAAACAATCCTCTTAACTTTGTTTAAAATCTCTGGAGAAACTAGTGCTGGCTGTAAATGTGCCATTTCAATAAAATGGGGGGCTCCTGTCGTATATTTTTTTGTCATTGCAATGAAACTATGTTTACCTCTCCAAGAAATGCACTCAATACTGTATTCTTCCCCGTAAACATATTCTTCCACCAAAACTTTTTTTTCAAATCCTTGTTCTTTCGCTATCTGTATAGCATATTCCAGATTCTCTTCGGTTTTTAGCTTAGTAATCCCTCGGCTCCCAGACCGATCAGTAGGTTTTACGATAATAGGAAATTTCAAACTTTTATTTTTTAAACAAATACCATCAGATACAAGGTAACTTTTGGGCGAAGGATCCCCATTTTTTTCAAAGGCCTGACGCATCATATATTTGTTGGTTGACATCATTGTACATTCAATAGAATTACCTACTAATCCCATAGCACACGCTACATAATTTACTGTAATCGAAGCAAGATCAGATGCTATACTGCATATTCCACTTATTCCAATTTTCTTACATTCTCTTAATATTGTTTCTTTATCTATAATACTTATTGGATAAAAAAAATCAGCACACTTCTCACCAGGTTCATTTTTTCCCCATGCAAACACATGGGTTTCAACCTCCAACTCTTTTGCTTTTATAATTAAAGGCACTTGCAAATATGAGGCTCCAATAATCGCTAATCTTTTCAAAACTTACTCCCCCTCTATTTTCTCCTTGCTTCAACCAGCACATTCCATCGCCCAGAATCTAATTCTTTTTTGTAATCCAACATCATATCATAAAACTTTTTATATTTCGGAACAAATCCAAAATCAAGCTTTGCTTTCTCCATACTATAAAGAAAGGAAGGTGTATTATTACTCATTTCTGGTCTATAAATAATACTACTTTTCTCAATATCTCCAAATAATTCTATAACTGTTTTAGCTTGTTCTTCTAGGTCAATTTGTGTACCTCCAGTCATATTATATAATCCGTATGTCTTTGAGCCTTCAAGCGCCAATACATATGCATCAGCAACATCTTTTACATATATAATGTCCCTTTTTATATGAGGATCGCCCCACAACTCAATATTTTTTCCGTGTATTGCATTATCTATAAATGTTGCGATACCTGATTTATAAACTTTACCATTAACATATATTGTACCATGAGGTCCCACTCCATATACTGGAGGGAAGCGAAACCATGCGCATTGCATTTCGTGTTGCTGATTATAGTATTCCATCACATCGTTACAAGCATTTTTACTTATAACATATACCGCATGATCTCCCGTAAATTTAAAACTGCGTGGTTCTTCTTCAGTAATTGGATATCCCTTTCCCCAAGATCCTGACACATCACTATAACTACAATTTCCAATTACTTTTTTAATGCCATTCTTTCTGCAAAACTCTAATACATTAATTGCACCTAAAACATTTATATTAAAATAGTCTGCTGCATTCTCAGTATTCTCCAAATCCGCTTTTGCATTAGCTGGCAATAAACCCGCCAGTAATATAACACCTTCTATATTAGTTTTGGGCAATTTTTCAAAATCTGTTGGTCTTGTAATATCTAATTCTATAAAATCAGCACCCATTTCAATTAATTTGCGACCTAATTCCATATTCCTTCCTGTCGCAACGACTCTTTTGCCAGCTTTCAAAAAGGCTTCCACCGTGTACATTCCTATAAATCCTGTAGCTCCTATAACAATAACCATACTTACCTCCAAATTTCAAATCATACTTTGATTACATTCATTTTTTTGGTTACTCTATACTTGTAATTAAAAAGATTGACTTAAAGACTTATCTTTTAATCTCTTCATTAAGGCTTTCAGCAACTACATATAAGGGACGTTTTTTTTCTTCGTTAAATATATTTCCCACATAAATGCCTACAATCCCAATTGCACATAATAATATTCCACCCATCAAGTAGATAGATGCAATTAAGCTAGTCCATCCGACCAATATATCACCTAATATCAGATACCTGCATATTAAATAAAGAATATAGATTAGGGATAGCAATGAAATTAAAAAACCAATTTTAACCGAAAACAATAACGGCTTATTAGATTGTGATGTTATTATTTCCAAGGCCATTTTTGTTTTTTTCTTGATACTATATGATGATTTACCTTCATATCTCTCATCTGCTTTTAAATCAATTGCGATTTGTTTAAATCCTAACCAACGTATAAACATTGTGTATGCTCTATTTTGTTCTCGCATACGACAATAATTATCTATAACTATTCTTTTGGAAATACTAAAATTGCATATTGAACTGTCAAATGTTCCTTCTGTAAAATAATCATAGATTTTGTAAAAACAACGTGAAAAAAATTTGGTTATAAAACTATCCTTCCTCCCTATACGCCGTGCAAATACAACATCATAACCCTCAAGTGCTTTCTCATAAAGGTCTTTAATAGATTCTGGTCGGTCCTGTAAATCACAGTCCATAACAACTATCCAATCTCCTCTACACTTATCTAATCCTGCTGTTATTGCACGAATTTGTCCAAAATTTCGTGACAAACGTAGACCTATAACTCGATTATCATTTGCACAAATGTTTTTTATTTCCATCCAAGAGTTTTGAGGGCAAAAATCATCTACAAAAATAATTTCAAAGGATATAACTAAATTTTCTAAATTTTCACACAATCTTCTGTATAATTCAGGTAATGCGACTTTACAACCATATACAGGAATTACTACTGATATATCCATATCCTTATACCTTCCTTCGATTTATCATTAAAAAATCATTTTAATTTATGATTATCAAAGTAATTTAAAACATTATCAATCACCTTATTTTGATCCTCAGTTAATAAATTATAATATAAAGGCAGTCTAACTAATCGTTCACTTTCTTTTGTTGTAAATTTATCCTCCCCATGATATCTTCCGAATTTTTTCCCGGCTGGAGAAGAATGTAACGGTATATAATGGAATGTACTCTGTATTCCATTAGCCTTTAAATATGATATAAAAGTCGAGCGCTCATTTAGATCACTTAATTTTAAATAAAACATATGTGCATTATGTGTACAATAATCTGGTATTGTTGGTAATTCAAGAGCGCCTACCTTTTCCAGTGGTTGAAACGCCGTATAATAGTTATTCCATAACTTTAATCGATTTTCTATGATATCATTAGCCACTTCTAATTGTGCAAATAAATATGCCGCATTCAATTCGCTAGGTAGATAACTACTTCCATAATCTACCCAGGTGTATTTATCAACTTGTCCCCTAAAAAATTGCGTTCTGTTTGTACCCTTTTCTCTAAGAATTTCAGCTTTTTCGTTATATTCCTTATCATTAATTATTAAAGCCCCGCCTTCCCCCATAGAAAAATTCTTTGTTTCATGGAATGACAAACAGCCAAAATCACCAATGGTTCCCAGACTTCTTCCCTTGTATGTACTCATCACCCCTTGCGCAGAATCCTCAATAACCTTAAGACCATATTTATGAGCAATATCCATTATTTTTTTCATATTACAAGCTACTCCTGCATAATGAACCACCATTATGGCTTTTGTTTTGTCTGTAATAGCCTCTTCTATCTTATCCTCATTAATATTCATAGTATCAGGCCTTATATCAACAAAAACAGGTGTTGCACCAGTTAAAACAATAGATGATGCAGAACTTGAGAATGTATAACTGGGCAATATTACTTCATCATCCTGATGCAAATCACACAGAATAGCCGCCATTTCTAACGCAGTTGTACCACTTGTTGTTAATAATACTTTTTGTGCTTTTAGATTTTTTTCAAACCAAGAGTGACATTTCTTAGTAAAAATACCATCACCACATATTTTTTTATTTTCAATTGCTTTCTTTATATATTCTAATTCCCTTCCCGAATATGGTGGAATATTAAAATTTATCATCTTTAAACCTTTCCTTCCATGTTAAATAAATTTTTCTAATAAATAACCAAGTAAAGGGTCGATCCAACAAAACATAATTGTTCGTCAGGATCAAAGTAATCCCATTCCTGACTTTTAAAGTATTCATAATAATCTCCATCATTCATTTCAGTCACATTTATATTTTTATCAATATAATATTTTATCATATTTTCGAACCCCCATGTATGAGTCATAGCACGAATATTATTGTCATATAATACATATTTAACACCATCGTATCCGTATCGTCTATGCGCATCATAGGTATAGCTTATCTTATTAATAATAGTTCCTGTTTCCACTTCATATTCTTTAATTTTCCGACTAATTGTTTGAATTTCTGCTTCATCAAACCGATTTGAAATTATTGTATTGGTTTGTATTACAATTAGCTGTATTATACCTACTATTAAAAAAATATTAATAATATAAAAAACTGATTTAAATATTTTATTATCTTTGATATATATAATTCCAAAGATAATGATCATAAAAAAAATCGAATAAAAACCTACATAAGTTCTAGGAGCTAAATAAATAGAACCACTAATTATATTCGGTGAAAAGGCTACTGCATAAGTAGTTAATAAATTCAGTATAAAAAACAGAATATCTCTTACATTTAAACTAACTTTACTAATTTTAACTCCCAAAAAACAAGCCAATGTAATTATTATTAAAAACAATATTAAATAAAAATTAGGTAGCAGGCCATCCATTGATAACCAAATACAAATTTGGTTATTTAAAATTGTTTTAATATTATTTAGTATTAATTCAAAAGATAATGTTGCAGATCGCTCTACTTTGGATACTAAATCTATACTTGTTAATATATACATCAAAAAAATATTCAAAAGGCATATTAAGCCACCGCCTAAAACAATATATAAATACTCTTTTAACGCTTCCTTATTAAATTTTACATTATGTTTACATAATACATATGTTAAGCATATACCTACGTATATTTCGATATAAACTTGATACATTCCAATGGCTAAAAATAGCCAAAAAAAACTTTTAAATATATTCTTTATCTGTAAATTTTGATTACAAAAATAATTAATTGATAAAAAAGTTACAAACATCGAAATTGATGCGCCTAAACATGTTTCAGGAAAATAATACCAACCGAATAAAAAATTAGGATTTAAAAATAATAATAATAATCCAACATCTATTATAAGACTTTTAAACACATTTTTTTGATTATTAAGTTTTAAAAACTTAATAAATATTAATGTAGTCCCCCATGCTATAACAAAAGTTAACAGTAATTGAGTTAAAATTTGATAATCAAGTATATTAAAATTGATTAAATCAAAAAATGAATAAATTAAATAATGAAAAACTCTTCCATTATTTAAATTGGTAGTAGCAACATTATTAAGATCTAAAACAGATAAATAAGTATCAGCGCTATAATGTCTATTAAAAATATATACACTATAACATAAAGTAATTATAATAAAATTCAAAAAAAATATTACAAGATAATTTTTTTCCTTTTTATTTTTATTCATTTCCTATCCCTTTGTAAAATAATTATTATTTAAATATAATACATTTTATTTTTGATAATATTTTTCCAATTATCGTTGAATTCATAAAAAATTGATATTTTTTAATAATCTTCCAACTTCTCATACTATAAATTTTTCTTAATTCATCATTAGCTTCGTTTTTACATTCTTCTATCCTTCTTAATTCATTTTGATAATTTTCAACTACTTTATCATACAGTTGTTTAATTCTTTCTTTTTCTATCCAAACAATTTCCGCCTCGCAATGTATGTTGTCAAATTCATTATACAATATCGGTAATTCTTCAACCATAAATTTATTATCAGATAGAAACCATGTATTTTTACTTCTATCTTCCTCATTCTTCTCGTAAATTGTTTCTAATTCATATTGCAATTTTTCTATCATTGTATATAATGAAAAATTATTTCTTACCTTATTTTTAGCATTTGAACACATTTGAGTATATTTTGTTTGATCGCTTAATATATCCTTAATAGCAAAAATATATTGATTTACCTCTTCTTCCTGAAACACCTTATTATTTATATCGTTTTCATTAGTATAAACTGGTATTATTCTACCAACTTCATTATCTATTAATTCAGCTTGACCTCCTACGTCAGAAGAAACAACTGGCGTTCCCATAGCTAAAGATTCATAGGCCGTTAATGCCAATCCTTCTTTCAATGAACATATTAAAGTCAAATCAGAATCTTTATAAAAAGGCAACATATTTTCTTGCCTTCCCGCAAAATAAATATATTCATCCAAGTTATTTAATTTTACATATTCCTGCATTTCACTTAATAGAGGTCCATCGCCTACAATCACAAAAGCAAAATTATCTTTATATAGTTTTTCAGCTATAGCCAACATTAAATATGGCCTTTTCTGTAAATGAATTCTACAAGGGAATAAGATAATTCGCGTGTCACAATCTATATCAAATTTATTTCGTATAAGACCTTTTTGTACATTTTCTTCGTTATATTTATCTGTATCAACACCTATATAAAGGGTTTCTATTTTAGCTATATCTTTATTAAAATATTTAATCATGGTTTCTCTTGTATTGTTATTACACACAAAGGTCTTATCAATATAATTATCAAAAACGCCTGAAATCCTTGCATAACCACCATTTCTCCAATACCATTCTTCCATATGAACATAATCAATTATTTTAATACTTGGATAGTTCATTCGTATCCAAGGAATAATATAATATCCATAATAAGAATTAGTATTGAAAACTATATTTATATTCCTTGATTTAATATAGTAATCAATGAAAGAAATATAATTTGTGTTATCTAAAAATGTAGGTAGTTCAAATATTTCATCAGTAAATTCTTCAAATTTTTGACGCCAAGTACTTTCCGATGGCACCGTTGTTACTATACAAACCGAAAACCGCTGTTTATCAATGAGTTTAATAAAATTCAGATTAAATAGATCAGCCCCCCCCATCTCCATCCAAGGTATGATCATTAGTATATTTTTTTTATTATTCTTTGGTAATACCCTATTCCAAGTTATTCGTGAAATTTTTCGAAAAGCCTCTTTTTCATTAATACGAGGATATTCTTTTGCTGAAATAGAAATATCTACATTTTGTCCGGCATCGGATATTAATTCATCAGCTATTTTTTTTATTTGAGGATCGTTTGTTACAATAGATAATACACCCGTATCTAATCTTCTATACCAAAATCCATAAAAACCTAACTTTAAAGGTTTCTTTCCTGCCGAAAGCAGTTTTAGCCACAGGTACCAGTCCTCAAAATAATGTTTGGTTATCTCATTATATCCTCCGACCTCTAATATAGCCGATTTTCTAATCATACCAGAATAGGTTAAAAAATTATATGTTTTTAATAAATTTGCATCGAACTGTTTATCCCATATATATTCTTGATTACCAAATCCTATATTTTTTGTATAAACCCAGTCACAGTCCTTATTATAGAATAAGCCCCAGTATAAACATTCTATATAGGTAGGAGCTATTAAATCATCAGCATCTAATGGTATTATAAATTCTGTTCTACTCTCTTTAACAGCGTAATTTCTAGCTGTTGATATACCACCATTTCTTTTATGATACACATTTATTCTTATATCTCTTTTTGCAATATCATCCAACAACGAAAGATCACTTTGATTAGTAGATCCATCGTCAACTATAATCCATTCAAACCACGGAAAAGTTTGGTTTACAACACATTTAAAAGTTTGTTCAAAATATTTTCCTGCATTATAAAAAGGGGTTATTATAGATACTAAAGGGGATTTATGATCCAACTCCAAATATAATTCCCTTTTTATCTCTTGGCCTGGTTCCATTTTAAAATCAAAATTCATTTGTAATCCCCCTAACCCATTCTACACATCTATTTTTTTAATTTTTAGTATTTTTTGAATCCATTTATCACCTAATAATTTATCTAATTTATAATTTAATTTTGAGTTTAAGTTCTTTTCATTATTTAATTGGTCTTCCATAATCTTAATTTTATCATTTTGAACAGCATTTATTTCTGATTGTTCTCGGATTAAATTTTCTAAATACTTTATTGTCTTCTCTTTTTCTTGTACAACTTCTTCTCTTTCATCAGCTAATTTTTTCAAATAATCTCTACTTCCATCTAATTCGTCGATCCATTTTTTCAAAATCTTAATATCATTGATTTTATACCTTAATAATTTCAGTAACCATTTATGATAATTTGTATAACGTAATAAAAGATCGTAATTACTATTCATAAAACCATAAGCAACTTTTAGAGCTAAATTTTTTCGTTGTTCTATTATATTAACATTTAATATGTTTAAAGGTTGGCACTCCATTTCATTTCGTTTTTGAGGAATACAATATAATACTGTTTCACTATATGATTCTAGACTATAATGTCTAATAGCATATTTATAATTCACATTAAATTCGTTTATCTTTTCCATAATACTCCAAAAATCATTAGGCTTATGATAAATACAAATAGCCATCTTAGGCGTATATTTTTTTATTATATTTTCTGCACCTTCAACAGCTTCTTTTTCACTTCCCTCTATGTCCATCTTTATAAAAGTTACTTCATCATTTATTATATCATCTAATTTTATAGCATTAACTTTAATATCGCCAACTTCAATTATTTTATCACCATCATCTTGTCTATCATCAAAATAAAGTTCTGTATTTCGATTATAGACAGCATAGTTATAAATTAGAATAGAATCATCATTTAATAAAGAATCTAAATTAAGTTTTAATTTTTTTATATTTTCTGCGCTAGGTTCAAAAGCATATACTTTTTTGTAATCAGGACATTTTAATATAAAATCAATAATAGAATCGCCATTGTAAGCCCCACAATCAACATATGATTCATTAAAAAGTTTCCCAAATAAATCCGAAGAAAAATAGATTTGGGAATCCATATAAGATTTTTCGACAAGTTCTGAATCCATTAAAACTTTTGCATTTAAGAGATTTAAAAAGATTTCTTTACTCTTGAAGTCATCGAGCCGATTATATACCCACTCATACTTAGAGAAATTTTCTTTAATATCTATTATGGACGATTTAAAGTAATCCAAATCATGCGTTAATTCTATATTCTCTTCGGTATTATATTCGTCACTTAATTCTTCCAATGTATATGAATCACGTTCTTTATCAGATATACAAAAATAATTAATTAAGGCATTTTTTAAAATTGTATTAATATCTAATTTCATATATTCTTTTAATTCTTTTAAGTCCATATACATTTCTCCCTATCTAAATAATTTATTTAATCTTAATTTAAATGCTATTTTTATTAGCTTTGAACCTAATCTAGAGTTTGCCATTCGCAGCAACTCACTTTTTTCATTTATTGGATGGTTAACATTGTTAGCATAATTTTCTAGCAATTCATATTCTGTGTATAGAGTAATAAACTCAGCTGCCAATGCTTCATAATTATATTCCTGCACATTACTTACCGATAATACTTTTTGAATTTCATGTTCAATATTATTTATCATAATGTCACACGAAAACTTCTCTTCAATTCTTTTACGGCAGTTCTCCTTTATTATAGAGTACTTATCATTATCTTTTAACATTTCTATTATTACATTCACATACTGCTCAACTTCTTTTTTTTCATAGATACGTTCGTCTAAAGAATCTTCTTCATTTTGATATAAAGGCAGTACACACCCAACCGATTCATCTACTAATTCAGCTTGACCACCTACATCAGATGTAATAACCGGTACCCCCATCGCTAAAGATTCATATGCCGTTAATGCCAATCCTTCTTTCAAAGAACAAATCAGTGTAACAAATGCATCTGCATAGCAAGGTCTCATATCATTTTGGCGTCCATTAAAATATACTATTTTATCAAGGTTTTTTTCTCTAATAAGAGACTGCATTTCACCAAGCTGCGGACCATCTCCTACAACAACAAATGCAATTTCTTTATACCTTTTCTGTAACATTTCTGCTATTGCAACCATTAAAAAGGGGCGCTTTTGAGGATGTATCCTACAAGGAAAAAGCACTATTGGTCTATCGGCATCTATATTAAGTTTTTCATGTAAATAACCTTTTCTAACTCCCTTATTACTAAAAATATCCTTATCTACACCAATATAAACAGTACTAACAGTATTATGTTTTCTCTCGAAATGATCGTATAGTACGTTTTCTGTTTTGTTATTACAAACTAATGTTTTATCAATTAACGTTCCAAAAGCTCCGGACAATCTGGCGTATCCGCCATTTCTCCAATACCATTCTTCCATATGAACATAATCAATTACTTTTATCTTAGGGAATTCTATTTTTAACCATGGTAATAAATAATAACCTATATACGAGTTCGAAAGAAAGATAACATCAATTTTTCTCGACACTATATAATAGCTGATAAACTCTGCATAATCAGTAATCTCTAAAAATTTAGGCAATTCAAATATTTCTTGTATTTCATTCTCAAATTTTTGTCTCCAACTATTTTCCGCATAAGTAGTCGTCATAATACTAATATTAAATTTATTTTTATTAATCCTCTTCACAACTTCCAAATTAAATAAATCAGCCCCGCCCATTTCCATCCAGGGTATTATCATAAGCACATTTGTCTTACTATTGGATGACTCTTTATATCTTTTCCACATATGTTTAACAGGACTTTTAAAACGATTAGTGATACCCATTAAAGGAAATTCGGTAGCATAAACAGGTTCTTTAATTTTTTTAGCAGAAATTGATATTAATTCATTTGATTGTTTTAAAAGTCTATCATTATTTCTTAACCTTTTCCCCATACCAGATGAAGTACGTCTATACCAAAAACCAATCACGTTCAAATGTACCGGTTTTTTCCCTTTAGCTAATAATTCCAGCCATAACTTCCAATCCTCGTCATAATGTTGTCTACTTTCATCATAACAGCCAATCTCTAAAATGTCATTTCTTCTAATTCCCGCTGTACAAACTAATATATTATTATACTTCATCATATCAGACGAAAACTCTCTAGACCAAACGTAGTTATCTTCTTGGAATCCAACCGAATCCGTATAACACCAACTACATTCGGGGTTAAAATAAAGTCCCCAGAAAATATACTCGAGGAACGTTGGGATAATTAAATCGTCAGCATCTAAAGGGACTATAATGTCTGTATTTGACTCTTTGATAGCTCTATTTCTGGCGCTCGCTTGTCCCTTGTTCTCTTGATTAATAAGCTTAATTCTAATATCCTGATCTACCAACTTGATAACATCATTTATATCTTCCGTACTTCCATCATTTACTATTATCCATTCAAACCATGGAAAAGTTTGATTTAAAACGCAATTATAAGTCTGTTCAAAATATTTCGAAGAGTTATAAAATGGAGTAATAATGGATATTAATGGATATCCTAAATCATCATTAATCTGTGCAGATTCATATAGAACCTTACCTGGCTCTTGTGTATAATCAAATTCCATAGTTTACCTCACTTTTTCTCATTCATGTAATTGTCACAAACTTCTTCCACCGGGCCATCCATTATCTTCTTACCTTTTTCTAACCATAAAGCTCTGGAGCAAAGATCCCTTACTTGATTGATAGAATGAGACACAAATATTATTGTCGCTCCATTATTAATAATTTCTGTCATCCTTTTCTCACATTTTTCTTGAAATTTAAAATCTCCGACACCCAAAATTTCATCTACTATCAAAATATCTGGTACATTCATCGTTGCAATTGAAAAACCTAGCCTGGCTGTCATACCTGAGGAAAAATTCTTAATGGGTACATCAACAAAATCCCATAATTCAGCAAAATCCATGATTGCCTCAAATTGTTTTCTCATATAAGGACGATCATATCCCAAAACTGCGCCATTTAAAAATATATTTTCCCTGGCTGACAGATTATCATCAAATCCAGCCCCTAACTCGATCAAGGGTGCTACATTACCACTAACCTCAACTGACCCTTTTGTTGGTTTTAACACACCTGCTATAGTTTTAAGTAATGTGCTTTTACCTGACCCGTTTAATCCTACAATACCAAGAGCTTCCCCTTTTTTTACTTCAAAAGATATTTCCTTTAAAGCCCAAAACTCTTCAAACATTAATTGATGTTTTACAAACTTTATAGTATATTCTTTTATACTATCAACTTTTTCTGAACTTTTATTAAACATAATAGACAAATCTTTTACTTTAATTATATTAGTGTCCATCACACACTCCTCTAAATATATAATATATATCTATCCTGTTTTTTATAAAAAATAACTAAACCTACTAAAAGTACAATAAATGAAATTAAAAAGCATATAATATTCATCCTTAAGCTGGGAACTCCACCTTCCAAAACAATCATCCGAAAATAATCAATATAATAATACATTGGATTAATACTAAGAGCCCATGGTGCATTATCTTTTAATAACGAAACTGGATAAAAAATAGGAGTTAAATACATCCAAAGCAGTGTACAAATACCATATAATTGGGCTATATCTCTAAAAAAAACCATAAAAGCTGACAAAATCAAAGCAAGTCCCATTGAAAACATGATCAAATATATCATAACTATAGGAGTAAGTAACATTGTCAAATGAAATGGAGACCCAGTAACTATCATCATTATTATTAATGCTATAAAAGAAAAAAACAAATTTACAACACCAGACATAACTTTAGACACAGGAAAAAGATATTTTGGTATATATACTTTCTTAATTAAATTTCCATTATCAACTATCGAGTGTAAACCATTAGTTGTAGATTCTGTAAAAAAAGTAAACATAATATTTGCTGTCAAAAAATATATCGTAAAATTTTCTATTTCAAAACGAAATAGATGGGAAAAAACCAAAGTCATAACAGCCATGGTTAAAAGCGGGTTTACTATAGTCCATAATAATCCAAGAAAAGATCTCTTATAACGTACTTTTATATCTCTGACAACAAGTTCATATAATAAAGCTTTATAATGTAAAAATCCTCCTAAAAACTCTTTAATTCTTTTCATTATTCCCTCCATATCATATCAGTAAATTATTATATTCTTGTAAATAACATTCTTGTAAATAAACCGCTTCTTCGCTAATAGAATAATGATTTTTAATTATATATTGATCGGTATTTATTCTATTATACTTTCTGCAATTTGTTAATGCATTTAACCAACTATATTTATCTTTTAAATTAAGAAAAATAACATTTTCTGTAATACTACATTCTTTCGTAATAGTATCAGATAAAATACATCTTAGACCAGCAGCTTGTGCTTCAATACTCACTACTGGTAAACCTTCAAATAATGAAGGTAATACAAATACATCAATTACTTGGAGAATCTCATTAACATCCTTACGTGCACCCAATAAATAAACTGAATCATTCAAATTATAATCAGATATTTTATTTTCAATTTTAGATTTTAATTCTCCTTCGCCTATTATTAATAAAATACTATCTAAATTGTTTTTATGAAATTCATAAAAAACATCAATTAAATATTCTTGGTTTTTCTGTACCGCTAATCTACCAATATTTCCTATCACATATTTATTATTCAAATTATATTCATTTCTTTTTTCACATCTAATAAGTTGATTATACTTATATTTATCGACTTCTATTGCGTTATTTATTAGCTTAAATTTTTCAGTTTCTATTTTTTTATTACCAAATAAATATTTAGCGCTTAATTTAGAACAAGCCCAATATCTATTTGCATAAAACAAGCCTATTTGGTTAAGAATTTTATTTCTTATACGTTTCCATAATATTTCAGATCCAACAGAATTATGGCTATGCATTATTCTTATTGGTATTTTACATCGCTTTGCAATATTAAAATATAAAAACGCAATATTAGGTATATGAATGTGAATAATACTATATTTATTTGATTCTAATATTCTTGTAAAAACTTTTGCATTTGAAAATAAATTTTTAAATGATAAGTCTGATAATTTATATATGATTGAACCTTTGTCTATATAATATTCTTTCAAATCCTCAGACACTTCATCATGAACTACAAAGTCAAATATAATTTTTTCCTTGTCTATGAATCGGTAATAATTTATCAGCATGGAATAAACTCCACTACTAATATCCATTTTATCAATTACCTGTAATATACGTATCATAATTAAAACTCCATATTTACTATTTACGTAAGTATTTTTTATATAAAACTTTACGAAAATTACTTGGAATCAATGTAATTATACTAGTAAAAAATATACTAAACACTAATTCTTTTTTATCTAATAACCCTATATTAAATTGTTCCCGTCGCAATCTTAAATATGTTTTGAAATATTTTATTCCACCCCTTCTTTTATACAAATTGTTATCTACCCTTACCCTTACTAATGGTTCTGCAATATTACATAACTTCTCTCCTCTAACAATGAGTCTACTCCATAAATAATAATCCTCTAAGTAAGGCCAATGTTTGTAATTACCAGCAGCAAGTATTTCCCCTTTTCGAAACATAACAGTCATATGGTTCATTGGATTTCTAAATTTAACATACTTTTTTATAGTATAATAATCTGTTGGCATATTTTTTATAAGTTCTATATTTGTATTTGGGTCAAATTCAATTATGCTTCCACCTACGACTGTAATATCCGGATTATCCTTTAGAAATTTTAATTGTTTTTCGAATCTATTAGGCAAACATATATCATCTGTATCCATTCTAGCAATTAAATCATATTTGCATAATTCTACTCCTTTAGCCAATGCCCTTCCTAACATTACATTTTCTTCAAATTGATAAGTTCTGATCTTATTAAATTTTCTTTTATATTCATCAATTACTTTATATAGATCATCTGTCAATATGCCATCTTCTACTATTATTATTTCATCACATTCTACACTTTGAGATAGAATACTATCCAAACATTCTCGCAAATTATTGGGCTTTTCTTTAATGTAAATAGACATTAATACAGAAAATGAAAATTTATCCCTAAATTCCATTTATACCTCCATAAAAAACTACTTCCTTAACTTTTCAGCAGTTATCTGATTATCATCAATGCCCTCAGTATTTTCTTTTTGAAATAAAATTTTAAATGTCATTAGTATGAGTTTTAAATCTAACCAAAATGAATAGTTTTCAATATAAAATAAATCTAATTTTAATTTATCATAAGGGACTGTATTATATTTTCCATATACTTGGGCATAACCAGTAAGTCCTGCTTTTACTTTTAATCTCATATTAAACTCTGGCATACTATTCTCGTATAAAGCATTGATCTCAGGTCTTTCAGGTCTAGGGCCTACCATTGACATTTCTCCCAATAAAACATTGATAAGCTGAGGTAATTCATCAAAATGTATATTTCTTAATATTTTACCAATTGGCGTAATTCTATCATCATTCTTTCTAGCAAGTCTAGCTCCGTCTCGTTCTGAATCGACAGTCATACTTCTAAATTTATAAATACTAAATACCTTTTTATCTATCGTATATCGTTTTTGCCTATAAAAAACAGGACCACCATCATAACACTTGATTGCAACTGAGATAATAAGCATAACAGGCATAGTTATTATTAGCATTATGATTGATAAAATTATATCAAATATCCTCTTTAGAATTTTTTGTTCGATACTGAGTCCTTGATTTCTCGATAGCAAAAGTGGTGTGTCAAATAAATGTATTTTTTCCGTTCCTGTTAAAATAATATCCGATATCTTGGGCGTTATATATGCACGTATAGATTCTTCAAAACAATATTTTAAAATCAAATTACGTTCCTTAGACGGTATATCACATAATACTATCGCATCATAAGCCTTAATTAAATCTATTATCTTATCAATCCCTGCATTAATAGCTATCGACTTCGTTATATTATATTTATCATTTCTGGAATTCATTTTTCTTACTAATTCATTTATATTATAATTTCCATACACTATCAGCATATTTCGAGCAGGAAATAATTTCATGTAGATCCGTTTGGAAAGAAACGCCCAAATTATAATAAGGATAATATCCCCAATACTCATATAAAATAAAGGCAGTGGATTCACAAACCATCTATTTATTAAACAAATCTGTATATAAGTTATAGCATTTACACATAAAACCGATAAAATTTGTGAATAAATAACTTCTGCAATCCTGAGATATCCTATTTTCAAAGCTCCATATACTTTAGAAAAGAATATAAGTATTATTGCATACAAACCAACAACTACCCAGTTACCTCTGCGCCAAAAAGGTAATGGTATTGAATCACTAAAATGTTTATACCATATATACCAAAACAGGGCAGTCTGGAGTGTTAATATCACCAAAGCTGCCACTGTCATAATTATCCTTTTAAACTGTTCACGGCTTTTCACATCTTCTACCTCATTATAACTCTAATTATAAGTAGTAACTGACGGTGTAAGTTTAACAAAAGCAATAACTTTTGTCAATCAATAACACTTATATATTATTTATCACATATTAATATAATATTCTGCTTATACTTTGTTACTCTTGATGTAACTATAATTATAAAAGATTGCAATTTCATCTATAATCAAGATTATAACTCATTTGATTAATATATTCACTAATTTTTCTTGAAATGTTTTTGCGAAATGTTTTTACTACATACTGTAGATATCATCAATTTTTTTGTCTTTTCCCAATCAAACCCCTTCTCTCCGCTATAACTATTTATAAATTAATAACTTTAAGATAGATAAAGAAGCAATATTACGACAGAACATAGAACAATTAGTAGTTATAGAATAATATAAACGGTTTTGAAGAACTCTCAATTTATATACCAGTATAAAGACCATAAAGAGATAAAAAATCACTGCAATCTTTGAAAATATTCAAAGGTATGTTATTATACTTAATAAGAAGGCTGTTAACCAATCATATAAAATCAGCTATTTAAAGTAATAGCAGCCAAAATTATTCCAAAATAGTGAGGATACCCAAATGCAAACACCCGAATACAAAAAAATAAAACACCTCTTCCTCCGTCAAAGCTACCTAGACTCCTGGGAAGACTACGAAAAAAGCATCCAAAACGAGAGCTACATCCGCTGGGACTACATCATCCTGACCGCCTCAAATGCAGACCAGGCCGAAGCCTACCAGTCCCAGATCAGCTTCCGCCTCAAGCACCACCTTCTCCCCGCGACGACCAAATACGTCGTCCTCCCCGACCCCGACGGCAAGCGGGTCGGCTCCGGTGGTGCCACCTTTAACGTCTTACGTTACATCGCGGAACAAGACATTCAAAAAAACGCAGTGACCATAGACACAGACGCCCAATCCCCCGAATCCTCAACCGCCTCCTCTAACCATTTCGCCAACAAGCGTATCCTGGTCATCCACTCCGGCGGCGACAGCAAGCGCGTCCCCCAGTACTCCGCCTGCGGCAAGCTCTTCTCCCCGGTTCCCAGGGAACTGCCCAACGGCTATCCGTCCACCTTATTTGATGAATTCATCATCGCCATGTCCGGCATTCCTTCCCGCATCAAGGAAGGCATGCTCATTCTATCCGGCGATGTTCTTTTGCTGTTCAATCCGCTTCAGCTGGATTTCCAGTACCACGGCGCGGCAGCCATTTCCATCAAAGAACATGTAAACACCGGCAAGGATCACGGGGTCTTCTTAAATGACGGTCATGACCACGTAGATCGCTTTCTCCACAAACAATCCATCGAACAGCTCCGCGCTCTGGGAGCCGTTAACGACCACGATCACGTAGACCTTGACACCGGCGCCGTCATTATGGACAGCTCCCTGTTAAACGCGCTCTACTCCCTGATCAGTACCAATAATCAGCCGGATCAGGCCAAATTCAACGAATTTGTCAATGAGAAATCACGTATCAGTTTCTATGGTGATTTTCTATATCCCCTGGCCCGCAAATCCACACTAGAACAGTATTACCAGGAAGCACCTGAGGGTGAATTTTGTCCTGAACTCCACGATTGCCGAACAAAACTATGGGAAGTGCTCCACGATTTCAATATGAAACTTCTCTGTCTTTCTCCGGCCGAATTCATACACTTCGGGACCACAGCTGAACTCCTCTCCCTGGTTACCACAGATATCACAGACTATGAATTCCTGGACTGGAAGCGCTGTGTGATCACGAATGTACCCGACACGGTACCTTTTGCCTCCCACAACAGCCTTATCGAGGACGCTTCCAGTGTTGGTGTCAACTCCTATATTGAAAATAGTAACATCCTGGGTTCTTCCAATATTGGAAACGGCTCGGTTATATCCAATCTCACTTTACAGGACAGTTCCGTACCCGATGACGTCGTACTTCACGGACTTCGCTTAAAAAGCGGTAAATACATCGTTCGCATCTACGGTGTCTGCGACAATCCAAAGGGAACTTTAGCTCAGGATACGTTATTCCTTGGAGAGCCCATCCGTAAATTCATGGACCGCTACCAGTTGTCTAAAACGGATCTCTGGCCGGATCAGCCTTCCTATCTATGGTTCGCCGACCTGTACCCTGTCTGTGACGCCATGGAACAGGCTGTTCATTATGCCCTCATTCTCTATAACATGACCCGTTCAATTGGATCTGCCAGTTATGCAGCACCATCCGCCGCCGAGATAGCAGCTTGGAAAGCAGCCCCCCGAATGAGCCTGTATTCCAGCTTCAACGAAGCAGACGTCAAATCCGTCATCCCCTGGACTCAGGAACTAAAAACCCGGATTCTGGTGGATAAGTTCATTCACAAATTGGAATCCGGAGTCTATTATAAAGATGCCCTAAACGTTTTCGGCATCTCCGGCATCCGCCACCACCAGTTTGATTTACTTTTAGAAAAGGCAAAAGCGGCTTCATTCTCTACCAAAATAAGAATTTACTACGCAGTCTCCCGCTTCATGAAGGAACATTCCCTGACCATCGGTGAATACTCCTACGATAAAGTGGAAAGCCTCTGTTTTGAGACCATACAGCAGGAAATCTATAACAGTGTAATCGCTAACATTAAAAACAGCGATTCCTACCGCATCTGCAAAGACCGCGTAGATGTGAGCCTTCCTGTCCGTGTCAACTGGGGCGGCGGATGGTCAGATACACCTCCGCACTGCAATGAATGCGGTGGTGTCGTCCTGAACGCTGCGCTGAAGCTGCGCGGGAGTCTGCCGATCCAGATCACATTAAAACGCCTCCCGGAATTCCATGTGGAGTTCGAGAGCCAGGACATCGGCGTGTTTGGTACCGTCGAGGACGCAGCAGATATCCAGAACTGCCACGATCCCTTTGACCCGTTTGCCCTTCATAAGGCCGCACTGATCGCCTGCGGCGTGATTCCTCTGGAAGGCCCCTGTAATCTCAGCGAACATTTGAAGAAACTGGGCGGCGGCATTTACTTGTCTACCCAGGTCATTGGCGTACCCAAGGGCTCCGGCCTGGGTACCAGCAGCATATTGTCCGGTGCCTGCGTAAAAGGGATCTTTGAATTTTTGGGACAGGACTTGTCGGATAATGAATTATATGATATTGTCCTGTGTATGGAGCAGGTGATGAGTACCGGCGGCGGCTGGCAGGATCAGGTCGGCGGACTCACTCCGGGCGTCAAATACTGCACCACTACGCCCGGAATTCTGCAGAAGATCCAGGTAGAACAGGTCCATCTCTCCGAACAGACGAAGAGAGAGATAAACGACCGGTTTGCTCTGATCTACACCGGACAGCGCAGGCTGGCCCGGAATCTTCTCAGAGATGTGGTCGGCGGTTATATCGGCTCCCGTCCGGAGTCTATCCATGCCCTTCACGATATTCAGCGATTGGCAGCCCTGATGAAATTCGAACTGGAACGTGATAATGTGGATGGCTTTGCACAACTGATTAATCAACATTGGGAACTCTCCAAACAGCTGGACCACGGTTCCACGAACACCTGTATCGATCAGATATTCTTATCCTGCGAAGATTTGATCGACGCCCGCTTCATCGCCGGGGCCGGCGGAGGCGGCTTTATACAGGTAATCATGAAAAAGGGAGTTACCCACGAACAATTAAGAGAACGGCTACGAGGTGTCTTCCAGGACAGCGGTGTAGACGTTTGGGATTGCGAGGTATTGTATGACTAAGATTCAAACCCGGGATATGACTGCCGGCAATGCACAAAATAGGCAGCTGGTGATTGATTTGGTTTTCGTCGGCCTTGCGGCGGTATTCTTTTTGCTGTGGGCCTGGCAGTCCTCCTATATGGATGGTCCCGATGAACTGATGCGCTATGACATTGTAAACTATCTGGTGGAACATTGGTCCCTGCCCAGAGGTGACGACCCTTCCATCATTAATCCGATCTGGGGATTCAGCTATGCTTTTCAGCCCTATATTCCCCATATTTTTAGCGCGCTGTTTATCCGGGTAGCTAAACTGTTTACCGAGGACTTGCACATCCTGATTTTTGTCGGACGGCTGGCAAGTGTATTTTTCGGAGCAGGTACCGTGTGGTTCACTATTAAAATTGCCAGGAAGCTTCTCCCAGCGAAAGCGAACGGTTGGATTTTTATTTTTCTCGTCACTTTCCTGCCTCAGATGGTGTACCTGAATTCTTATATGAACTGCGAAAGCATGGCTATATTCAGTACCGCTGTGATCATCTACAGCTGGATCATCGGACTGGAGAGAAAATGGGATATCAAAAGCTGTATCTGGCTTGGCGTTGGGTTATCTCTATGCGCCCTCTCCTATGTGACCGCCTATGGCTTCCTCCTGTGCAGCTTTTTCCTGTTCTGTCTGACGATCCTCCTTTGCCAGGACAAAAAATGGGATTTCAAGAGCATGATCCTAAAAGGCCTTGTTGTGTTGGCCGTTTTCCTGCTGTTGGCCGGCTGGTGGTTTATCAGAAATGCGATACTTTATCAAGGTGATTTTCTTGGATTAACTGCCAGGGATATCTGCGGCGAGCTGCACGCCCAGGATGCTTTCAAGCCGTCCAAACACTGGACGATTAAGATGTCCGGCGTCTCAGCATCCGAAGCCTTGAAAATGCTGTTCTGGGAGTGGAAATGGCATTCTGATACGTTTAAGAGTTTCATTGGTATCTTTAAAGAGATGGCCGTTTTACTTCCTGCGATTTGCTATACCATTTATAAGATTATCTTTGCGGTTGGCATTTTAGGCTGTATCATCGAAATACCCAAACTGTTAGCCCTTCGCAAAGATGGAAAATGGCAGGAAAAAGGATTTTTCAATTGGTTCATGATCCTTGCGCTTATCATTCCGAATATCCTGAATCTGTATGCCTCGTACGCGATCGACTACCAGCCCCAGGGACGGTATAGTATGCCGATGTTGATACCGCTCATGTATTTTACTGTTTATGGTATCACCGCGCTCCTCGATCGTTTTGTAAAGAACAAGATGGCAAATCTGGTCATAAAAGTTATAATCTGTATAATTGTTCTTGGTATCAGTTTTGTAGGGTTTTGGAGTTATCGGACAGCCTGCCTGGCTATGAATTGATGCTCTTTGAGATTTTATAAGCAATGAAACAAGCACAGGATTAGCAATATACATTTTGCAATGATCCTGTGCTTGTTCATTTATTTACTTTCGTTATCCTATTCTCAACGTTTCTACGATTGTACCACAGTCCGCTCTACGGCCTGCAACGCGGCTTTCACCACTTTATCCATATCAAGATAGCGATACATACCAAGTCTACCGCCAAACACAACCTTCTTCTCTTTCTCCCCAAGCGCCCTGTACATCTCATAAAGCGCATCGTTCTTCTCATTATTCACCGGATAGTACGCATCCATCCCGCACTGCCATTCCATCGGATACTCCCGTGTAATCACCGTTTTCTCCTGCGTACCGAACTCAAAATGTTTATGCTCGATGATTCTGGTATACGGCACCTCATACTCAGTATAGTTCACTACCGCATTCCCCTGGTAATTCTCCATATCCAGCAGCTGACTCTCAAACCTGAGGCTCCGGTATTCCAATGGTCCATAGCAGTACCCGAAGTAAGCATCGATTCCGCCGGTAAACAAAATATTGTCTGCCATCACATCCCAGACTTCTTTATCTGCCAGATAGTCGGTATTTAGTTTCACCTCGACGCCATCCAGCATTTTTTCTATCATTTTTGTATAACCGCCGATCGGTATCCCCTGATAACAGTCATTAAAATAATTATTATCAAAGATAAACCGAACGGGCAGCCTCTTAATAATAAAAGCCGGAAGCTCACTGGCCCGCCTGCCCCACTGCTTTTCCGTATAACCTTTTACCAGCCTTTCATAAATATCCCGTCCCACCAGCATCAGCGCCTGTTCTTCCAGGTTCTTCGGATCCGTAATTCCGCAATCCTTTTTCTGACGCTCGATTATATCTCTTGCCTCAGCCGGCGTGGTTACTCCCCATAACTGGTGAAACGTATTCATGTTAAATGGCAGGTTATACAATTCATCCTTATATCTCGCAACTGGTGAGTTAGTATACCGGTTAAAATCCGCAAATTGGTTGACATAGTTCCATACGGCCGGATCACTTGTATGAAAAATATGAGCCCCATACCGGTGGACCTGTATTCCTTCAACATCTTCCGTATAAATATTTCCTCCGACATGGTCTCTGCTCTCCAGAATGAGGCACTTTCTTCCGCGTTTTTTCATCTCATGCGCGAAAACAGAGCCATATAATCCCGCCCCTGCGATCAAATAATCAAACTCAGCCATTCTGATCCTCCCTTCTCTGCCTTTCCTTTACACGGCAGCTTTTTCTGTTCCAAATAACACCACTCAGCAGTCCAAGCAAAGTCACCAGCGATACCAAATCACCCGCCCGGTCATACCAGGGTACCTGGTAATCCACCGTGATTACCCCTTCATCCTCCGGCGGATTCACTGACAGCAGACTGTTACTGCTCCACCCGCCTTCCAGTTTTGTCTCCTTATCAGCGTTTTTATAACTGTTGCCAGTACTGGAATAATTCCCACCCCTATCATTATTCCCATCGCTATATATAATTCGGTAATCCGGATCAAATATCAGCGGAATCTCAATATAATCCTCTTCCGTACGCCCTTCCATCACATAATGAAACGAAACATGCCCATATCCACGCTCAAACTCCGAGAACACCGTCCCCGGCCGGCTCGCCTCCAGCTGATTATTCCTCTGCTGAAAAGCCCCCCAGTTCCCATCTGCCATGGTATACATATAATCATATTTATCCATCGGCATTTCGTTCCGGTTCAGGAAATATTCAGAGTTCTCGCAAAAAATATTCAAATAGATCAAAGCGCAGAACCCAGCAGTTATCATACCGCCCGTGACCATAATCCGCCGAGTCTCCGCCTTCACGCAGACATAAGAGAATCCCAACGCTGCCGTCACCGACAAAAACAGAGCCGGCACAGAGAGAAATCTCCATGGATACTGAAAAGACCCGAGTACTTTACCTACCCCGGGTATGCTCTGTACCAAATCCCATGGGAATGGATAAAGAGTCATCACTGCAGCGCAAACCGACATCCAGAAACAGAAAAGCCCAATCTTTCTGTGCAAGCTCTCCCTGTTATTTTTGCGTATATTATCAAATAAATACCAACCGAGAAACAGCGCCGCCCCCACCAGCAGCCCGAACCCAATCGCATACGGCATCTCCCCGGTAACTACCCCAAGATCAGCGCTCAGAGCCTGCGGCTGGAATCCTGTAACCGCCAGCAGCTGGTTCAAATACAGACTGCCATCCCGCATCCTGTAATTCATCTCCATGGAGTAATACGGATATCCGACGTGAGCCAAAAGCGGCACAAAAAACCATAGGTTCAGCAAAAGAGTCGTTCCCGCTGCTTTCCCCATAGCAATCAGCCTATTTTTATCCCGGAAAAACGCGGGATTGCATAGCAGAAATATCAAAATACAGATAGCCGCCAAAACAATGGAAATGACATGGGATTGGATGATGCAGCTGTACGCCGCCACCGTCCACAGCCATTTTTTCTCATTTCCCCTGACGATCTCATAGATGGCCCACATCAGCAGCGGGAAAAATACCATGGCCAGGCTTTCCCCCACAGCGGCCCTCGTATACAGGTTAATGAGCCGGTACAGAGACAGGGTATACAGAACCGCTGCCAGAAGGCCGATTTTCTGTGATTTCAGCAGTTTAGAGAAGCTGTGATAGGAAATCACCGCCGCCGCCAGATTTATGCCCACCAGCAGCGTTTTATAGGCCATATAGGTAGACACACCCATTATCCTCAATACAGCGGGTATATACAAAAAAGCCTCCGGGTAAAAAACCGAGGTCGCGTATCCGAAACCATGGTTTCCGTTGGGATGCATCCGAACCGGGAATTGTCCGTCCAGAAGCCCCTGAGCAATACCGTCTATCCTGCTCAGATGAAACCAGATATCGTGCCCCCAATAGGTAGTTTGATTTAACATGGGTAAACTGGCGATCATAGCTGCCGTCAGCAGCACCCCGCCGATCACCAGCCGCTTCTTTTTCTCCGCCGCATCCCATTTTCCGCCTGAGCACAGGCTATACACCGGTAAGCCCACCATAACCAGCAGGGCCAGAAGGATACTAACCAGAGAATCATGATAAATGGGATGTGCAGACCGGACCTCCATTCCGGCAATCAGCTCTGCATCCTCCTCCGAACAGGTCAGCTCCATATGTACATGTTTCATTTCCTGCTCTACAGTAAATGAAATACTTCCGGCATCCTCACCTGTTTCCAACTCCATATCTCCCAGGGAAATCCCTGTTTTATTATCCTCAGACACTCCGTAAGTGTCACATACCGTAAATGCAATGTCACCATGGCCGGCGGATAATGTCAAAAATGCTACGTATTCTCCCGGTTCCAGATACAGATCCGGTGAGACTACATAGCATTGTTCTGTCGCTGCGGATATCGTCAGCGCTTCTTTTTGAAATGCTCGTTCATAAAAGCTGGAACTTGAGTTCCAGCTGAATATTCCCCAGATCATCACACCCAGGCACAACACATATAACCACCAATGGCGTTTTATACATTCTGCCAGTCTGTCCATACTTTGAATCACTTTCCTTCTGTTTGGGTCTGGTCATCCATTTCATTTGCCCCGGTGGATTTCTTAACCACACAGGAGGACTCTTCCTCACCGGCATTCCCTGCCATGGCCGTATGCTTAGACTCCCTGCCGGAATCCACCACCTCATCCACCAAAAACGGAGGACGGTTCCTGGATGCGTCCATACCGCGGTACACATATTCTCCGAGTATGCCCAGCATCAGCATAATCAGTCCGGAGGCCAACAGTACCACAGCCATCAACGACGTCCACCCGGCCACGTTTTCACCGGATATCAGCTTCGCCAGTACCAGATAAATCACCATAATCATGGAGACCAGAAAAAACGCGCCTCCGATAAAAGACATAAAACGAATCGGGAAATAGGAAAAGCTCATCATGGAATCCAGCACCAGCTTTACCTTCTTGGATAACGTCCAGCGGGACTCCCCTATTTCCCTGGCTTTTCTGTGGAAATAAACCTTGTCCGTCTTAAAGCCGATCCACAGAACCTGAAGCGTCAGTGCGGAGTTCTTTTCATCCAGCATCTTTAACACCTCGATCGCCTGCCGGTCCAGCAGATAGCAGTCAAAACCGCCCTTCGGCATATTGGAAGCGATACATTTCCGTACGATACCATAATACAGGTTTGCAAAAAACTTTTGGATCACACCCTCGTCACGGTCAGAGCGTACGGCCAGCACCACCTTGTTTCCTTTTTTCCAGCTCTCATACATCTGAAGAATCAGCTCGGAATCCTCCTGCAGATCGGCCTGTTTGGTCACGGCACAGTCTCCGGTACACTGGGACAGTCCTGCCAGAATGGCGGAATGCTCACCAAAATTCCGGGAGAGCCTGATCAGTTTTACATTTTCATCCAATGCCCGGATCTGCTGCATGATCTCCCAGGAATTATCCCCGGAACCATCATCCACAAATACCAGTTCATAATCAAGCTTACCCAGGATCTTTTCTTTCATGTCCTCATATAGAAGCATCAGCGTATCCGAATTATAATAGACCGGAACGATGATTGATATTTTACTCATGAATGCCTCCTACTTCTTTCAGAAAATCATTATAATCCCGTATGTATTCCTTGGAATCATAATGTTCGCTGGCCAGTACCAGCAGAATCGAATCCTCTGAGAAGTCATACATCTCTTTCCATACCATGGTCGGCAGGTAGATTCCCATACGGGGGCGGTTTAATTCAACCACAACCGTCTCAAAACCATTGTCCACCTTCACTTTCGACGTGCCGCCGACATTGATCAGTACAAACTCCGTCTTCCGGTTGGCATGCATTCCGCGGACTACATCGGGATCGGAACCGTAGATGTAGAACACCCTTTTCAGGTCAAACGGAATATCCGAATTTCCTTCCACTACCACCAGGTTTCCTCTCTCATCCCCGAAATCCTTGAATTCCAGTATTTTATATTGATCTTCAATACGCATAAAACTACGCCCTCCATTGATTGATCGCATCGATTACTATCTGTTGTTCCTCATCCGTCATTCCGTTATACATTGGAATCGATAAAACTTCATTTGCATATTGTTCGGTAATCGGGTAATCACCGTTGGTATGGCCCAGGTATTCATAAGCCTCCGACAGATGCGGAGGTATCGGATAATGGATAATCGTCCCGATCTCCCGGTCATTCAGGTAATCGATCAGACTGGTCCGATTCTTACAGCGTATAACGAATTGATGCCAGACGCTGGTAGCATTTTCCCGAATCTCCGGCAGTATAATATCAGGATTCTTTATCTCACTCAGATAGCGGTTTGCGATTTTTTCTTTTTCCTTCGTAAGCTCCTCCAGATGTGTAAGTCTCACCCGAAGCAGGCCGGCCTGCAGCTCATCCAGCCTTGAATTGGCCCCCACCACTTTATTATGATAGCGCTTCTCACTTCCATAATTCCGGAAGATCCGGAATTCTCTCGCCAGGCTTTCTTCTTTGACTACTACGGCCCCGCCGTCCCCGAAAGCTCCCAGATTCTTAGAGGGATAAAAAGAATAACAGCCCACGTCCCCGAAGGTCCCGGTCATCTGTCCCTGATAACAGGCTCCGTGAGACTGAGCGCAGTCTTCCACCACCTTCAGGTGATACTTCCCGGCGATTCTCATGATCTCGTCCATATGGGACGCCTGTCCGTACAGATGGGTAACCAGTATCGCCCTGGTCCGCTCTGTGATCTTCTCCTCGATCAGCGCCGTGTCCATGTTATAGTATGAATCCGGCTCCACAAACACCGGAGTCGCGCCGTTTATGGTAACCCCCATAACGCTGGCAATATACGTGTTTCCCTGAACGATGACTTCATCCCCAGCGCCGATTCCCAGCAGCCGGAAGGCAATCCACAAAGCATCCAGTCCGCTGGCAAGCCCGATACAATATCCTCCGCCTGTATAAGCCGCGAATTCCTGCTCAAAAGCTTCTACTTCCTTGCCCAGCACATACCAGCCGGAACGCAGAACTTCCAATGCCTTGTCCTCAAACTCCTGCTGATATTGATAAAAGCCACGATCCATACGGTTCGGCATTATTTTCATCTTAATTTCCTCCAGTAGCGCATTCACTGCGCCATTAATTCAGGTATGAGTGAACAGCCTTTTCGTTCAATCGTTCCTCCAGTAGCGCATTTACTGCGCCATATCTGTCTCTCCACCTACTATATAAACCGGAATCTTATAAAAATCGGCTGCCATATCGGTAAATGAACTCCAGTAACTGCCGATCAGCCGTTTCGTCCCGGCGAGACACATAAAATCTACCATGGCATCCTTGACACCGTCCTCACTGTTCCTGTCCAGTGTTTTATTTCCCAGAGTCAATACTTTTCCGGGAAACTCTTTTTTAATCTTCTCTTCCTCGCCCGGATCATCCGTGGCCAGATAAAACCGAACATGCGAATTTTTTTCCAGCTCACTGCGCATCGCATCCACAAATCCATCCGTTGTACTGGTCTCGATAGACTTCATGCTGTCAGTCCTGCGGATATGCACGCCGACACACTCGTTTCCAAAATTGGACTTGACCACATCGATCCTGGTCTGCATTTCCTCCGTCGGCACAAAGAGATGATAATCGGGATGATCCATGAACTGCTGGCAGGTATTGATATAGATCTCCTCTCCCAGGGATTCGATAAATTCCTGAGGCAGCATTCTGTTTCCCCGCTCCGTTTGTACAGATATATCTTCCTGTGTTAGGATCGTATCCGCAGTCCGGATCCATTTCTTGCGTTCCCCGTTAAAGGAATAGCGGTAGTTCAGGACCTCTATATTTTTAGGCTTTTTAAAAAGCTTCTCATAGGCACAATTCAATTCTTTATTCAACTTCCAGACAATCCGCAGCTTCTGATTCAGCTGCTTTGCAAGGAAATATGCGGAATTCACCGTTCTCAAACGGTTGCACAATCCGCCTCCGGGTTCCACTGTAACCATGGGAATCCCTCCTGTTCTTATCTATGGAAAATTTTCAAAAACTTCTCTGCCATCCGGTCCATTTTCCGATGCCGCTTCGCGTTGGCCTCATAGATGGCGCCCCAGCAGTACCGGGTCTTCCGGAAAGCTTTCTCATATGGCTGGTCGATAATATGATAGAGAAACTCCTCAAGCTCCCGCTGTTTTTCTTCCAAGGAAAAATCCGGGTAAAAAGCAGGTTCCCGGAGCATCTGCAGATAAAGTTCCTCATTCTGGTCTATTTCAATTACCCGTTCCAAAACCGCATCCAGGGAATCGTACTGATGACAATTGATAAATGCCTTCTCATTAAAATCCCGGGAAATAGAAGGATCTCCCCAATAGATCGGAATGGTCAGAGCCGCCAGCGACTGCACCAGCTTCTCCGTGCTGTATCCGGTATGATAACTGTTCTCGGACGCGATGGAAAATTTGTGTTTCCACTGATACGCGAACTTATCATCCACGCTGCCTCCGATATTATTCCGGTAACGCCCGCCGGAGTGAACCTCCTTGTAACTGTTGATCTTGTCCAGAAGCTGATCCCGGAAGGGATCGGATTCTTTGTTCGAATAAATAAAGCTGCAGAATTCTGTTTTTTCCTTCAGATCTGTCATTGAAAACTCATGCTTATGCATCGCCCGCTCCAAATCCTCCCGGTACATGGGAACATCCAGATAAAAAGGGCGGCGCAAATAACGGTCATCGAAAGACATCCTCTCAAAACCAATGGCATAATCACAAAGATTAAAATCCGGGCATACATTTTCCCCGGTATAAAAGATCCGCACGCAGTCATAGTCCAGATAATCTTCGGTGGACGTGGCATAAAACAGATACTCCGGTTGGTCCGACAGTTCCACCCGATAACGTTTTTTCAGCAGATCCAGTATGAAATTATCCTGGGGATCAAAAGCCCCCCAAAAGCCGATACATTTTACTTTTATTGTTTTCATAGGCATACACTTATTCATTCTAACATCAAAGGGGCTTTGCGTCAAATAGTCTTCTCTTTGTTCCGCAAAGACACTTCTTTAGAAGGGAGGGGACTGGCACCTTTCGGTAATAAAGCCAAATTTTTCAGCAGCTAAGTGGAGAAAGGGGCCTGTCCCCGGATACAGGCCTGTTCGAGTCAACAACCGGGGACAGGCCCCCTCCCTCTGTTTCAGATTCATGGACGGTTTAGATTTGATTAAATGGTCTTCATATATTCCACCAGCGCATCGTGCCAGTCAGCAAACATAAAATCAGTGGTCAGCTTTAACATATAATTCTCCAACACGGAATAGGCCGGCCGCGGCGCGGGCGATGCGAACTCTTCTGTAGTAATATAGTCCACTTTCGTGTTCTTCCCTGCCAAACGGAAAATTTCCGAAGCGAATTCCGCCCAGCTGCAGCTTCCCTCACAGGTACCATGGAAAATCCCATAATTATCTGTAAAAATCAGGGCCTTGATAGCTTTTGCCAGCTCCGACGCGCTGGTAGGGGTCCCGAACTGGTCCGCAACCACACGCACCGTATCGTTCTGTTCCGACAGGCGCAGCATCGTTTTGACAAAATTATTGCCGTCCCCATACAGCCATGCGGTACGGATAATAAACCAGTCTTTCGCAAAATCCCGGACAAAATTCTCACCTGCAAGTTTTGTAGCGCCATACATCCCTACCGGGTCAACCGGGTCAAATTCAATATAAGGCTTTGTACCGTTTCCATCAAATACATAATCCGTCGACACATGCATCAGCTTTGCACCTGTTCTGGCCGCAGCAATACTCAGATTTCTTGGGCCGATCGCGTTGATCTTATAGGCATTGTCCACATCTGTTTCACATTTGTTGACATTGGTATGCGCGGCACAATTGATAATGGCATAAGGTTTGACTTCCTGTACAAAGCTCAGAACCTTGTTTACATCGGTAATATCCAATTCTCCCACATCTGTATTAACAAATTCCAGCGCAGGATCCCGACCCATCTCTTTGTTGATCGCTCTTCCCAATTGGCCGTTACATCCGGTTATCATAATTTTCTTCATTATAATTCTCCCTTTCTTTCATCTTAGAGCTCCCCACATACATCACTCAGTCTTTTTGCGTTTCAGAGGAATCGCCTTCCGCTTTCCCTTTCTTTACAGCTTCTGCCTGCCCGTTTCTATTTTCCAGCTCCGCAAGCTTTTTCTCCAGGATTTCCAGTTTTTTCGTACTGAGCGCCAGATTCTGTGCCAGAGCCCTTACCCGGTTCGAAATTCTGGAAAGCGCGATGGTCAGCACGAAGATGATCAGCAGGGAGAATACAAATCCCAGGAAAAAGATCATATTAACCGGGGAAAAGATACCCAAAAACCTGGCCACATCATCCAGCAGAACCGGAAAACAATCCAGAATAAACAGCGCAAATATGACAATGAGCCAGGACAGCGCGTATTTCAACTCCAGACTCTTCTTCCGGATCATATTGACCAGGAGCAGGAACGCAAGTATCAGTACTACTCCCAGAATAATCTGTAACTTAAGTGTCATCATACCGGCTGCCCCTTTCTAATGCCTTAAGCACTCCATCAAAATCGCCAATGTTACTTTTACCATATAATATACCGATCGTTTGAATGAGATGGAGGAGACACCGTCGCTTCTCTCTTTCATCACCACCGGTACTTCTTTCACGATCATGCCCTCTTTTAAGATAGCCACGACACTCTCCGGCTCCGGATAATCCTTGGGATAATCCTTTGCATAGACAGACATGACTTTGCGGTTGATCAGCCGCATCCCGGATGTGGGATCACTGACCTTCTTGCCGGTCAGAATGCGGATCAGTACACTGAAATACCGGATACCGATCCTCCTGGCCCCAGTGGACTGAAATCCTTCTTTTTCCAGAAAACGCGATCCGATCACCATATCCAGCGCATTTTCCATCAGATACTCCGCCATGGAATCCAGATATTTCGCGTCATGCTGCCCATCCCCATCGAACTGAACCGCCATATCATAGCCATAGCGGAACGCGTAGAGATATCCCGTCTGCACGGCTCCGCCGATTCCCATGTTAATCGGAAGGTCTACAACATTAAAATTATTTTTTCTGCAAACCTCCAGCGTGTTATCCGTGGAACAGTCATTGATAATCACATAGTCAAAATCAGGTGCGTTCGTAAGAATATCCTGTACGGTTCTCTCTATACTTTTGCTCTCATTGTATGCCGGTATGATTACTAATTTTTTCATACTTTTTCGATCCTCCAGACGCGGAATCCCATTCATGCAGTATCCTGTGTTTATACAAATACCAAAACTTCGCATCAATGCAGACGTTTTCCATCTATAACAGAAGCTTTGCAACAATGCAGATCTTTTCCATCAATTAAAAGCTTTGCAACAATACAGATGTTTTCCATCAATGCAGTATTTTTGAATAAACTCTGATTACCGGCGTCAATATATGCAGCTTACATAGCACCGCCAGTACCAAAATGGATGCCCGGTGTACAAACGGAATCTCCAGTTTTCGGAATGGATTTACATAAGGGTTACGCATATATCCCGGTATGTAAGTTTTTAACATATCCATGATATAATGACACAATTCTTTGATTTTTGCAACCGAACTGCCTCTGGCGAACTCAAACACCCAAAATGCCAGAATCCGCATTACACAATATTCGTAAAAATACCGATCGTTCACAAGGCCGGTATCCTGAATATACTGAAGTGTTTCCGCCAGCGCTTCATAGGGCAGCCTGTATTTTTGCAGGCCCTTGAAATTATGCATGGCTGACGCGGAATGCTGGAAATACTGATAACCCGTATGGGGAACCACCTGGATATGATGTGCCAGTGCATTGGCCGCCAGATTCACCGGCGCATCCTCCGCCCGCACTCCCAGCGGAAACATCAGTTTATGTTTCATCCAGAAATCCCGGCGGAACAGCCGGCCCCAGGCAGATATAATCCGCAGCGGCCATTCTTCCTTTTTTCCTGGAATATACCCGGTAGGACAGACCTCGGCCAACACGGTGCCGCTTTCATCCACCATCCGGAATCCCTGTACCACCAGATCAGAGTCATTCTCTTCAGCAGCCGTAACCATGCGTTCCAGATAATCCCTGGTGACATAGTCATCGCTGTCCACGAAGGTTAAGTATTTGCCTTGCGCTTCCGCCACACCACGGTTTCTCGCCGCGGACACGCCCTCATTTTCCATATGAAAAGCCCGGATCCTGTCGGGATACTTTCGCGCGTATTCATCGACGATCTGTCCGGATCCATCCGTACTGCCGTCATTGACCACCAGAATTTCGATCTCCGGCTGTGTCTGGTTCAAAAGAGAATCCAGGCATCTGGCGAGATATTTTTCCACATTATAGACCGGTACAATGACAGATACACTTCTCATGCTTTCCTCCAGTGTCGCGTTTACCGCGACTGAATTCAGGTATGGATGAACTCTTGTTCAGCCGTTCCTCCACTCACTCTATCCTTCATTCTTTCCATAAATGACGTCCATCATCCGTCCCACATTAGCCTGATGAAAATAATCGGCAAACTGCGGCGAATGCAGAAATTTTATTTTTCTTTCCAAAAAACCGGCGTACTCCTCATAGCTCATCGCTCTCAGATAATCATCCAGCTGTTTTAAGGAGGAAAATGCCTCGATATCGACGTAAATATCTTTTGGAATCGTGCCATCCATAATATTGGAACCGGTATACACCGGGACACAGTCGGAAGTCAGCACGTCGAACAGTTTTTCTGATACATACCCCGGAAAACCGTACAGATTCTCGATGGCAAACCCAAACCGGTAGTGCTCAAAGGTATCCTGTTTGGAATCGCAGCTGCCCTTATAGTTCTTCGGAGGGTGTGCCGCATATTTCTTTCTCAGAATAACCCTGGCCGCCTTACTGATTCCGCCAAAGATCCAGTTGACACCATACAGATCAAAACCATCCGGCCGATTCTCAAAATAATCCACAATCTGATAGCGCAGATCATAACCGTTTCCCTGGATCAGTTTGTTGGAGGTGATCATGCAGGACAGCTTGCGGCTTTCAAACTCCTGCCGGCCGATCACCCGGCAGCGGCTCACATCCGTCTGACGGATGGAGTAGGGGAAATATTCATAATTCTGGGTTTCCAGAGGTGAATAGCAAAGAACCTTATCGAATCGTCGGTAATTCTCCGGATTAAAATTCCCCTTATTATAAAGCGGGCTTTCCCAAATGTACAGGATTTTACGCCCCGTCCCTTGCAGAACCTTCAGCATCCGCCGGTAATTTTTCCATTTTACCGCAGAGTATTCCAGCGGATTAAAGATCGGATAATCAAAGAACAGGAATACATCCGGTTCCGCAGTATCCCCATAAAGGTCCAGAGTATGGATTTCATCCCCCTTGTCCTCCACCGCTTCCTTCAGAAGCCGGTAGAATTCCCGCAGATGGCTTTCCACGTAGCGGTCCCCGGAAAACATCCCATCCCGCAGATATTTATCATGGTTTACACATAAGGCTATTTTCATCATTCATTTACCAGTAGCAGCCCTCTTCCACTTTCTTGAAGCCGGCCGGCTTTTCATCTTCGTTGGGTTTCACCCAGTTTTCGTTATATAATTTGGAAATTACCGGATGGGTATCCCATCTGGATCCCCGGATACCGAACAGCAGCTGGGTGGCGCCTCCCATATGGATCGCCTGCCTGCCGGCGGCCTTCAGTCTGGCTGCCAGCGGGAACCCATAAGCTCCGCAGCCCAGTATCGCTACATCAAACTCAAGTTTCATGGCTTCCTGATACATATACTCCAACGCTTCAAACCAGTTGGCAAAGCGCTCATCCGTCTGATCCGCCAGCGTCTGCACCGCCCGGATCACCTGCAGATCAAATTCCGGCAGAATATCCGTACCCGGGAATAATAATTCCCTGCGCGCGAACTGTCTCTCGATGGTGTTCTTAAACGGATGGATCACCAGTACTTTTTTCCCCTTAAGGGCTCCTGACCAGGGTTTTTCATGATACCACGGTTCGATGGCCCGCAGATAGGTCACTTCACTCTGCGGCGCAAAATGCTGGATCATATAGTCCTCCATTAAATTGAACCAGGTCCCGATCAGGTCCAGCTGAGCGCAGCTCTCACACATAAGATCGGAGAAGCGGATGGTTAACTGCTCATCCTTCGGGAAAAATCCAGACAGCTCATAGATGCGGTTAACCACCTCCGGGTGCACGTTTTTGCGCACTCCCAGCTGATAAGCCACCACGGAACGCATCACGGCCAGCTCCGTAGAACCAAACCGCCCTACCATAAACGGCTGCTTCTGGCTGAGCAACCACTGAATCCGGTCGTTTCCGGCTTGCTGCTTAAGTACCGCTTTTCCGCCGAACTTACTGCCGATCATCGGTTTTCTGGTAATCCTGCCGCATAATTTCCTGGAAATATTCCTGACTCTGGCGGCATACCATTCCATCTTTTTACCCATTGCGGTTCTCCTTCGCCGGTTGGACAACTTTTCGCCCGATGCTTTCATAGATCACATTGGCCTGTTCCATCTGCTCCAAATCAAAGCAGTTCCGTCCATCTAAAATGATCGGGTGTTTCATACATTTTTCAAATACATGACTATCCAATTCCTTCACCTCTGGCCACTCTGTAAATATAAAACAAATATCCGCACCCTGCAAGGTCTCCTCAATGGATTCACAATACCGTATGTCACCGTCACACTTCTTTTTGAAGTTTTGGACCCCTACCGGATCCCAGGCTTTAACGAAAGCTCCGTCCTCCAGGAATACCGGTATGTTAACCAGAGAGGGGGCTTCCCGCAGATCGTCTGTTCCCGGTTTAAATGTAAGACCCAGGACTGCAACCGTCAATCCTTTAAAATCTTCGTAATATTTCCGGGCTTTTTTTACCAGCCGATATTTCTGGTTCTCGTTGACTTCGATCGCCGCTTTTATTGTCTTGATTTCATTATCATTAAAACTGGCCAGCCAGCTCAACGCCTTTGTATCCTTCGGGAAACAGGAACCTCCGTAACCAATGCCGGCCCGCAGGAACTGCTTGCCGATACGGCCGTCGAACCCCATCCCCTTGGTCACATCCTCAATATCCGCTCCCACAGTCTCGCACAAATTCGCAATCTCATTTACATAAGAAATCTTCAAAGCCAGGAAATCGTTGGATGCATATTTAATCATCTCCGCGCTGCGACGGTTTGTCACCAGCTTAGGCGCGTCGAAATCTTGATAAACTTCCTGCAGGATAGCGCCCGCCTTCTCCTCCTCAACCCCGATTACGATTCTGGAAGCATGAAGTGTATCCTGTACCGCTGTGCCCTGTGCCAGGAATTCCGGGTTGGAGGCAATCCATACCTGAACAGGATGCGTAAGGCGTGCTTTCATATACGCTTCAATCTTATCGTTTGTCCCAATCGGCACCGTTGACTTAACCACCACAACGCAGTCCTTTTCCACGCTGGCAGCGATCTGTCCCGCCACCTCATATACGTAGGTCAGGTTCGCAGAGCCATCTCTCTTTTCCGGTGTTCCCACACCGATAAAGATTACATCTGCCCCGCGGTATGCCGCCTGATAGTCTGTGGTAAAGGTAAGCCGCTCCATGTTTTTCTGCATCAGCTCATCCAACCCCGGTTCAAAGATCGGAGATATCCCTTTGCGCATGGTCTCCACTTTCTGCTGGTCTACATCCACACAGGTTACCGCATGGCCATGCTCTGCCAGACAAACTCCCGTAACCAGGCCAACATATCCTGTCCCTGCAACTGCAATATTCATTTCTTCACTCTCCTTAATTTACTCAGCACGCCCAACGTCAGCTGGTATGCAAACTGAAATTCTTTTGTTCTATGAAATACGATAACAACCAACACAAACGGTACAGCCACACACAGGGCTGCCGCCCCGATAAAACCTCCCACCGAAGGCACCGGAAACAACCTGCCGCACAGCCACAAAAGACCAATCACCTGAACGATATCCACCGCCGTATAGGCTGCTATTTTTCTCCAATATTCCGCCATCCCGTCCTCAAAATATTTCCGGAATACCAGAATACATTTACTGATCCAGAAAAACAGCTGGCTGATAACCGTTCCCAGCAGAACACCCGGTACGCCGATAAACTGCACAAAAATGATAGAAGAAATCAGATTCATGGCGGCGCCGATGGCATTCAGATATTTCTCATAATGGAACAGTCCCAGGACACTGATCAGCTCATTGATCGGCCCAGATGTAATACTGATAAATACATCCAGGCTGATGAGCAGCACCACGATCTGCGGCATAACCGCCTGTTCTCCCCCATAACACATGTATACTAACGGCGTGCTGCACACGATCAGGCCGGTAGCCGACACCGTAGCTATGAAATGCCGCACAAAAGTATAGTGATGAAACAGTGGATACATTTCTTTTCTGTCCCTGCCGCTCTGCAGAAAATTACCGATCGCCGGCGCCATAGAATACAGCACACTGTTAACGATCGTCCGTATCGCGTTGGTGATATATACATAATAGTTCAGTCCGCCTACGGTAAATAACCCGCCGGTAATACTGCTGAACGTAGAAATCACCAGGTTATCCGTTGAGGAATAGATATAAACAGCCACTTTACCGACCAGGATATTTTTCGTATCCACAAACAGATTTTTTGCCTTGTCATAAGGTTTAATATTCTTATCCTTAAGCTGCGGATATCGTTTATTACAGTAATATGAGATCAGCAGATTCGCAGCGATCTGCTGCAGCACCATCAGGACGGAATAGATCACGTAATCCTGGTATAGAACCAGAGATACGATCCTGAGCACGCTGAAAATGATATTCATCAAAGTATCATACAGTGCGCAGACATAGTTCCTCTGATCCGCATACAGCAGTGTTCTTTTATAGGAAAGAAAATACGTGGACACGGTGGACATCAGCTGAATGAAGAAAATCAGCCGGACAAAGGCAATATCCACCCCGGACTCCGTAATGAACACCGGTATCAGCAGCATCAGCAGACAGCCCAGGCCGAACACCACAAAACCGATCGTCCAATACACCCGCCGGAACAACGCCATAATACTGGCAATAGTATTCTGATCCCCCTCTGCAATGGGTTTATACAGATGATAGGTAATCGCGCTTCCCACACCCAATTCCGCCAAAGACAACATATTCAGCAGGTTGCTGATTACACTGTTTAACCCATAGTTCGTCTGTCCCAGATAGTGTGTAAATACGATCTGCGTTAAAAACCCCATGACCAGCACGATGACCTGTGTCACCAGACCGATCACTCCGTTTTTCATGATCTTTTCAAGTCTCATAGATTTTACCTTTTCTTTAGCTTTTTGTAGAAAGGATAGAACCAGTAAAGCCAGCAGTAGGATTTCACCCGGCTGTCACCCAGATACTCTTTTCCCCTGGCGATCCGAATCAATTCCCGTATCTTTCCTTTCTGCTCTTTCTGAACAGCCCGATCCAGCTGATGGTAGACATCCACCGTTGTCAGGCAAAACACATTAGCGATATGCCTGCGGATCATTTTATCATTCTCCGGACGGAAATGGTGTTCCTCATAGAATCCGAACATCTCTTTTGCCGACCGGTAAAAGCCTTCAAAATTGCGAAGGGTCTTTGCCTGCATCATGATGGAGCCGTCACGAAACCTCCGGTGATACACAATTTTACGCACGATCTTAACCCGGCGGCACTGCAGCATCAGTGCAAAGGTATAGTACTGATCCTCATGGATAATCCCTTCTAAAAAAGTAAGTCCCAGCTCCAGCAGCGTCTGTCTTTTCACCAGCTGCAGGCAGACCTGGGTCCGAAAGTCCTCTCTGGGAAGGGTAAGTGCAAATAAATCCTCGCCGTCATAGACGCCGGGGTATTCATAGTGTTTCTGATAGTCGTACTGCATATTCGGCTTCCGGACATCCCCGTCATCATAAAATGATGCTCCGTCGAACAATACCAGATCACAGTCCTGGTCCGCCGCCTCTGTGTAAATCACTTCCAGTCCGTCCGGCTCAATGTAATCGTCACTGTCCAGGAAATAGACATACCGGCCGGAAGCGGCACGCAGACCGGTATTCCTGGCCGCACTTAAACCTGCGTTATCCTGATGAATCAGTCGGATATTCCCATGCTGCTCCGCATATCTCTTGGCGATCTGCGGCCCCGCATCGGTGGAACCGTCATTTACCAGAATGATTTCTATATCGGGCAGGGTCTGTGCAAGCACACTGTCGATACATTCTGCCAGATATTTTTCTACATTGTAAATCGGAATGACTACCGATATTTTCGGCTGATTATTCATAGCTTTATCCCATCTATACGGCAAAGATTCCGGACCGGCGTTGTGCCTATCCTATTTGCCATATCCCTGACTATTTTCTTCGGATTCTGATAAAAATACAAACGATCGGACTTACACTTATTTGTGCATAAATTGTCGGTTTACTTTATTTACCAGCATGTTCTTAAGCATACTTACCGACAGGTTGTCCCCCCGGAAATCGTAGTTGCAGGCCAGACGTCCCACATGATGATGAAACGGATTTTTCTCTGCTTGTGATGTATCATATAAAAAGATCTGGCTGCCCTCCATATCCGCCAATATGTTCTGCTCCTGAGGCTTTAATAACAACCCAAAGGATCTCACAATCTTATAATCTTTGATCTCCAAAGTCAACCAGTATCTCTGATTTTTCCTGTTTTTCTTCACCCCGTAAAGATCCGTGCAGAGTTCTTCTGCGGGCAGACCCAGGATACCGGCCAGCTTTTCATTTTCCCAGAACGCGTCATATACCGTGTCACTGCCTTCCAGCGGTACGAACCGGTATTCCCTCTGAATCCCCGTCTGAAACGGAACCTGAAGACCGGTGGAGGGAATCGCGAAGTTTTCTCCCGCGTCTGTAAAGTTTGTGCACTGGGAAAGGTAAGGGTAGACAAAATATTTCTTCCGCTCAATACAATACTTCACATGATATTTCAGCCAGGAGGTACCAGGCCAGGAAGCTACATAGTCGGGAATATCCGCGGATTCCCGAAACTCCTCCCCCTGCTCATCATACCATTTGCGAAACTCCATCCACTGGCGTTTCATCCAGACCTGTCCCCAGGACTGGGCAAACTGTACGAAGTACACATCGTTAGAGTCGGCCAGCGGGACAAACGGCCGGTTGGCATGGACATTCCACAAGTGCTGGTACAGGGAAATTCCGGCGATCCGGTCATCCTGCTCATAATATGCAACCGTCTGTTTCATATATTGATAAAAATTTGGGGATACATAGATATCATCCTCAAATACAGCTATCGCTTCGTAGTCTGCCACCAGATCCCCGCAGGACAGAACGTGTCTGCGCAGTCCCATGCGTTTTGGATAGGTCTTTACTATTTTCGGCCCGAATGGCCAGCCAAACTCATTTGCGCAGCGCAAAACGCTGTCGTCCCCGCTGTTGTCGATACTGATAATCAGCGTCACCTGGTCGTCGTCATAGTCGGCCTGTTTCAGAGATTTTAACAGCCGCTCCATACTGCGCGGCCTGTTATAACCGATTGCCACTATTGCATACTGCGTCATCGTACCATTTCCTCCAGGCTATCGCAAGCCTTCCTCTTTTACTATTTTCTTAAATCTCTCGATATCATCAAAATAATCCGCATGGCTTTCAATCCAGGAAATATCCCTGTCCCACCATTTAAAATCCATCAAAAACTTCCTGTCTTCCTCATCAAACCGGTATTTGATCACTTTGGCCGGCACCCCTCCCACAATAGCAAAGGGCGGAACATCCTTCGTCACGACCGCACCTGCCGCAATCACCGCACCGTCTCCGATCGTCACCCCTGCCATGATCGTGGCGCCGTCTCCGAACCATACATCGCTTCCCACTTTAAACTGGTAGCGCCCGTCACAAACCGGATCCGCATAATCCGGATACTTCTGTTCCTTTACATAGGTAAAGCCGCTGACCGGGGACAGCGTAAAAAATGCTGTATGGGTAGAGACGAACTTGGAAGTGGGATGCTGTCCGATCACAAACTTTACATTCGGCCCAATCCCGGTAAACCGGCCCACCTTCACATCATTCAGCACACAATCATGCTGGACGATGGTGCCGTATCCAAGATACGTATTCAACAAATAAGCATGATAATAGATACGGGCATGTCCCTCGAATTCACAGTTATCCACATCGAAAAATACGCCGCGGCCGAACATTACATGTTTTTGCTTCGTCAATTTCCGTTTCATGAAAAAAGAACGGAATATATTTGTTATTATCTGAAATCGGTTCACGCAAATCCACCTTTCTTCCCTTGGCACGAGGCCATTTAATCTCTGATCCAGCGGTCCGGCTCCCTGCGTTTTACCAGCATTTTTACCGGCATACCGGCAGGGTTACCCCAACAAACCTGTTTTTCCGAAACGGCCTTTTCTCAATTTGCTCCGGAAGGAATCCCAGTCAATAAAATTCATAGCGATCCATAAGAATGCATCCACAGAAATCATCATGATAAATCTGGTAAATCCGTGACCGGAATGTCCGAACAGCACCAACGCCCAAAACGCCGGGAAACAGAAAATAAACAAATACGGCAGCAGGCTGCTTACGGCCACCTTCTTCGCCCGGAAACGGATCATTAATACTACCAGTACCACTGCCGTCAGCAATATCAGGATACCCATGGAACGCAGCGGAGTCAGGAAGCCCTGAAGTATGCTGTCCAACCGGCGTATATATTCCCGAAAGCTTGGCGGCAGCCCGATCCATCCCCCGGATACGGAGGTGCCGTCACTGGATCCTGTAACCAGAGCGGCGAGTATCCATTTCGACACCAGCGTGACCGAATAGACGATGCCATAACCGGCGCAATTACCAATCAGGTGTCCCCACAGCTGTTTGGCGTTCTTCCCCCGGCGCTGCCTCATCTGCAGCGAGACCAGAAGCGGCATTCCCAGCGTAATCAGAGGAGCTTCAAAGGTCCCCCAAAATGCCATACTCGTTCCGATCAATCCGAAAAACAAGGGTTCATACCTGTCATATGTCTGGCTGCCTGAAAAGAGCAGCACCATCATCACTCCCAACAGCATCAGGTTCACATCCACAGAAAACATCATATTTATGGTTATGATCGTGGTGTAGCTCATAAGCGTTGCGCAGATAAACGGAAACGCAGCCCGGAATCCCATCTTCTTATTCATTGCCAGAATTGTCAGTAAATATAAAAAGAAACTCACCATATAAATAATTTGCCGGATCTCATGCAGATTCAAAAAAGTCAGCATAGGCTTTAACCATACCAGATAGCCGTGCCACATTCTTCCATAACTCTCACTTTTGGCTGCTTTTCCTTCTGCCGCCGCCACAAGATCAAGATACTGTGGAAATGGGGTATCCGCAGAGCCCTCCGCTACCTCATAATCCGCAGACATCGCCGCGTGAAATGGATGCTCCGAAGTCTGAAGCGCCATATTCAGCATCCGGGAATCCGAATAATTGTCAAAAAAACAGACCGGAGATCCGAAAAACCAGTTGGGATATTTTCCATCCTGGGCGATCACACCGATCGATTCCGCCACGTTCTCTACCATGGCTGATTTTGGGATACAATAAACCAGCGTCAGGCTCAACAAGTAAAATGCAAAAAGCCCGACCGCAGTCAGCAGCACCTTCTTAATCATTCCCGGCGATACGATATTCTTCCACGTTTTCACGGGAACTGCCGCTTTGCCGGATTTCTCCGCATCATACTGAAAACCTTTCTCTTTCGTTGTCTCCATGTTACTGCGTGCTCCTTTTTATCTGCTTAAGTATTTCATGACGCTTATTCGCCTGTGCCGGCAGGATCACATAATCCACTCCAGCGCTTTCTGCCGACAGTCCGTCTTTTTCATAGCGGTCCCCGATCATCAGCACCTCTTCCGCAGGCAGACCCAATTCATTCAGAATCACCTTCATCCCTTTGGGGTCCGGTTTCAGGCACTGCATTTGGGGATCTGTAGCCGCAAAACAATAATCCGCCACGATTCCCAAAGCTTCCAGCTTATCCTGGACGGGATAATCCGAGTAAATTCCCACGGTAATCTTATGTTTACGCAGATATTTCAGCAAGTCATACACTTCATGATCACGGAATTTCTTCAGATACGGAAGGGGAAAGCGGTACATCCACCGTTCGATCACGGATTCCACCCGATAGGCCGGGACTCGGTATTTTTCTCCAACCAGACGATAAAGATATTTTTCAGGATCTTCTTTATGACTTTCCGTAACCATCCGGTCACGCTCTTCCCTGAACTTTTTTATAATCAGTAGATCCTTGATCCTCCAGAAATGCAGCACATAGTGGCAGGCCAGTCTGACCGCCATAATTCTGCGAAGCGGCGGCTGATAATAGAGGGTTCCGTCCATATCAAACAGAACCGCGTGATACTCCTCTAAATTACGATGCATTTGCAATTTCATAACAAGACTTCTTTCTTCCTATTCTTAAGGTCCCTCTGTTCCGTAAGTATAAGTCATACTATTATATCAAACAAGCCCGAATGAATGCAAGACGTTTATCAGACTTTCCATGCCTTTCTGCTCATTCTCCCCCTATGGGCGACTTTGGAAAGGGGTTGTGTATGTCATGGTTTCATGTTATATTGGGCAAAGATGGATTGGAAAAGGTTCCGCTTCTTTTGATTGCAGGAGGTATCCCATGGGTTTAGCACAGAAATTGCGGGCGGTACGTACCGTGTTTATCGCTAAGACAAGAAATAAAAATTATTATTACAGACTTTATGGTTCCTATCGGTTTGCGAAAAAGCATCCGGCAAAGGAAAACAGAGCTGTTGACCATGTGAATTATCTGGCCGCGCGGCCGAACCCTGATTCCGGGATCGGTCATCAGATGGCAAACTGGATTGCCGGATATTATTTCGCACAGGTGTTGGGGCTGAATTTTGCCCATATGCCGTTTGCTTCGTCGAAATGGGAAGAATTTTTAGGGTTTGGTGAGGACGAGATTCCTCTGGATGATCTGGTAAAGAGGCAGCATTATAAAAAGGTCCGGATTCCCCATTTTAATGAGGCAAATGACGGGGAAATGGCTGCGATCCGGAAGATCGTAGACGCTTACGCGGATCAAAAGGTTGTATTTTTGTGTGAGCAGGATCAGTTTTATAAGGCTCAATTCGGTGTCATGAAGGATCTGCAGCGTAAATTCTATCACGCATCGGCGCGCCGGGAGGATCATTTGATCTACCGGCCCGGAGAGTTTAATATCGCTGTCCATGTCCGAAGGGGCGATATTGTGATTGGCCAGACGAACAAAGACCCGGGTCTTACGAAACGCTGGCAGGATAACTCCTATTTTCTCCGGGTTTTGGAACAGGCGCTCAAACTTCCGCAGCTGCCTGCGGATAAGCCGGTTACAGTTTACCTGTTTTCTCAGGGAAAGGAACATGATTTTCCGGAATTTGCAGATTTCCCGAATCTGCATTATTGCCTGGATATGGGGCCTATCGATTCTTTCCTTCATATGGTAAATGCGGATCTCCTCATTACAAGTAAAAGTTCCTTTTCCTATAAACCAGCTTTGCTGAACAGAGGATTGAAAATCTGCCCTAAAAATTTCTGGCATGGATACCCGCAGGACCCGAACTGGATCCTTGCTGACGATGCGGGTAATTTACTGCCTTGATAGTAATGAAAATGCAGAAAACAAAATGGCCCGGCTTTATATTCGCTACTCCTCTTTAAGGAGCGCGATCTCATAAGCCGGGCCTTATGTTGGCCTACACGTTAAGCAGCATCGTATCTACAAAATAATCCATAGCAGGAATTCTGCTGTATATCAACACCACGATCAATGCGATCAATATTACGATATAGATCAAAAGCCCTTTTTCTTTATATAATTTCTCGGGTTTCTGCACAGCCGAATCCTCTTTAAAACTCAGATACAGGTAGTAGCAGAACAGGCCGAATACAAAGGGCATGGCGATCAGCAGTTCGATTTTGTACTTCAGCATGAAGATACCCAGGAAGAAAGTGGCGCTCATAGCATAAAAGAAGGCAGATACCAGCAGGGTATGTTCGGTATAATATTTGAATGATTTCCTGTACTTTCCAGCAACTTCCGGATCTCCGATCATCCGGTACTCCGCGTACCGCTTAGTCGCCATCAGGAACGCTCCGCTCATCCAATAGCCTACCAGCACACTGCTGGGCGGCTGATAAGCTTCGGTAATAATAAACCATCCAATCAAAAGACGGATCAGATTATTTAAAGATTCTGAAAGGACATCGATATAGGGAATATCTTTTGTCCTGACCGGACGTACATTATAGAGAACGCCCATCAGCAAAAGCCATAATTCCATATACAGAAAATAGCGGTTTACCTGGATCGAGCATACAACACCCAGTATAATCAGTAAAGCATATTCCACCATTACCCAATGAAACTTGATGTTTGATACCACAACAGGCCTGTTCTTTTTCGTAGGATGATATTTGTCGAATTTGGCATCCAGCCATTCATTGATCACATAGTTCGCAGAAGCGATGAAGCATGTGGCCATAAAGCCCCAGATAAAACGAATTACAACGCCGGAGTCAAACACTTTTCCGGTTAAAAGCTCAGCAATAATAACACCAGGAACGATAAAGGCATTCTTGACCCAATGGTCCGGCCTTGCGATCTTGATATAACCTTTTAATTGATTCAATTTAATAACCCTCCTCCATAATTCTAAAATATCATACCAATTTTTCCCCCACGAAACAACCTTTTCTTACAAAATTCTCCCAAATATCCCATAATTTTCTATCAATTTTTATCAAGCTTATTATATAGTTAAATGGAGGGGTAACTAATGGCCTTAATGAGCGGGAAGGGGCGCCTTCAAAACCGTTCGGATCATCTTGTGGAGTCAAATCGCTTCCCCAAACAGGAGTATCCCATCCCGCCCCCCAGAGGCTTCCCGTCCCTCTTGGTCCTATAGCATTCAAAATTCTAACCAATATTTGCAAGTTCAATATTTTATGATATAATGTCGAAAGACATAGAACCATGCCGAAAAAGCTTTCCCAGGCGCGTGTTTCATAAGATGGCATACATAGATATTTGCTTAAGATAAAAATGAGTTATCAGAAAGGAGCAGGATATATTATCGCTGGTAAATAATATATCCAAACACTATGGAAAAAGTATTACTTATGTATCCCCCAGGCCCATTATTTCAAAGAGGTGAGGATCGTTGTCAGCAGAATATCGACGACGGCAGCGCACAGGCTATGCGTGCCTGCAATGATCTGGGCTACGCCGCCGCAGTTCTTCTTAGGAAAAATTATGATGTAAAGCTGCGGGATTATCAGACGGAATTCTGCTCAGAAGAGGATATGTTCCGTGAATTGGAAGAGTATCGGCCGGATATGGTCATGATCAGTGTTACAAATACCACGATCTTTGATGATATTAAAATTTCTAATCGGATCAAAGAAAAGACGAATGCGGTTATGGTCCTGAAGGGTGCTATATTCTATGATCCGGAACAGGCTATGCTGGATCTGCTGGATCTTTCCAAAATTGATTATCTGATTGGCGGAGAAGTGGATTTCGCTATCGACCTGATCGCTGATTATGAGTTCCACAACAAAGGGAATATTGAGGATGTAGATAATATCCTCTATAAGGATGCGGACGGTAATATAAAGAGAACCCCGTTCCATGTGTGGGGACAGGATCTGGATAACCAGCCCTTCCCGGCCCGCCAGCTGATGAACAACGCCCTTTATACACGCCCGGATACGGATGAGCCTATGGCAACGATACAGACATCCCGCGGCTGCCCCTCCAACTGTATTTTCTGTCTGTCCCCTGAGATATCCGGAAAGAAAGTCCGATTCCGCAGTCCGCAGAATGTCATGGATGAAATGACGGAATGCTATGAGAAGTTTGGTATCCATAATTTCTTCTTCAAAGCGGATACATTTACCATCAACGCCCAGTGGGTCAAAGAATTATGTACTTTGATCATAAATTCACCGCTTCACAATAAAATTGCTTTTACCGCCAATTCCAGAGTCCGTCCGCTCGCTAAAGAAACTCTGGTTCTCATGAAAGAGGCGGGCTGCTTTACGATTGCCTTTGGTTTTGAATCAGGCAGTGACGATACGCTGACCCAGGTACATAAAGGGGCGACTGTAGCAGAAAACATCCAGGCCTGCAAATGGTCCAAAGAGGCGGGGCTGACCGTATGGGGATTTTTCGTAATTGGTTTTCCCTGGGAAACCAGGGAACATATTATGGAAACCAAAAAGCTCATCTTCCAGATGAAACCCGACTTCATCGAAATTACGCTGGCCCTGCCTTTTTATGGGACACCGCTTTATAATATGTGCAAAGAAGATAATCTTCTCGCCCAATCCGTTCTGGGAAGCGACTTTTTCCACTCCAGCATGAAGGGAACCAGGTATCTGAGTATGGAAGAGCTGCTGAAACTGCGCAGAAGCATTCTGCTTCAATATTACCTGCGGCCCAGCTATATTTTCAAAAAAATGGCGGAATGCATCACACATCCGAAAATCTTCCTGAATTATTGTAAATATGGGATTAAACTGGTTGTAAATCTATTTAAGTAAATAAGCCGGAAAAAGAGCGGGCTGGTACCTGAAAGCATACAGGAACCAGTCCGTCCCTGACTTTCGCATTAGTATTCCTGTTCTCTTGACGGTATCAATACATTTTCCAGGAATTCCTGCGTCAGCATAGTAGCTCCATGGACATCCATATGGGTATAATCGGAAAAATACTGATCAGAATATTGTTCGTAATCCACCGCACTGTAGTAATACTGTCCGCTGCTCTCCACGATATCCCGGCAGCGCTCTATGTGCTGATCCAGTACCTCCTTCGCACCTTCCTCTGCCATATAATTCGGTCTGCTGGGAACCTGGACAAAATACAGGTCGATTCCCTTTTGTTTCAGTTTTACCGCCATCTGATACAGACTCTCATAGCTGGGGCCGTCCTGCTGATAGACTTCCGCAAACTGCTTGTCCCAGCGGTTCATGGAGCGTTCAATTCCATATACCTCCAGGGCCACACCGCCATTCTCGTCAAAATCCAGGGAATCATAGTCATTCTTGTACCCCTTAAGTTCCGCATATTCATCATAATAATGCAGATCCCCGAACACACCGTAATGCAGATAGTACATACTCTCTGGAAAGCCCCTTATGTAGCGGCTGATATCTTTATAATCATAATCTTTTTCCTCCCCGTCGAAATCTTCCATGGAACTGAAAATAATGATGCCTTTTGGATTATATTTTTCCAGCAGTACTTCCGTCCAGTTCTCGATATCCTCCATGGTAACACCCCATACGGAAAAATTATAGAACTTCTCGCCCATGGGACCAAGATAATTCAGCAATACATCTGAGTTCAGATTGTTCATAGTCATGGAGGACCCGACTGCCAGATAGTCATAATTTTCTTCGGGCAGCCGGCGGGTTTCATATATTCTGGCATCCAGGGAAATGGAATTGGTAAATCGGACCAGCACATGATTTCCGGTCATCACTCTGGGGATCCCCACATACAGCCCCGCTGCCAACACAAGAAAAACAACTGCTGCCATTATTCTTTTTATTTTCATAGTTTCCTCCATTATGTACAGTATTTGTACATACAGGTATGGGTGAACATCTTTTTGTTCAACCGTTCCTCCATTATGTACAGTTTTTTGTACATATAGGTATTAAAATTGTTTTGGCCTTATTCGTTAGAACTGGAAGTACAGAAACGGACTCGTGGTATAGCGAACCCCCAGTATACCAAAGGTCAAAACAGCAAACAGCAAACACAAATAGCAGGACCAGCGGAACCAAAGCTGCTGTCTCTCGATCAGGGGACGTATATGAATTCCCCGATAATGGCAGAGACTGATAACCCCCAACACCAGAATCGCTCCCAGAAGTATCATCAGCTGCTGGTAATCCAACCCTAAAGTGGTCAGATAATTCAGGGACAGCTGCGGCCACTCAAATTCCATGAACATTTTTCTTATAATGGTTTTGGCCTGATCAAATGAGTTGGATCGAAAAAAGATCCATCCAAAATCCACAAGCAGAAAAGTAACCAATATCTGACCTATCCGAAAACTGGCAGTATCTACATTTACATGCATGGCTTTCCAGATTTTCTGCTTCCAGGGCCTTAGATATCCTCCGATAATCTGATAGGCTCCATGCAGAGCGCCCCAGATTACAAAGGTCCATCCTGCCCCGTGCCAAAGGCCGCTCAACAGAAATACGAGGAATACGTTAAAAGCCCATCTTCCTTTTTTGACCCGGTTTCCTCCTAATGGAATGTAGACATAATCCCGGAACCATGTACTCAGGGAGATATGCCATCTCCTCCAAAATCCGGCAACCGATGAAGCCAGATATGGCTCTTCAAAATTCGTCATCAGGTGAAAGCCCATTACCCGGGCCGCTCCGATCGCAATATTGGAGTAAGAACTGAAATCGCAGTAAATTTGAACAGCAAACAAGACTGTTGCCAGGATCAGCGCGACAGCTTCATATTCAGCATAATGGTTGTAAACCTGATCAACGAGAATCGCAGCTCTGTCCGCGATTACTATCTTCAGGAAAAATCCCCAAAGCATCAGCAAAAGCCCGTCCTTGACCCTGTCAAAATCAAAGATATGCTTCTCCCGGAGCTGATGCAGCAGATTCTTACTGCGTTCGATCGGTCCCGCTACCAATTGCGGGAAAAATGAGACGAACAGGGCGTACCTCCCCAGATTCTTTTCCGGTTCAATTTCACCGCGATAGACATCCAGCGTGTAGCCAAGCGCCTGAAAGGTATAAAACGAGATCCCCACCGGCAGGATCACATCAAACGACACCCGCACCGGCGCAAGATTCAAATACGAAAAAATACTGTTTAAGCTGTTCACCGCAAAATCGAAATATTTGAAGAAAAAGAGTATGGCCAGATTCAACACCAAACTTAAAACTACCCATAGCTTTTTCAAAAATATCTGATTTTTACAGTTCTTTTTCTGCGTCCTCCCGATCAGGATTCCGCACAGGTATGTAATCACTGTGGAAGTACCCATGAGCAGCGCGTACTTGGGATTCCACGACATATAAAAATAGTAGCTGGCCAGCAAAAGCCAGACCCATCGAACCTTATGCGGAATGATAAAATAAATGAGTACCACGATCGGAAAAAACAGCAGGAATTCCATCGAATTAAACGACATCCTACCGCCGCCTTTCCATAGTAAATTTTATCACTACTTCTCACGCACGGTTTTATTATATATAAAAATATAATTATGTTCTAAATTAATCAAAACTTCGTTTTTAACTTGAGATTACTTTACTGTATTCGAGTGCTAAAGTCAACAAAAAAACCCTTAAGATTTTGTTAAGAACTGTAGGCAAACCCGGACGATTCGCAGAAAATCCGTCACCCAGGCAAAAGCCACCCCGTTTTCTTTTAAAGCCCTATGCCCTTCCTTCAGGGAAAGCAGATAAGAGGACAACCCATTGGTACTGGTCCCCCCATAATACATATAGATCAGTACTTCAGGGATATAAGATAATTTAACCTGTCCGTCTTTCAGGCACCGGATCATATATTCATAATCCGCAGAGCACTTATAATCCGTTTTGTACAATCCATATTTTTCATATACTTCCCGTTTCAGATAGAGCGTAGGATGGGCCGGCATCCAGCCGGTCCGGATCGATCCCTGGCCCATATGCCATTTCCGTACGACTTTTTCTCCATCCAGGTAGATCAGATCGCTGTGTACACCGTCTGTTTTTTCACGTACGATCGTTTCCACCATACGGCTGATCACATGTTCATCCGCATAGCGGTCGAAACAGTATCCGATGATATCACCGTCGGACAGCAGATATCCTTTATTAATCGCATCGTAGATGCCCTCATCCGGCTCAGAGATCCATTTTAAACGTTCACCGAATCTGGGCTCAAATTCCCGGATTAACGCGAGCGTATCATCCGTAGATCCTCCATCTACGATCACGTACTGAATCTGCTCATAGTCCTGGGACAATATCATCTCCATGGTCTTTCTAAGATTATCTGCGTTATTATATGTGGTTGTTATCACTGATACAGTTGGCTTATTCATGTGTTCCATCATAGCAAGTTTTTCTCCTATTTTCAACTGGATTCTTTTCTATTTCAAACAATTCTTTTCTATTTCCTAACAATTCTTTTCTATTTCCCATACTTTGCAAGTTTTGCCTGTTTATGGTATAGTAGCTGTAAATTTAGTCCATGAATTTAATCAGTTATATTTGAAAAAATAAAAATTATTCTGGTAAACAAAAAGGTGCGTGATCTATCTATATGGAAAAACTTTCAGCAATTGTCCCCTGCTATAACGAGCAGGATGCCCTGCCCTATTTTTACAAAGAAATCTGCAGCGTTGCAGAATCCATGCCCTATGTGGAGTTCGAGATTATATTCGTCAATGACGGCTCAACCGACCGGACACTGGCGATCGCCAAACAGTTCGCCGAAACAGATTCCCGGATAAAATATGTCTCGTTTTCCCGGAACTTCGGCAAGGAAGCCGCCATTTATGCCGGCCTCTCCTATGCCCAGGGCGATTACGTAGCCATTATGGATGCCGATCTACAGGACCCTCCGGCACTGCTGCCGCAGATGTATGATGCCATCACGAAAGAGGGCTATGATTCGGCTGCTACCCGCAGGGTAACCCGCAAGGGAGAACCTCCGATCCGTTCCTTTTTCGCCCGCTGTTTTTATAAATTCATGCATAAAATATCCAAAACCGAGATCGTGGACGGAGCCCGGGATTTCCGTCTTATGACCCGTCAGTTTGTTAACGCGCTTCTGGAGATGGGGGAGTACAACCGTTTTTCCAAGGGCCTGTTTGGATGGGTGGGCTTTGACACCAAGTGGATTGAATTTGAAAATGTAGAACGAGTGGCCGGAGAGACCAAATGGTCTTTCTGGAAACTGTTGGTTTACAGTATCGAGGGCATAGTGGCATTTTCAACCGCTCCTTTAGCCCTGGCTGCTTTTACAGGCGTGGTTCTATGTCTGGCCGCGTTTATTATGATCTGTTTTATCATTATAAGGACCCTGATTTTCGGCGATCCGACCAGCGGATGGCCATCCATGGTCTGTATTATCTTTCTGTTGGGGGGCTTACAATTATTCAGTATAGGTATTTTAGGCGAATATTTGGCTAAGACTTATCTTGAAACCAAAAAACGTCCCTTGTTTATTTGCAAGGAAACCAACATCGAAGATAAGTAGAAGGATTTTTTGTTATGGTTTTATCAAAAAAGCAGAAAACTGTATTTCTGGCTGGTTTATGTATTCTGGAAAGCCTGTTGATGCTTACCCTCATATTTCATAAAAATATATTTATGGATGAGGCTTTTACGATTGCCCTGACCGGGCATTCCTACCGGGATGTCATCGCTTTGACCGCTGCGGATGTACATCCCCCGGTTTATTATCTGATTCTGAAATTTCTGACTGATATTTTCGGAACCAGTCTTATTGTGATGCACCTGGTATCATTTCTTCCTTTTCTTTTCCAAATGATTCTGGGCTGTACCCTGGTGCGGAAACGTTTTGGAGACAGGACATCTTTTTTGTTTCTGCTCTGCCTCTTCGGTATGCCAAAAATGCTGTATTACTCCACAGACATCCGTATGTACAGCTGGGCCATGTTCTTTGTCACTGCCGCAGCGCTGTTTTCATATGAAATAATATTGGACGGGAAATTCCGCAACTGGCTGTATTTTACTGTGTTCAGCCTTCTGGCTGCTTATACCCATTATTTTGCATGCGCAGCAGTGGCTTTCCTTTATTTTTATCTCCTGATCCACGCATTCAGGCAAAATAAACAAGTTTTGAAAAAATGGATGCTCTGTGCCATTTTCACTGTACTTGCCTATCTGCCCTGGCTGGGAGTCGTTCTCAGGCAGATCTCTCAGGTGACAGAGAAATACTGGATTCCTCCTATTACTTTTTCTACGCTGGTGACTTATATCGAATATACTTTTGCCGTTAAGCGCAGCCGCCTTCTCTCCCTTCTTCTCCTTTTAGTGTTTCTGGCAGTGTTTTTACTGTTTATCTTCCGAAAAAAGGAGCGGGATGACTGGTTCGCTGCGGCCTGTTTCAGTACTTCCATCGGCATGGTCCTGGTGGGACTGGCCGCCTCATTCCTGATCCGGCCTGTTTTTTATCAGCGCTATATGGTGTCTTCCTATGGCTGCATGTGGCTGTTCTTCGCCATCGAAGCCCGTAACATCAAGCGCCCCTGGGTTACCCGGCTGTTAACCGTATGGCTTATATTATGCAGCGTCCTGAATTTTGCGGACATATTGGAACTGCGTTACCAATCCGGCGCAGAGCAGATGGAGTCCTATATGAATTCCGTATTGGAACCGGGTGACGTCATCGTGCATACCCACAATGGAGTTCAAAAATGCTTTGCCTACTATTTTCCAGAAGAGCAGCAGCAGCTGTATGGGTCGGAAATTACAGACGTCTATCAAAAAGTTTATCAGAATTACCAGATCGGGGAATTAAATACTCTCTCCCAGCTGGATCATGTAAAAGGGCATATTTGGATCGCCGCTGATCCTGCTCATAAAACGGTACTGGAGGATTTTAAAGCAGCCGGTTACCAGCCGGAATACCGGGGGACCTTTTCCTTCGATGAATACGAGGTTCTGTTCTATTACGCGGCAAAGTCTGATTATACAGCAGGACTGAACATTCCGCCGAAACAATCAGCCGAAAATTGACACTTTTACGCGCATATAGTATGATGGTAAAAATTGTAACAGCCGATATGGGATTGTAACAAACGATATAGAAAAGAGGTAAGACATGATCAAAAAAGTGTGTAACTGGATAGACCGGAATATCCGCCGTCTGCTTCTGCTGGGGATGCTGCTGTGTATTCTTGGAATCATCGCAAGCTTCCTGTTCCCCAATGAATATATGGCGACACAGGGCTATAACACCAAGGCGGACCAATTGGTCCAGAACCCGCTGACCGAGGGAACGGTTATGGAGTACAAGTTCCAGGTCGATGACCGTTTGCTGGGCGTACAGGTGAAATATACTACTTATGACAAGAAACTTACATCTGGTGTAATTCACTACGAAGTCCTATCCCAGACAGATGGCCATTCTCTGGGAAGTTCTGCTATGGCCGCCCCTAATATCGCGGAGGGGCAGGATGTGCTGATGCCGTTCACCGGCTTTGAGACCTGTTCCGGTTCACTGATCCTGCGCATCTGGTGCGACGGCGTGACCGATGGGAATTACCCCGGGATCTATACGAATCCGCAGATCATCCCGGATGTCAGCACCAGTATCAACGGCCAGGTCCTACAGGGAAATATGATCATGACTTACTGTTATCCCGCGTACAACAAACCGCTGCTGTGGTATTTTGTTCTATTCCTGTTCGTACTGCTGACCCTATTTGCCGTCACGGATCAGGGCCAGCCAATCATCAGAAAGGGGAAAAAGAAGGCATGAAAACTTATATCAAAGAACACTGGCGAAAATTACTGATCATGATCGGCACGGTAATTCTTTTGACAGTATTGGTTGAACTTCTGGTGTTTAACTTTCATTCCCTGTTTGATGACACTTACACAACCCGCTATGATTTTACAAACGGCCAGACGTATGACAATGTGAAAATCGAGGATGTGGATTACTCTACCACAACCGAACAGGACGGAAAAACCGTGGAAAGCAAGGGTCTTGAAACTGACTATACCTTTACTTTCCCCGAAAATATGTATATCAAAAAGCTGCATATCGGCTACCAGTCACCGGTAGATTTTTCCATCACCATGAACGCCTACAGCGATAACGGATACGGCGAAACCTCCACTACCGAATATTACGATCAGTCCCTTGCCGCCTTTACCGACTATTATAACAACATCGGTCAGGACGCCACCGGCTGCAAGATCCGCGTGGTCAACAATTTCAACGGAACTATTGATTTCATCGAATTCAGCAACGAATTATCCATGAATCCCTACCGTATGTTTTTCCTGGCTGTCGTTTTCAGCTGCATCCTGTTCCTGATCTTCGGCGCACCGGTATTCGGCCGTAAGCTGGAAGTATACTTTGCCTTCCTTAGTCTGCTGGCTGGAAGTATCTACATTATTTTCGGCGGTACCCTCCGGATCGGCTGGGACGAGCAGGTCCATTTTGACAACGCCTATTCTAATGCTTATTTTTCAACAGTCCAATATACGGAAGCCGCCACGATCATGAAAGAGGCGCATCAGCCCTATTACAATACGCTGGAAGAACGGCAGTACATTGCCGACTATTTTAATTCCAAAGATAATACCGATCAGGCAGTTCTGGTCAGCAAAGCCCGGTTTATTCCCTATAATCAGTGGGCCTACATTACCCAGACTCTATTCCTGGCGGTTGGACGGCTGCTGCATCTGCCCTTTACCATTCTCTATATGTTTGGTAAATTCGGCAATCTGCTCCTTTACACATTGGTTGTCGCACTGGCAATCAAATACGCGAAGGTCGGGAAGGCCATCATCGCCGTCATCGGTCTGCTCCCCACCTGCCTGTTCCAGGCGACCTGTTACGCCTACGACGGTGTGGCCATCTCATTTACCATCCTGGGCTTTATCCTCTGGTTAAATGAAGTTCTCGACAAGGAAAAGAAGCTGAAATGGTACAATGTGCTGGCAATCGTGGGCTGCTTCGTATTCGCCAGCTTACCCAAAGCGATCTATATCATATTGCTGGCCCTGCTGTGTTTCTTCCCAAAGACCAAGTTCAGCAGCAAAAAACAGAGGATATGTTTCATCGCCGGTGTCGTAGCCATTATGGCAACCATCATCTATACCTTCCTGTTCCCGGTCGCCTCCCAGACTTCTATGGGAAATGTAAACTGGGGATCTGACGTAAGAAATGAACAGTCCGAGACCGGAATCGTCAAACAGCTAATGATGATCCTGGATCATCCCTGGACCTATACCAAACTGCTGGTTGGAACGATCTTCAAGACATTCTGTGACTATATATTCGGAATCGGCGCCAATGCTAATTTTGCCTTCCTGGGAGCTTATTCCGCGCAGTTTACCTACCTGTTCACCCCGCTCTTCCTGGGTTTGGGCTTCCTTTCCTGCCAGGAAGAAACCAAATACGTACTGGACAAAAAGTATAAACTTCTGATTGGTGTCCTGGTTTTCGGTGTATTCTGCCTGATCTGGACCGCACTGTATTTAAGTTTTACTCAAATAGGCGCTCTGGGCTTCAACGGGGTGCAGCCCCGCTATTACCTGCCTATCATGGTCATGCTGCCGTTCCTTTGCAGGAACAAAACCCTGATCTGCCACGGAAAAATACAGAACTACAACCGTATTGTCATGGCCATCATGACCTTTGTCGTCCTGTACGGCGCATACTCTATCATGCTTCCTTTCAACGTATAAAAAAATTAGGGCTATAAAAAACTATAACGCAGAAAATAAAAGGAGTTTAAAATGGTTATCTCTGAAATCATGGGCGGCTTCGGAAACCAGCTGTTTTCCTACGCCTGCGCCTACGCAACAGCAAAGCGGAACAACGATACCCTGATCCTGGACAAGCATCTCTATGACTGCGGATATTTCCGTCGTTTCCAGCTGGATCAGTTAAACATCGACTGTACGGAAACGCTATTGCCGCCCGCTGCTCCTTTTGACCGTTATAAACATCCCTTCCGCACCAAATTTTATGAATACAGGCGCAACCGTAAACTTCCCTCTCCCATCAAAATGGTGCGGGAGCAAAATGAGTTCGAGTATATTCCGGAGCAGTTCGCCTACGACACTAATATCCACCTGACCGGTTATTGGCAAAATTATCGCTATTTCGACCAGTACCGGCAGGATTTGCTGCGTCAATACATTCCTAAGGCCCCTTTCCGCCCCGAAATTCAGGAACAGTTATCCACACTCCGTTCCACAAACTCCGCCGCTATCCACATCCGCCGGGGAGACTATGTGAGTTTCAAAGGCGGCAAATGTCTTTCCCCCACGTACTATAGGAAGGCCCTAAACCTCCTGCAGCAATCTGCCGGGCCGGATCTTCGTCTCTACATCTTTTCCGACGATATCCCTTACGTAAAGCAGGCCTTAAGCACCCTGCCGTCACCTATTTTCCTGAGCGATTCCCTCACACTCACCGACCTGGAGGAATTCTATTTAATGTCCGCCTGCCGACACCAGATCATAGCCAACAGCACCTTTTCCTGGTGGGCCGCCTATCTGAACCCGAACCCTTCCAGGCGAGTCATAGCTCCCCTGGCGGATCTCTGGACCAATGACTTCTATCTGCCTGACTGGACTGCGATACAGGCCGAGATTATTGCTTCCTGAGTAATGTTGCTGGCTTTCATTTACTTGTAATTCTAGGGCCGGAGATTGGAGAGTTGGGCGGATGCCATGGGGGCTGGGGTTTTGTACCTGGGGCGGCGGACTGTTGTTCCGGGGATGCGGCTGTGTCCAATCGTATAAGATGTACTAACAGGGAAGGAGAAAAAGTCCTTATTACATTTTCCGTCACAAACTCGCCAAAAAACGGCTCAAACAGTGTGACGGAAAACGGGACTTTTTCTCCTTCCCTGTAAGTACATCTAATACGATCGGCCAATGCCGCATCCCCGGAACAACAGTCCGCCGCCCCAGGTACAAAACCCCAGCCCCCATGGCATCCGCCCAACTCTCCAATCTCCTGCTTTAAATCTAAATTAGAAATTAAATATTTGTGCCGTAGCTGCAAACCAACAATCGGGGAAATTGCAAAGGAACGCAAGGACAGTGGCCGGCTGCAGTCTGCGTAAGCGGGGCCGGGCGGCTGGGTGTCGGGATGCCGGGGGTATCGCTGGCTGGGTTCCTGTCGGGGGGCGGCGTGTTTCATCCTGTCGGGCTGCATTGGCACAGATTTTAGTATCTCTTAAATGAAAAACCGCAGGAAATCGAAGACTCAAAACGGTTTTCCGTACCGTTTTGAGAGGGCTGTTGAGTGGAGAAATCATCAAGATTTCTCCGCGAATCAGCCCGATTCTTCGATTTCCTGCGGTTTTTCATTTTAGAGATACTTAAAGCTGTGACAGAGCAGCCCGACAGGATGAAACACGCCGGCCCCCGCCGGGAACCCAGCCAGAGATAACCCCCGGCATCACGGCGTCCAGACGCCCGGCCCCGCTTACGCAGACTGCAGCCGGCCACTGTCCTTGCGTTCCGCTCCTCCAGTACAACCCTCTACTCCCCAAGGCCCCCTTCGATGGCCTCTATCAGGGTCTTAAGTGCCTGTTCCTCGTCTTCTCCTTCACATACGAATTCAACTTCGTCTCCACATTTCACGCAGGCCCCTAATACGCTTAAAACGCTTTTGGCGTTTGCCGTGTTTTCCTTAAATGTGAATGTAATCACGGATTTAAACTGCATGGCCGTTTTACATAGAATTCCGGCGGGTCTCAAGTGTAGACCGGTCGGGTTCTTGATGACAACTTTTTGGCTAACCATAAATGATACCTCCTCTACAGCATGGTCTTTGTTATCAAATCTGCCAGTTTTTTCGCTTCTTTTTCAATCAGCTTCTGGTCCTTGCCTTCTATCATTACTCTTACCAATGGTTCTGTTCCGGAGGGACGGATCAGTACCCTGCCTTCTCCGGCGAATTTGTCTTCCAATTCTTTGATGGCAGCCGCTATTTCCGGATATTCCATGTAGCGGTCTTTTTTGTGGGTCGGGACTTTGGCGTTGATCAGAGCCTGAGGCATTACCTGCATGATGGATGCCAGCTCCGATAAGGGTTTTCCTGTCTTGACCACGACTTCCAGCAGATGCAGCGCGCTGATCAGGCCGTCGCCGGTGGTATTTTCATCCAGGAAGATGATGTGTCCGGACTGCTCACCGCCCAGGTTGTAGCCGGCTTCTATCATCCGCTCTAATACGTATCGGTCGCCGACTTTCGTCTGCTCGATCACCAGGCCGTTCTTCTTGCCCATCAGGAAGAATCCCAGATTGCTCATAACCGTTGCTACGATTGTATTTTGTTTTAGTTTTCCCTTTTCTTTGAGATAGTATCCGCAGATGCCCATCAGCTGATCGCCGTCCACGACTTTTCCCTGCTCGTCTACAGCCAGCAGTCTGTCTGCGTCACCGTCGAACGCCAGTCCCAGGGAGGCTTTTTCATATACAACCCTGGCCATGAGTTCTTCCATGTGGGTAGAACCGCAATTGGCGTTTATATTGGTGCCGTCCGGATCGGTGTGGATCGCTACCACATCGGCTCCTAACTCGGTCAGGGTTTCGATCGCGGTATAATAAGAAGCTCCTTCCGCACAGTCTACGACGATTTTCAATCCCTTCAGATCCAGATCCACGACTGATTTCGCAAATTCAATGTAGTCTTCCCTCGCGTCGAACCGATAGCTGACGTGGCCGACCATGGGGCCTACAGGAACCGGAAGATCTTTCATACCGCTTCGGATGACTTCTTCAATCTCGTCCTCCAAAGCGTCCGATAACTTATATCCGCTTCCGTTAAAAAATTTGATTCCGTTGAACTCGACCGGATTGTGGGAGGCAGATATCACGACTCCCGCATCTACCTGGTATTTTCTGGTCAGATAGGCTACAGCCGGTGTCGGAAGTACTCCGATGTAAACTGCGTTGGCCCCCACGGAACAGATTCCTGCCATCAGGGCATTTGCCAGCATACCGCCGGATATTCTCGTATCACACCCTACCAAAATTGTTGGTTTGTGTTCATTTTCTTTTGTCAGAACATAGGCACCCGCCTGTCCAAGCTGCATCGCAAGTGTAGGAGTCAGCTCTGTGTTGGCTACTCCTCTAACACCATCGGTACCGAATAATCTTCCCATATAAAACCTCCAGATTTTATGTTTATTCTTTTAGGTCACTCAGGTCTAATTTTAGAAGCTTAATTGCTATATCGTCTACTTTTTCCTCAAATCGACTTTTACAGTGACCTGGTCTTTTACAGTATATGGACTCGGAACGGTCACGGTTACCGGAACTTCATAACTGCCCGCCCTTTTATAGCTGGACAGATCGATGGAAGTCTTCAGCGTGCTCTGGTCAAATTTTGCCTTTTCGGCTTCCAGTGCCTCGAGAGTAACGACCAGATTGGACGCTTCATCGGGGAAGGAATAGGAATATCCTTCCGGTGCACCTGTAACTTCTATACTATCTTTAGATACCAGCTCATTCCATTCCACCATTTTTTCTATATAGGCGATCACCAATACCTGGCTCTTTCCGTCTTCATCTACCGGGTCCACAACTTTGATTTCCTCAGAGTTAATAACTTTTGCAGCAATATCAATCACTGCACTCACATCTTTGTCCTCACCGCTTATTTTTAGCAATGACGGGCTAATCGTAATAGAATTCCCCAGTTTTTCGAGAGCACTCTCAGGACCGGCTACTGTTATTTGATCCGGGTCACAAACTACGTTGGTTACCCTGTAATCCTGAGCCGGACTTCCACTGTATGAACCAACCAAAGAGACCAACTGCTTCTTATACATTACAATTTTAACACTGATCCCGCTTTCCTTCTGTTCATATTTGAGCTTATCCGCATTCACTACTGGATCTCCGTCACTATCCACCATAGTAAGCTTAATTGAAGAGAATGTCTGATCAGTGGTCATATCCGTAACATTTACCGTAGCCACGGCATTCTTCACTTTCTTCACAACAGACTCCGGTCCCTTAATTTCTATAGAACTGATTGTCGGTATCTTTTCACCCACAACATAACCGCCGCCGGGCGTCCCCTTCGTTACCACCGAGACCTTCACCGCTTTTGTCTCTGATTCTTCTATCGAAATTTTCAAATTATGCGGACGATAATAGATATCACTCTCATTGACATCCTTAGGAAGAGTGATATCAATAGGAGCGACCCATGTTGATCCCATCTGTGTCAATTCCAGCATATCAGCATGGGCTTTAAAATCTTCTGCTTTTAAATCCTGTATGACTGATTTTCTCGCTTTTACCGTGATATCCACATGATCACTGTCATCCAGCACACTGTATTCCTGATCACTGGTAAGAGCTTTCACATTCAGCATTTCCACCGCGATTCCATCGAAGGAGCCCGAAATAACAGGATCATTGATCTGTACCACAAGGAACCAGATGACAATAGCGGCAGCCAGCGAGATCAGTTTTAAACCAAAATTATTGGCCAGCTTTTCTTTCATCTCTATGCCTTCCTTTCCACAGTCTGAACCGTCTGGCTTCGGCTTCCTTGCCCTGGATCTCCACCAGACGCTTTTTAAGCACGTCCTGATCTACATTTCTCCACAGACGTCCCCCCTGTGCAATGGAAACCGCACCGGTTTCCTCCGATACGACAATTGTAAAGGAATCCGTAACCTCGCTGATACCTATAGCCGCCCGGTGTCTGGTGCCGAGTTCCTTGCTGAGTTCCATGTTGTCCGAAAGCGGCAGATAGCAGGTTGCGGCTGTGATCCGATCTCCGCACATGATAACAGCACCATCGTGCAATGGCGTATTATGCTCAAAAATATTCAGAATCAACTGGCTGGATATGGCGGAATCCACGACGATTCCTGTCCGCTCATACTCAGTCAGCGGTATGTCCATGGCTATGACTATCAATGCGCCTGTCTTTACTTTTCCCATCTCAAAGCAGGCTTTCACAACTTCGTTGATGGTCCGGTCGCTGAAGCGCTCGGAAAGCTCCTTATTGCTGTCAAAGGAGACAATATTGGCAATTACATTTTTCTGCCCCAGCTGCTCCAGAGCCTTTCTAAGCTCCGGCTGGAATATAACCACCAGCGCGATAATACCGGCGTTTACGGATTTTCCCACGATAAACAGAATCGTATCCATCCGGAAAATAAGCGCCATTAAAATGAAGAGCATCAGCAAAATGAATCCCTTCAGCAGTATCCAGGCTCTCGTATTTTTGATCCATACCAGTATCTCATAAATCAGGAAGGCCAAAATAAGTACTTCAACGAAATCCGTCAGTTTCAGGTTCAGGGGTTTCAGTTCCGTTATATATTGACTGAAATAATTTGCCAGTGTACTCATTTTCTCACTTCCTTTCTCTGTTATATCTAACTATCTTTGGCAGTCTTTTCTCTGTTATATTTCACTCTCTTATACGCTTTTTCACGGTTATCCCTAACTGTGTTTTTGCAGTTCTTAATATCGCTCGTTTCTTCTGTCGTCTTTCTTCGCGTTTATTTTCTTGATCTGTTTCTTCCGCGTAGTGACGCTCATCTTTGGAACTGCTTTTACATAATAGTAATACTCATCATCCTCAAACTGTACCCGTTCTGTTCTGGAATAATCCACACTGAACAGGAAAAAGTGCAATACCAGCGCTACCAGCACCGCCACCAGACTTCCCACGATCAGCATGAGCAGGGAATTGGACACATCTAATATAAAGTCGCCGATCAGCAGAACGAAAATATCCGTGATAGCTCCCACACCAATCGCGATACTCCAGGCATAGTCTACAGACAGACGCCGGATGATGTATACTACAATGATTGTAATCGTAAAGGCTGCAATCGTCAGAAGCATGGCCTTGTTATCGATAATACCATTGACCAGCAGACTGATCCTGGTCAGCATCGATTCTGTATCCGAATTGCTTAATGCGCTGGCGTTGGTCTTCAGTAAATCAATCAGATAATACACAGCCACTCCACACCCTACGGGCAGCGCTGCTACCGGCATGCTCACCAATCCAACGGAGATCGGTATCACATAGGGCACTTTCAGTGCAAACGCAATCGGAGTCAGCAGCAGTATAAAGCTGGACTTCGGAGATAACCTGAGATAGAGCATGAGTATCAGGAGCTCCACACACAGAACCACGATCCCGGCCTCCAGAGAAAGGCCAATCGCATGCCCGAGTATCAGTATCCCCGCAAAAAATACCGCAAAATTCATCGGCAAAAAAGAACAAAGCAGCGCCAGTATGATTGCAATTGCCGGGTTCTTCAGCGGTTTCAAATACCCCATATTCTGGTTAATTAACAGAAACGCCGTTAACGAAACTAAGAACTTATACAGCGGTGTGATATAAACTTCGAATTTTGCGTAGAAGTTTTTCAACTGCTCCCTAAATTCCAGTAATGTGATCATCATAAAGTTGTCCTCCTGATCGTTCTTGGCGCCCTGTCTTTTGCTCTTCCTTACTGTAGAAAGCATTCAGTTCTTTCAGCAGCCTGTAGTAATCTTTCAAATCTTTTCTCGCCTGTTTATAACGGATCCGATATAGAATATAGGAACAGATCAGATACACAAGCATTACCGCCACATATATAATTACGATCTTTTCAATCATAACGATCAGCTGGTCGGGATTTAGATTTGCTAGAACATAATCCATGTTACAGACAGCCCAGAGCCCAAGTATAATGGCATATGCAATCGTGACAAATATTGCCGTTTTGATTACATTATAACTGATATAATCGGATTGAAAATAACTGGCCAGCGGAATCTCTTTTTTTCCGTCATTCTCTTCATAAATAGCCAGCTTTGTCATCAACCTGATCTTTTCTTCATTTACCATCTGGTCACCTCAAAGCATTCATTGAATTTCCAAATTCTGATAAAACTTATTATAACATAGAAGCCCGGGAATGAAAAGTAATTTGGTCAATATCCCCTGCCAATCGCCAGGCATACGAAGTACACCCTGTTCACGCCAGCGGCTTTCAACGCCTTTGCCAGCGTCTCAATGGTACTTCCGGTAGTATAGATGTCATCCACAAGCACTACTGTTTTACATTCTATCGCATTTGGCTTTACATGAAAAGCGGTTTTTAAATTATTCTTACGTTCTTTCTCATTTAGTTCTTTCTGGGGAATTGTTTTCTTAGTACGATATACCAGATCGGTACGGACAGGTATCTGAAACTCTTTGGACAGACCCCGGGCCAGCAATTCTGCCTGATTAAAACCACGGAAAACAAGCCTTGATTTATGTATGGGTACCGGAATCAGCGCATCCGGCTTCCATCGCCGCATCTGTATGCGGCTGGCCTGAATCATCTCTTCCACATAGTACTCTGCGTATTCACGCCGAAACGGCGGGTATTTATATCTGGCGATACTGCCTTTCATGCGAGTGTCATAGAGAAACACCGCCGCACCGCTCTCATAATGATACGTCTTTCTTCCGCAGTCATAGCAATATTCCGCCGTTTCATTTTCCAAAGGTTTGCCGCACTTTTTGCACTTGGGCTCGCCAATCCTCTTGAGAAGAGGGCGGCATTTTCTACAGATTTTTTCCCCGTAAGGCGTCACGATCTGATCGCAGACCGGACACCTCCTGGGAAAGAAAAAGTCTAACAACAGTTCTTTCCATCTCATATATGCTGTTGCGACACCTCCCTGATCCGGTCCCGCAGACCGGAATAACGTGACTGTTCACTCTCATTTTCCACCATAGCCCGAAACGTCGTTTCGCTCCCTATGATCGTTACGCACCGCTTGGCCCTGGTCACCGCCGTATACAGCAGATTCCGGTTCAGAAGCATCCTGGGGCCTGTCAGGAGCGGTATAACAACTGCAGGGTACTCACTCCCCTGTGCCTTATGAATCGTGATGGCATAGGCCAGCTCCAGCTCTTCCAGCTGTTTAAAACTATATTCCACACACCTGCCCTCATCGAACTCCACGGTTAAAAGCTCTGCGAACAGATTAATTTCTTTGATTACACCCATATCTCCGTTGAACACGCCGGTCCCTTTGTCTACCGGTATTCCGTAGCGGCCCCGCACTTCCCATTCCAGCTGATAATTATTCTTGATCTGCATTACCTTATCGCCTTCCCGGTAAATGTGATCGCCGTATTCCTTCTCCCGCTTATTTGGCCCGGGAGGGTTTAACGCCTGCTGCAGTGTTTTGTTCAGCTGTTCCACACCCAGATTGCCTTTCCGCATGGGAGTCAGCACCTGAATATCGTAGGGCCTGGCCTCCACATAAGGCGGCAGCTTTTTGTCCACCAGATAGATGATGGACTGAGCGATGATATTGGCATCCTCCCGCTTCAGGAAATAGAAATCTTTGCTTTTATTGTTCAGCAGCACCTGCTCACCGGCGTTGATCTTATGCGCATTTACCACGATATCGCTCATGGATGCCTGCCGGAATATCTTCGTAAGCCGGACCACGTTGCAGCAATGAGAATCGATAATATCTTTCAGAACACTGCCGGGGCCTACCGAAGGCAGCTGATTCACATCTCCTACCATAATCAGACGGGTGCCTACCGTAACTGCTTTTAATAAAGCATTCATCAGGCTGATATCCACCATAGACATCTCGTCGATCATGACAACATCCGCCTCCAGAGGGTTCTGCTCATTTCGTTCAAAATTTATCCGGCCGTCGTCATCATCCGGCACATAAGACAGCTCCAGCAGACGATGAATGGTCTGTGCTTCGTAGCCGGTGGCCTCGGTCATCCGCTTTGCCGCACGGCCTGTAGGCGCAGCCAGCCGGATCTCAAGGCCTTCTGTCTCAAAAAATTTGATCATGGCGTTGATCGTGGTTGTCTTTCCGGTGCCGGGACCTCCGGTTATCACCAGCAGCCCGTTTTTTACCGCTTCGATCACGGCCATCCGCTGCATCTCATCCAGCTCAATGTGTGCGATTTCTTCGATTTTCTCCAGCCGTTCACTGATCTTATCCGTAGAAATCTCGCAGTTTACATTCAAATCATGTAACATAGCTGCCACGTTTAACTCCAGATAGTAGTACTGGGCGGCGTATACATTCCGGACTCCGTCTTTTTCCTTTACGATCAGTTTCTTATCTATACAAAGATCCATGATAAACTTCTCGATATGAGGGATCTCCACCCGGAGCAGTTCCCCTGTCCTGTTCAGCAGCACAGGTTCGGGCAGATAGGTATGTCCTTCCGCTGCCGCCTGCATCAGCACATAGAGAATACCGCTGCGGATCCGGTAATCTGAGTTGGACTGAATCCCGACTCTGGCCGCGATCTCGTCCGCTATCTTAAACCCCACTCCCGCCAGTTCGTCGGCCATCCGGTAAGGGTTCTCCTGGATGATCCCATATAGCTCCTGGCCGTAATGTCCGTATATTTTAGCCGCCAGGTTGGTACTGATTCCATATTTCTGGAGAAATATCATCGCATTGCGCATATCATGTTTGTCCACGACCTGGGCCGCGATCTCCTGCGCTTTGCGTTCGCTGATCCCCTTAACCTCCGCCAGGCGTTCCGGCTCTTCCTCCATAATGCGGAAGGTGTCCTCTGCGAACCTCCGGACGATCCGGGCCGCGAGGGCTGCGCCGATCCCTTTGATCGCCCCGCTCCCCAGATATTTCTCAATGGATATGATATCCTCCGGTGATTTCAGTTCGAAGGTTTCCACCTGAAACTGGCGCCCATAGATTTGGTGATCCGTATAGCTGCCGGATGCCTGTAACCGCTCCCCTTCACTTATATAAGGAAAAGATCCGACACAGGTGATCTCCTCCCCTTCACTGATCATGGACAAAACCGTATATCCATTTTCTTCATTTCGGAACACAATATGTTCTATGTATCCTTCCAGCTTCTCCATCCCGTCACCCTTCTCATCTTAATCGAGTTTCCCAACCGAACTTCGTTCTTATTCCGCCTGATGCAACAAGGGACGGGGGCTTCTGCCAGCTCGACAATGCGAACCTCAAAGCCTCCGTCCCCGATTATTCAGCTTTAATCATCCCTTTTTCCGGACAGGAACTCTACGAACTTACCGGTTCCGATCGCCACAGCGGTCATTGGATCCTCTGCCGTCATGGTGTTGATGCCCGTCTTTTCTTCGATCAGTTCTTCCAGTCCCCGCAAAAGGCTGCCGCCTCCGGTCAGGACAATCCCACGGTCCGCGATATCGGCCGCCAGCTCAGGAGGGGTTTTCTCCAATACGCTGTGCACCGCTTCCACAATCTGCGCGGTAGTCTCACGAAGAGCTTCTTCTGTCTCGTCGGAGGTGACGGTAACCGTCTTTGGAAGACCCGTCACCAGGTTTCTTCCCCTTACATCGTAGGAATCCGTCTCCGCTCTGTGGTAGGCCGATCCGATCTTTATCTTGATATCTTCTGCCGTTCTCTCACCGATCAGCAGATTGTGTTTTTTACGCATATAACGAACCAAAGCTTCATCAAAATCATCGCCGGCGATCTTGATCGAGGTGCTGACCACCGTACCTCCCAGGGAGATAACAGCGATATCGGAAGTACCGCCGCCGATATCCACGATCATATTCCCGCAGGGCCTGGCAATATCAATCCCTGCGCCGATGGCAGCCGCGATGGGTTCCTCTATAATAGAAACTTCCCTGGCTCCGGCCTGGTAGGTCGCATCTTCCACGGCTTTTTTCTCCACTTCCGTGACGCCGCTTGGAACGCAGACACTGATCCGGGGCTTCCGGAAGGTTTTCTTGCCGATGGCTTTCTGTATAAAATATTTCAGCATCTTCTCCGTAACTGTATAATCGGAAATAACACCCTGTCTCAGCGGACGTACCGCTACAATATTACCGGGAGTTCTTCCCAGCATCAGCCGTGCCTCTTCTCCTATGGCTTTAATTTTATTCGTATCTCTATCAAAAGCTACAACCGAGGGTTCTTTCAGTACAACGCCTTTACCTTTGATGTACACCAAAATACTGGCTGTACCAAGGTCAATCCCGATATCTGTTGCTATCATGACAATCCCCTTTCATCATACTCGTTTTTCATTTATTTTTTCCAATCGTAAGCATCTTTAAACGTGTGTATTCATTATTATATACAATTCATTTAAAAAATCAAAGTATTTTCATAATTTTTTACGTTTTCCCCAATTTCTGATGGGAAATTATTCTATTTTTATCGTTAACGCTTAATATTCCCGCCCTATTTTCTACCTCAAAGCCATTTCCGGCTTCTTCACCATGATCTCCACTGCCTGGTGATGATTTTCTATGAACACATGTGTGTGCTCTCCGCCAAATTCTCCATCCAGGGTCCAGGGAATCTCCTCCCTGCATTCAATATGCAGGCTTCCTGTTCGGAATGTATACATATGCTTCGTGTTAATTTCCTTAATCAGCAGGGATGAGAGGATCTCATTTAGTTCGATGGGATTCGTGGGTTTTTTGATCAAGGTGACTTCAAACACTCCGTCATCCAGTACCACATGTTTTCCTATAATCGATTTAAATCCGCCCACTGATCTCGAATTTGTGACCATGCCAAACATAAATTCATCTTCGATTACCTTACTGTCGTCGTCATAGGTTACCCGGATCCGATAAGACTTGATCGAGTACAGGCGCTTCACTCCTTCCAGCACATAAGCCATATGTCCCAGCACGTTCTTCCGCTCCTGAGGCGTGAGATAGGAGACGTCCGTAAATATTCCAAACGCCGCGATATACACAAAGAAATTGTCATTGAACGCTCCGATGTCGCAGGGAAAACCTTCCCCGCGCACAGCAACCCGGGCGGCATGGAGCATATTTTTGGGCAGGCCCAGACTGTTGGCGAAATCGTTGGTGGAACCAGCGGGGATATACCCGATGGGAATCCGCTGGGTCCGGTTCATCATGCCGGTTACCACCTCATCCAGCGTACCGTCGCCTCCGCTGCACACCAGCAGGTCATAATCGCCGGCATCCGCACGGGTTTTTTCTTCCGCGTCCTTGCTCCTCTGCGTGGGGTACGCAGTGATCTCATATCCGGCCTTGGCGAAAATATCCAGTATACCGGCCAATTTATTTTTAATTAACTCTTTACCTGCATGTACATTATAGATAAACAGTAATTTCTTTCTCATACAGACTCCTTCTATCTAATCATTACCATCCCAATTGTACTACTTGCGTTTCCATCCCGCAACTTAATTTTATCTTAATATATACGATCACAGGAAGGCCGAGGAGTTTCTTATGGGACCGGGACATTTCCCAGAGATATTTTAATTTTTGGCATTTTAATTTTGGGGAGACATTTTTGAATTTAGAAGTTAACAATTGTAATGCAGCGTTATATAATAAGGATAACAAACGCCGCATACTGACTGGTTTTGGATAGGAATGGTTTGGAGGGAGATGATTTCTTGAAAATTCAACAGAAACGGGGGGCCTGCGCAGCTCTTGCTCCTGAAAAGCGCAGCACCGCAGACGAAAGGAAACAAAGTGTACAGACTTCCCGGTCGGGAGAGCATACTTCTGCTGCCGGCAGTATGACCATGGACCGGCTTGTGAAAACAGCAGGTGACAGCCGGAATACTTCCGCATATCTCAGCAACCTGAATTTGCAGCAATTGATGCCCGGTGCGCAGATCGCCATACAGGATCTGTCGGGAAAAGACCAGATTATCCTCTATGCCAGGGGGCATCAAGGTCAGCTCCAACTGGTATTGTCCCCGGACCTGCTACAGAAAATGCAAAACGATACAGAATTCAGGGACTGGTGTCTGGAGGAGCTCACTAAGACCTGGAAGTCTCTTCTTAACCAGGTGGAGCGTTACACGAACTCCGGCCGCAAGATCACAGGAGCCGGTATCTATATGGGAGCTGACGGAAGCATCCGTCAATGGATCGCCAGCAGGAAACCGGATATGATCCAAAACAAATCCGGCCTTTCAACTTCCGCTCTGTTTAAGGGGAATTCCATCAGCCGTTATCACAATAAAGACGGTTCAGCCATCACGGTAAAAAAGAAGCCTTCCTACACTCCATCCAGGGATCTGGCCCGGCTGGCCAGAGCCAGAAATCAACAGATGGTTAAGGTTACTATAAGTTCCATCCGCAGAAATATCTATCAGCTGAAGTCCGGTTCTTATGCCGCGAAGGAGGCCATGCCTCTGACACATCAGGCGGAGCAGGTCCTGCGAAAGGCCCTGTTGAAGAGCAAACAGCTAAAAAGAGAAGAACTCATAAACTCCGCCCGTAAAAAAGCGCAGCGCAGTCAAAATCTGAAAAAAGCCATGTATTTAAAACGTCTCCTCAAAGAAAAACAGGTAAGAAGAACGGTTCGCGAATACGGGCAGATACATGACTATTATCCCAGCCCCCAGGAACTAAAGGCAGAAGAAAAACGGCTGAAAGACCAGCTGGAAAATGCTGCAGGGGGAATGACCCAGAGCGGTCAGGATATGCTGTCTTCGACCCCTGTTCCAGCAGGTATCCCTTCCGCCGCCGTCATGCAGGGCGGAGGGGCTGCTGTCACGATAGACATTACCATATGATCCATGAACCTATTCCAGATATTTTGCCACATACTGCCCTGTATAGGATTTGGGATTCTTCGCCACTTCTTCCGGCGTTCCGGTCGCTATGATCGTACCGCCGGCATCGCCCCCTTCCGGGCCGATATCGATAATATAATCCGCTGTTTTGATAACATCCAGATTATGTTCGATGACCACAACCGTGTTGCCGCCTTCTGCCAGCCTCTGAAGGATCTCGATCAGCTTATGGACATCTGCAAAATGCAGGCCGGTGGTCGGCTCGTCCAGAATATAGATCGTCTTTCCCGTGCTCCTGCGGCTTAATTCAGTCGCCAGCTTGATCCGCTGCGCCTCTCCGCCGGACAGTGTGGTGGATGGCTGCCCCAGCTTGATATAAGACAGGCCCACATCGTTCAGCGTGGAGATCTTACGCTGAATCGACGGCACGTTTTCAAAGAATTTGTTTGCTTCCTCCACTGTCATGTCCAGCACATCGTATATGTTCTTTCCTTTATAATGGACCTCCAGTGTCTCGCGGTTATAGCGTTTTCCCTGGCAGACTTCACACGGCACGTAGACATCGGGAAGGAAATGCATCTCTATTTTTATAATTCCGTCCCCGCTGCAGGCCTCACACCGGCCGCCTTTCACATTGAAACTGAAACGGCCTTTTTTGTAGCCCCGCTCCTTGGCATCGGGGGTTCCCGCGAACAAATCCCGGATCTGGTCAAACACTCCGGTATAGGTAGCCGGATTCGACCGGGGGGTTCTTCCGATCGGGGACTGGTCTATATCAATCACCTTATCCAGCTGTTCTACGCCCAGAATCCCTGTATGCTTTCCCGGTATGGTCCGCGCCCGGTTCAGCTTCTTCGCCAGCGCTTTGTACAGAATCTCATTGATCAGGGAGCTTTTACCTGAGCCGGATACTCCGGTGACACAGGTCATAACGCCCAGCGGAATGTCCACGTCGATGTTTTTCAGGTTATTTTCCCTGGCTCCTTTGATCGTCAGGAAACCGGTGGGCTGCTTGCGTACTTTCGGCACCGGAATTTTGATCTTTCCGCTCAGATAGGCTCCGGTTATGGAATCCTTGGATTTCATAATCTCCTCGGCCGTTCCCTGAGCCACCACATGTCCGCCGTGTTCTCCGGCTCCCGGTCCTATATCGATCACATGGTCCGCAGCAAACATCGTATCTTCGTCATGTTCTACCACGATCAGCGTATTTCCCAGCTCCTTAAGGTTATTCAGTGTCCGGAGCAGTTTATCATTGTCCCGCTGGTGCAGCCCGATACTGGGCTCGTCCAGGATATATGCCACGCCTACCAGACCTGAACCGATCTGTGTGGCCAGACGGATCCGCTGGGCTTCCCCTCCGGACAGCGTCCCGGTGGCCCTGGCCAGGGTCAGGTATTCCAGTCCCACATCATTCAGGAATCCAATACGGGATTTGATTTCTTTTAAGATCTGCCTGCCGATCAGCATCTGCTGGTTCGTAAGTTCCAGATCATTCAAAAACTGCCGGAGATTCAGGATGGACATGGAGGTAACTTCGTAAATGTTCCTGCCTCCCACGGTGACTGCAAGGGCAGATTTTTTCAGTCTCTGGCCCCCGCAGGTTTTACAGGGGGTAATGCGCATAAAGGTCTCGTATTCCTGTTTCATGGTATCGGAACCGGTTTCCCGGTAACGGCGTTCCATATTCCGGATCAGGCCTTCGAAGGCCACATCATAGACACCTTCTCCCCTCTGCCCTTTATAGTGCACCTTTACCTCGCGGCCGTTGGTCCCATTAATGATAACATCCCGGATGTCCTCCGGCAGCTCCTGGTAGGGTGTGTGAAGATCAAATTTGTATGTCTCTGACAGAGCCTTTAAAATCGCATGGGTAAAGCTCCCGGAATCTGTGCTGGACTGCCAGCCCATGGCCACGATCGCTCCGTCGGCCAGACTGATGGATTTATCCGGTATCATCAGATCCTCATCAAACTCCATCTTGTACCCCAGACCATAACAGTCCGGGCAGGCGCCGAACGGGTTGTTAAAGGAAAAGCTTCTGGGTTCGATCTCGTCCACACTGATCCCGCAGTCCGGACAGGAGAAGCTCTGGCTGAAATTAATCGGATCGCCTCCGAACACATCCACGATCAGCAGGCCTTCCGCCAGTTCCAGCACATTTTCAATCGAATCCGTCAGCCTCTTTTCGATTCCCGGTTTTACGATCAGCCGGTCCACTATGATTTCAATGTTATGTTTGATATTCTTGGATAATTGTATGTCTTCCGAGAGTTCATACTGGTTCCCGTCAACCCTTACCCGGACGTACCCGCTTCTCTTGGCCTTGGCAAACAGCTTCGTATGCTCGCCCTTTCTGCCCCGGACCACCGGCGCCAGCAGCTGGATACGGGTTCCTTCCGGCAGCTCCAGGATCTGGTCTACCATCTGGTCTACCGTCTGTTTCTTAATCTCCCTGCCGCATTTCGGACAATGGGGAATACCGATTCTGGCATACAGCAGCCGGAAATAATCATAGATCTCCGTCACAGTCCCCACCGTGGAACGGGGATTCCGGTTGGTGGATTTCTGATCGATGGAGATGGCCGGCGGCAGCCCTTCTATACTCTCCACATTGGGTTTTTCCATCTGTCCCAGGAACTGTCTGGCGTAAGAGGACAGGGATTCCATATACCGCCGCTGCCCTTCCGCGTAGATTGTGTCAAAGGCCAGGGATGATTTGCCGGATCCGCTCAAACCTGTGAGTACCACAAATTCATTGCGCGGGATGTCCACGCTCAGATCCTTTAGATTGTGCTCATTTGCCCCCCGGATTTTAATGTAATTTTTTGTATCTTTTATTTTTGTCATCGTTCTTACTCCTGCTCTTATCCTTCCAGATCATGCAGCTGCTTTTTCAACTCGATCATCTTATCTCGCAGCTCTGCGGCAGCTTCGAAGTTCAAATCCGCCGCCGCCTGTTTCATTTGTTTGTTCAGATCCGCCACCAGCTTCTCCAGTTCCTTTTTGCTCATGGATTCCGGATCTTTTTCAAATATCATCTCCTGTTTCGCCACAGCTTTGGAGATACTGATCAAATCCCGCACTGCCTTTTGGATCGTCTGCGGGGTGATCCCGTGCTCTTCATTATACTTCTGCTGTATCTGCCGTCTCCGGCCGGTCTCCTCCAGGGCTTCTTTCATGGAATCCGTAATCTTGTCCGCATACATGATGACATGTCCCTCGGAGTTACGGGAAGCCCGCCCTATGGTCTGGATCAATGAGGTAGCCGAACGCAGGAATCCTTCCTTGTCCGCATCCAGTATAGCCACCAGTGTAATCTCGGGAATGTCCAGACCCTCCCGCAGCAGGTTAATTCCCACCAGTACATCGAATACATCCAGACGCATATCCCGGATGATCTCCGTGCGTTCCAGCGTATCGATGTCGGAATGCAGATATTTTACACGGATTCCCAGATCTTTCATGTAGTCCGTCAGATCTTCCGCCATCCGTTTGGTCAGTGTGGTGATCAGCACCTTGTGATGTGCGGCCACTTCTTTATTGACCTCACCCACCAGGTCGTCGATCTGGCCTTCCACAGGCCGCACCTCCACCTCCGGGTCCAGCAGGCCCGTAGGCCGGATGATCTGTTCCGTCCGCAGAAGCTCATGCTCCGCCTCATACTCTCCTGGTGTCGCGGACACGAACATCAGCTGATTGATCTTGCTCTCGAACTCCTCAAAGTTAAGGGGCCGGTTATCTCTGGCCGAGGGGAGACGGAATCCATATTCCACCAGAGTCTTCTTCCTGTTCTGATCCCCAAAATACATGCCCCGGATCTGAGGAACTGTCTTATGGGACTCGTCGATCATAATCAGAAAATCATCCGGGAAATAATCGATCAGCGTCCAGGGCGGTGTACCGGGTTCCAGACCTGACAGATGCCTGGAGTAGTTCTCGATCCCCGAACAGAAACCGGTCTCCCGCAGCATCTCGATGTCAAAATTCGTCCGCTCTGAAATTCTCTGGGCTTCCAGCAGCTTGTCCTCGCTCTTAAAATAGCGGATCCGTTCCTCCAGCTCTTCTTCTATATGCTTACAGGCCTCATTGATCTTATCTTGCGGAACTACGTAGTGAGACGCGGGAAAGATGGCAATATGGGCAAGGGTGTTCTTAATCTCCCCGGTCAGCATGTCGATCTCCACAATCCGGTCAATCTCGTCCCCGAAAAATTCCACCCGCACCGCGGTTTCACTCCAATCGGCCGGGATAATCTCCAGAACATCGCCACGCACCCGGAAGGTACCGCGTTTAAAGTCCATCTCATTTCTGTCATACTGCATGTCAATGAGCTTACGGATCACCTCATCCCGGTCTTTCTGCATTCCCGGACGCAGGGATACGGTCATATTCTGATAATCCACCGGACTTCCCAGGCCGTAGATGCAGGACACACTGGACACGATGATCACATCCCGCCGCTCCGACAGCGAGGTAGTCGCGGAAAGCCGCAGCTTGTCTATCTCATCATTGATCGAGGAATCTTTTGCAATATAGGTATCTGAGGAGGGAACATAGGCCTCCGGCTGATAGTAGTCATAGTAGGAAACAAAATATTCCACGGCGTTCTCCGGGAAGAACTCCTTGAACTCTCCGTATAACTGCGCGGCGAGGGTTTTGTTGTGGGCAATGATGAGCGTTGGCTTCTGTAATTGTTGGATCACGTTGGCCATGGTGAAGGTCTTACCAGAGCCCGTAACCCCCAGTAACGTCTCGAATTGGTTGCCTTCCTGGAAGCCCTTGACGAGAGCTTCGATTGCCTGCGGCTGGTCGCCGGTTGGTTGATATTCTGATTGCAGTTTGAACTCCATAATATGTTTACCTCCTTGGTGACCCTTTTCTATTACGTACCAGTATTTTTACCTCTAATCGCCTCTTCAATATAGTAATTACGTTCTTCTGAATCAAGTCGCATAAAATTTCTGTTCTTCTTTTGGTGAAGTTAAGTATAATTCAGATTTATTCGATTTACTTTCCACTCAATTGCCCCCTTACTAGTCTTTAACAACTATGACAGCACTGTTCTACAGTAAAAAGCATCCGTAATTATCTGACAATATTTTAATAACCTCCCCATTTCTCCTCCCAGACTAACAAGAATTATACCATAGACATTCAAAAAAGTATAGGCAAAAATGGAACACTTGTTCTTTTTTATGTATCTAAATTTTACCAACAAAATTTCGTTGTAGAATGAAAATTTAATTTCCAGTTGGCAAGAGTAAATGCATATAACTTTGGTGGTATAAGTAATATTAGACGGAGTTTTTGCCAGCTATGCATCGTTATCACCCCCTCTCATTTTGCCGGGGAGCGCAAATGGCGCATCCAAAATAAATAAGAAAAGGTTGACTGTCAGCACAGTTTTGAAATTTCATAGTTATACCATGAAAGAATCCATAAAAAACTTTGATCTTGATGGTGTAATTATTAACCGAGTTTGCAGCATTGCGAATAGTAAATTACATCAATACAAAAAGTCATTTGATTTTTTGTATTGATGTGCTATAATATCGTCATGATTACTGTGAGGTGATGCCTATGTATCGGACGGCGATTGAACAACTGCAAAAGTGGAAGGCAAAACAACGACGCAAACCGCTTATTATTCGCGGTGCCCGTCAGGTGGGAAAAACCTGGTTGATGAAAGAATTTGGGGCCAATGCCTACGAGAGAGTCGTCTACGTCAACTTTGATAATAACGAACGGATGCACAACCTGTTTGAGGGCAGTCTGGAAGTGGAGCGGCTGGTGACCGGCCTGGAGTTATACGCCGGACATAAGATCGACCCGGATAATACACTGCTGATTTTCGACGAGGTACAGGAGGTCCCCAAGGCGCTGACAAGCCTAAAGTATTTCAATGAGGACGCGCCCCAATATCAAATTATCTGTGCCGGCAGCCTGTTGGGGGTGGCGCTCCATCAGGGGACGTCCTTTCCCGTGGGCAAGGTGGAATTCCTGGATCTGTATCCCTTATCCTTCTTTGAGTTCATGATGGCCATGAATAAGGGACAGTATGTGGAGCTGCTGCAAAAGGGCGACTTCGATATGGCTGCGACCTTTAAGCAGGATTATATCGATCTGTTGAAACACTACTATTATGTGGGCGGGATGCCGGAGGTAGTGCAGGCCTTTGCGGACAACCGGGACTTCAACGAGGCGCGGGAGATCCAGCAGCGTATCTTGGACGCCTACGAGCAGGATTTCTCCAAGCATGCCCCCAACGAGGTAGTCCCCCGCATCCGGATGCTGTGGAACAGTATCCCGGCACAGCTCGCCAAAGAAAACAAGAAGTTTATCTATGGTCTCATCAAAGAAGGCGCCAGGGCTAAGGAATATGAGCTGGCCATGCTTTGGCTCACCGACTGCGGGCTTGTCCATAAGGTCCAACGGGTGTCCGTTCCCAACCTGCCGCTAAAGGCCTATGAGGATTTAAAAGCATTCAAATTGTTCCTCGTGGATGTGGGGCTGCTGTCCTGTATGGTTGGTCTGAGGCAAGATGTATTGCTGGATGGTAACGAACTGTTCAAAGAATTCAAAGGAGCACTGACAGAGCAGTATGTGCTTCAGCAGCTGAAAACGATTAAAGGCTTGAATATCTACTATTGGACCGCCGAGCGGGGCACGGCAGAAGTGGATTTTGTGATTGATAACGGCAGCGATGTGATTCCCGTGGAGGTCAAGGCCGAGGTCAATCTTCAAGCAAAGAGCTTAAAGGTGTATCGGGAGAAGTTCCAAACAAAGCTGTCCATCCGAACCTCCATGGCGGATTATAGGAAAGAGGATTGGATGTTGAATCTGCCGTTGTGGGCGGTAGAGGGGATTTCTACAAAGCTATTGGAGAAAATATAAGAGAGCGCGTTTCCTTTGAACGTACTGGAACCGGCTTCTGGGGATGGAAGGTTTCTTCCTCAATTAAAGCGATATAGTGAGAATATCACAGCCATTGAACTTGATGAAAGTAAAATCAACGCTTATAATACACTTTCTAATACTAATGTAACGTTGAAATGTGCCGACTGCTATCAGAAGAAGCGTCCTATTCGTTAGGCCTGATCGATCAGGAAATAGAAAAAGTAACAGAGTTGTTAGAAATGCGTGCAGGATCTGACGACTCTATATAATTTCAAAAATGAAATGTCCCGTTTAGTGAATATCTACTGCAAAGCACTCCATTGGCAGGTCACCTTCCTGGCATAATCCGGGAAGGTCGCCCCGCCGCTGGAGTGCCATATTTTTTGTCCTTCCGCTTCATCCGTTCTTGTAATAACAGGCCATGATTTCATAGCCCCTAAGCCGGTCACCCGGCACTCCCGTAAAGCAGCTTAATCCATATTCAATATATAGGCTTTAAAAAAGACGGAACGCATACAGGAATTCACTCCATTATACCGGAATTCTTACAGGATAAAATGCCCCGCTGCCGAAATAGCCGTGCCCAGCACCGCCGACATGACGATCATCGGCGGAACAGACTTTTTATCCTCTCCGGATACTATGATAATAACAGGCAGCGCAAGCGCGAGTCCTGTCACGCCGCCTTTCAGCCACCAGACCAGCCCATACAGATCAATATTCAGGATCACAAAGGGCAGAATCAGGTAAAACACAAACGCGGAGGCGATAGAATGCCTGTCCAGTTTCATTTTCATCATCGGCAGCACATCAATGGCACCGGCCACGATACCCAGGAGCAGGGTAATAAAGAATTCTTTCATAATGTTTTTTCCTCCGCATATTTAGTATTACACTTCACGCACCCGATCTCATAACTGTACGAATCCAGATTTTTTTCCAGGACGGTGAGCAGGGGGGATTGATCCTCCGCGCAGCACAGTCTGTTTTTTATTGTTATGGTTTTTTTATCCGAGGGAATGTATTGCTTTTCCGGTTCAAAATCAATCTGTATACTGCCGCAGGCCCCGCATTTACATTTGTATGCAAAGCGAAAATGGTCATAGGTGACATAACACAGATAACCGATATTCTTTCCGCATTCCCCACAGTAAATCCAGCCGCCGTATGTACTGGCAAGTCTCGTATTTTCAAGCTTTTTTATACTGGGTACCCGTGACATATTACACCTCCGCCCTGATAATTTTCATACTTTCCGAAGAAAGAAGCTGATCGAGAAAAGCCCTCGTTTCCTGTGGTGCCCGATATTTTGGCATATCGGCAAAGATAAAGGATAGCTCATCCATTTCCTCCATCGCCTGCGTAAAATTGTCATTCTCCGCAGTTTCCAGTTTACTGTATTCCAGATTCCCGGGGTCCAGCCTATGGGTTGATATGGCATACCCTACCCGCTTTTGGCAGCTGCATTTTCCTGTTTTGGACAATCCGCAGTATTCTCCCAAAAATTCCCCAACTCTTTTCCGAATCCGGGACAGCCTCTGACGGTAGGCCTCCGGCGTTATGCCGAATATATCCGCGCAAACCTTGCTGTCAACCTTAAACATCAGCCCAAGAACATAGATGCAGCGGCTTTCCGGGTCAAGACACTGCAGCATAACGTTGGTGCAGGACTGTTTCAACTCATCTGCCAGAACTGCTTCCTCCACCCCCTGTAAAAGATCGTCTGAGTTCGGCAGGAAGCCCGCCTCGATATCCTGTCCGTAGAACTCGAAACTTAACGGGCGCTGCGCAAACATCGATTTTTTATAATTGATTAAATAATTTGTCGCCATCCGGTAAACCCATGTGGTAAAAGCGCATTCTTTCCGAAAAGTCGAGAGCTGGGTAATGATTTTGATGATAATTTCCTGAGTTGCATCCTGCGCGTCATAAAGGCTGCCCAGCATTCGAAGGGAAAGGTTGTAGATCATATCCTCTACCCCCAGGATCAACCCTTCCAGTGCCTTTTTGTTGCCATCCACGGCTTTGTCGATCAGTTCAAAAGTTTCCGTCTGCATGATAATTTCCTCCTTCCATTCCTTTCACTATATTAGACAGCCACAAACGCAGGTTGTGACAATTTTTTTATAGCTATGAGCACTTAGTGACTATTTTTCCTGCCTCTTCCGGTCTCTCTGTCTCCCCCGCCCATTCAAATCCTTTCTTCGCCAGGATCACGGCGATCACTTCGTTGATCACGGCAGCCGCCGCAATCGTACCCTGCACGATTTTTGCTTCCTCAGGAGCTGGAGCCGACAGTGTGGATACCACAATCCCGGTAAATACCAAAGAGACACCGGAATGAGGAAGCAATGTTAATCCCAGATATTTCCGGATCACCTTTGGGGATTTTGTGATACGCGCACCAAACCACGCACCGCTGTATTTTCCTATGGCGCGGGTAATTATATAGACAGCGGTGAACGCGCCTGCCCCCAGAATCAAGTGATAATCCAGCGGCGCTCCCAGATTAAGGATCACCGCGATCAGGGAAAATCCCAGAATGGGATTAAACCTCTTCATAAGAATTTCCAGCTGCGCTGAAGGGATGATATTGGCGAATGTGGCGGAAAATGCCATTCCGATCAGCATAAAATTCAATACAGGCTGCGGCATAATCCAATTGTTAAAGAGAAATCCGACGCCAGCCGCAGCCAGAATAAAGGCAAGCAGAACGGGCAGTGCATACCGTCCCCGATCCTTTTTCAATACAAAACCTGCGGGTATTCCCACAAGGATACCGATAATCAGCGGAAGCACCGGTGTGAGTATAATCACCCATATTGGCATCGCCTGAGTGGACACTTTGGCGGATACCACAGAAATAACCGTAAAAAACACCACAACTCCTACGATATCATCCAACGCCGCCATGGGGATAAGCGTCTTTGTCACCGGGCCGTCGGTCTTGAACTCCCTGACGATGGAGAGCGACGGTGCCGGAGCCGTAGCTAATGCGATAGCCCCGAAGACAGCGGCAAGATAAAGCGGTATCCCCTCGATGAAGAAAACAACTCCAAAGACCAGAGCCACCACCAAAAAAGTACCCAGTGATTCCGTCAGCGTAGTCACGATAATCTGTTTTCCGGAGCGCCTGATCACTTTCCAGATAATTTCCGTACCAATCATCAGACCCACAGCGCACTCCAGAATATGTACCGCATTTTGGAACCATGCGGCATCTAAAACAGAAGTGTCGATGAACCGGAAGGCATGGGGCCCCAGAATCATACCTGCCAGCAGCCATCCCAGGATTGAGGGAAGTCTGATTTTCGCCACCAGTTTCCCCAGCAATAAGGCGAGCACGAAAGCGATAGCCAGCCTAAGAAGCGATATTATGATCATACGGTCTCCTCCTTCGCTATGCCATACAGGAGGATTCCCAGGTTCTTCCGCAGCTCTTGTTCATGCAGTTCCAGCACATTTTGCGCCGGGGCATCCTTAAACTTTGTGGTCATCAGACGATGAAATATCTCCTGAAACGCCTGAAAATACTCGATCGCGTCCTCCTCGGAGATTCCACTGCGCAGCTTTAATCCCACAAGCTGCGCGCGGAACACGGACAGATTGAACTCATCAAAACGGGCTTTCCTCTGCTGTATCTCTTCTCTTAAATGTTCCGGCGGACGTTCAACCGCCTCGAAAAATATTTGTGCGAATGAGGGGTATGCTTCAAAAAATTCCCACCTGATCCGGAAATAATCCGGAAGCGTGCGCACATCTTTGTCCTTTTCTCCCTGCAGCCTTTCCATGAGCTGGTCAAAGCAGGCACTGACACATGCAAGGTACACCTGGTCCTTACTTTCAAAATAATGATAAATTTTTCCTTTTGAAATACCAGCCTCATTAAGCGCGGTATTCAGGGACGAGCCTTCGTACCCATGCCTGCCAAACTCTGCGATGGCTGCGGTAATGATGGCCTCCTTACTTTTAACATTCTGTTCCTCCCGGGTCATATCTTCACTCCTTCTTTGCCGGAGCCAAAAAGCAGACCGGCCAGTCTGTTTAATAGTATATCACAAACAGACTGGTCGGTCTATATTATATTTTCAATTCTCTTCATTTTCCTGTTAAATATAAAAAGGGTACTCCACTGCTGCTTCGCATCTTATTTTCCATCCCTGCCCCGCAGCACTTTATTCAGTGTAAAAAACAACTGATCCTGGTCTATCGGTTTCGTGAGGTATTCGTCCACTCCCATCTGCTCGGCCTCCTGTCTCTCATTTTCAAACGCGTTGGCCGTCATCGCTATAATCGGTATACTCTCAGCCTCCGGATGCATCCCTTCCCGGATCATCTTCGTGGCCTGGAGGCCGTCCATAACCGGCATCCGGATATCCATGAGAATGGCCCGGTAGGTTCCCGGGGACGACCGGTTAAATTTATCCACAGCCCTCTTTCCATTTTCAGCGGTATCCACCTTAAGGCCGCGCATTTCCAGAATCGTCTGCGCGATCTCCCGGTTCAGATCACTGTCTTCCACCAGCAGCACCTGTTCCCCCTGATAATTCCCGGTAACGGGCAGGCTGTCCTCCTCGAATAAAACTTCCTTTTCCTGGGGGGACTCCGCTTTTTGCATGGGCAAGATCACGGTGAAACAGCTGCCCTCACCCTGACTGCTCTCCACTGAGATGCTGCCTCCCATCATATGTATCAGATTCTGCACAATGGCAAGCCCCAGCCCGCTTCCCTCAAAGACCCTTCCTCCGTTTTGTCTTTCCTGCTCAAACGGTTCGAAGATCTTTTGCTGAAACTCTTTCGACATGCCGATCCCATTGTCTTTTACCACGATACGGGTCCACATAACATCCTGAACCTGGCGGATTGGTGTGATACACAACGACACCTGTCCGGCTTCATCGGTATATTTTACCGCGTTTGTGAGCAGGTTCATCAGGATCTGATGAACGCGCAGGGAATCTCCTATATAAGTCCCCTTGATCCTGTCGTCTATCCTCACCTGGAGCTCCTGGCCTTTCACCTTGGTCTGCCCTTCAATCAGCAGGATAACGTTCCGGATCACTTCCTGGATCTGAAATGGCTCATGGACAATATTAATCTTCCCGCTCTCAATTCTGGACATGTCCAAAACATCGTTCAGCAGGGAAAGCAAAAACTTTGCAGACAGACCTATTTTCGCCAGGCAGTCCTCGATCTTCGTGCGGTTATCCAGATTCGCGGAGGCAATGGATGTCATTCCCATAATAGCGTTCATCGGCGTCCGGATATCATGGGACATACGGGACAGGAAATCACTTTTGGCACTATTTGCCTGTTCCGCCATCTTAAGGGCATCCTGCAGCACCAGGTGCAGCTCGTGGATGTCACGGTAAGTCAGAAGGACCAGATTATCCTCTCGTCCTTCCAGCAGTGTGCCGATCATTTCACACCACCGGTACTCGCCGCCGGCATTCAGCCGGCGCACTTCCAGTGTAATCCTCCTGTCTTTCTTCCCTATTCTTTGACGGATATGATCCAGCTTATAAAACTCAAAGAATCTCTCCCGGTCGTCCGGATGGACAATGGTCTCTCCGTATTCTTTATTGAACGCCTGAAAATTCTCCTGTTCTTTTATGGCGCTCATAAGCTCATCCGATTTGTAAGAAATGAATTTGCCGGTATCCAGATTCAACACGATAAATTCTCCAAAGAGAGTCATTACACTGTCAACCAACAGTTTTTCCTTGGAACGGTATTCTTCTTCCGTCATCTTAAGACGGTTAATGTCCCGCATCGTCCCGATCAGACGCATAACACCATTCTTACCGCGCAGGTAATCCGCCTGGATCAGATACCAGTGATAATCCCGGCCCTGATACGGGATCATGCGCACTTCCGCCTGGTGTGATTCCCCGAGAATCAGCTGTTCTATAAGAGGCAGGTCCGGCGGATATAGGAAACTGGCCATCTTCTCATGATACTTTTCCATACGGACAGCCTTCCCGCCCATCTGTGCATTCTCCTGGCTCAGGAACAGATCCTCTTCAGGATAATATTCAAAAATGATATCCGCGGAATTCTCCACAGCTATCCGGTATTTGAGCTTTTCCTGCTCCAGTTCTGCCTCCGCTTCTTTTCGTTTCGTAATATCCAGCATCACCAGGGTATACTCCGCGATGCCGTTCTGCTCTCCGGTTTTCTTTCCCTCGATATGGAACCACTGGATCTGGCCCTGTTCTCCCCTGACCCGCCCGTCGAAATTTACCGGAAGTCCCCTGGCGGAACTGGTCCTGCAGTATTCTAAATTTTTTTCACTTTTGAAGAAACGCAGTCCGCCGCCTGGAACCGCCCCGGTGATATGCAGCATCTCCCGGCAGTTACGGCTGATTTCCAATATGGTAAACTGCTCATCCGCCAGACATTTGATCACTCCGCCCGGAATACTGTCAAATGCGGTCTGCCGCTCCAGCTCCAGCTGATCCTTCATCTTCTTATGAACATCTATATTTTTACAGAGAGTGATCTCCATCACATCCCCTTGCTCCGTCATTCTCTCCAGAAATACGACCCTAACGAGCACCCATTTATAATTTCCATCCTGATAAAGCTGCGGAAATTCCAGTTCCACCTCCTCCTGGCCAGCCTCATAGCAAGCCAGCAGATTCTGCCGGCTGAACATCTCCAGATAGCGTTCCCGGTAGTCAGGATGCACCGTCTCAGACGCCTTCAGCGGCAGATCATCAAAGGTCCCGGAAGGCGGCGGAAGAACTGCCTGGGATGCTTCCCGGTTCAATTTTACGTATGTATTTTTCGTCAGGTTTACCGAGTAGATCACCGGATACTCTTTTCCCGCCACGATCACCAGTTTTTCTCGTTCCCGTTCCAGCTTCTGCTCTTCCAGGCTGGACACATGTGGTGTGACAGAGATCAGATATGCAGGGATATTTTCATCCCCCCAGTTGAACTTCGTGGCTGAAATGTCCACGACCTTCCCGAAAGGATCTCCATAACTGACCCTGGTTTCCGTCTCCTGGTCCCCCATCGTAAGCAGCGGGCAGTTTGCGCAGCTGCCCTTCCACACTTCATGGCAGATTTTTCCAATTGAAATATCCGGTGTAACCTCTTTGACTTTATCATTAAAAAAGAGTAGTTCATGGGTATCCCGTTTTATTACATAAACAGCAGTGTTTCCCATATGATTGAGTATTTTACTTAAACTCTCAGTCCCCGCTCCGTCCATCATCCCACATTTCCTCCTTTATGCACAGCATATCCCTCTCGCCGAAGGCGGCGTCATTCCAGTCCCGTGCTGGTGTTTCCTGCTGCGTGAAGCGCATATCCCCTAGAATCTAATTATACTTGATTCTATTCTATTTCACAATGATCTTTGCGCCTCCTGATACTGTCTTATTTTGTCAGATATGGTCGGTTCTGTCATCCATGCCGCCAGTCCATGCAGAAGCCGCGGGCACGAAAGAACACCGGCTGTCCACAGACCGGGTCACAGATCGGCCAGTTTCTGTCTATACATGTGGCGGAACATCAGTAACGTCATGACAATGGAGGCGATCTCCGAGATGGGAAATGCAAACCATACCGCATCAAGGCCGATGGTGACAGCAAACAGGTAAGCCACCGGCAGGATAATAACCAGCTGACGGACGATGGAAATAATCAGGCTGTATACCCCATTCCCCAGTGCCTGAAACACGGATACAACCGTAATGCTTACACCGGCAAATACAAAACTTAAGCTGATGATGCGAAGAGCCGGCACGCCGATCTTAAGCATCTGCCCGGAAGCATTGAACAGCTTCAGCAGCTGTTCCGGGAAAACCTCAAAGATAAATACTCCCACCAGCATAATCCCCACAGCCAGTACGGTACTCAATTTCACAGTATCCATAATCCGTTTTCTGTTCCTGGCCCCATAGTTATAAGCCACGATCGGAACCATTCCATTATTCAGGCCAAAGATCGGCATAAAAATAAAACTCTGCAGTTTAAAATAAACCCCAAATACGGAAACGGCCGTGGAGGAAAACATCAGCAGGATTTTATTTACCCCGAACGTCATCACGGAAGAAATGGACTGCATAATAATAGAGGGAAATCCCACTGCGTAAATGTTCCGGACCGTCTTTGCATTCGGCCGGAATCCCCGGACCTTCAGTTTGATCTCCACGTTCTTCTTTTCATTGAAATAAAAGCTCATAAGCATGGACACTGTCTGTCCAATTACGGTTGCCGCGGCAGCCCCGGCGACTCCCATTTTCGGGAACCCCAAAAGTCCGAAGATCAGAATCGGATCCAGCACAATATTAATCACAGCGCCGGTACCCTGGGTGATCATATTATAAATCGTTCGTCCGGTCGACTGCATCAGCCTTTCAAACGTAATCTGCATAAAAATGCCAAGTGAAAATATGGTACAGATCATCAGGTATTCTGTTCCATATTGAATAATCTGTGCATCATTGGTCTGTGTTTCAAAAAAGAACCTCGAAAAGAAAACGCCGAACAAGGCAAACGCAAGGTAGCTCAAAACGCCCAGAAAGACCCCGTTATTCGCCGCGCGGTTCGCCTCTTTAAAATTCTTTTCCCCCAGGCTTCTGCTCAGCAGCGCATTGATCCCGACGCCGGTACCTGTAGACACCGCGATCATCAGGCTCTGGATCGGAAAAGCCAGAGAAACCGCAGTCAGTGCATTCTCCCCGATCATAGCCACGAACATACTGTCCACTACATTATATAAAGCCTGCACCAGCATGGATATCACCATCGGCAGGGACATCGTTATCAATAATCTGTTGATCGGCATAACGCCCATCTTATTTTCCTGTTGTACTTCTTGCATAGTCATCCTCCTGTTTGGGTTTGCTGCTATTTATTCTGCTAAGGGGCGGAGCGGGCTGGGGCAGGAAGGGGCTTGCAGGGACGGGCGCAGCGGAAAAAGGGAACCGAATCCGGGGCGGTGGCCCAAACGTCACAGGCGGAAAATCGCTTCGGCCGGATCTAAGAATGGGTAACTCCGAAGGGAACGGAACCTTTTATTCGCAGGTCCGGGCCAAACTCGCCAAAATACGGCTCAAACAGTGGCCCGAACCTGCAAGGTTCCGTTCCCTTCTCCGTAACCCATTCTAAGATCCGGCCTCAAGCGATTTTCCGCCTGTGACGTTTGGGCCACCGCCCCGGATTCGGTTCCCTTTTTCCGCTGTGTCCGTCCCTGCAAGCCCCTTCCTGCCCCGGCCCGCTCCTTGTTTGGTGAGAGTTTTAGTCTCATGTGCTCTGATTTTTAGCTTGATGGATAGGGATGGGATCTGTTATCTGGCCGGACAGGGATGTGCTGTCACACTTAGAAGCTCCAGTTCTTTGGTTATATAGGTGTCTTTCATTTCCTGTGGTTCGGAGTAATCTGTCGAGAGGTATTTTTTATTGTCGTCTGCGAAGGTGGTGACAAACACGCTGTCCTGCCCCAGCTCTTCCTGCTTCATTACACAGCCGATGAAGTTCGCTCCTGAAGATACGCCGACGCCTAAGCCCAGCCGCTCGGACAGCATTCTGGCCATAATGATGGAATCACCGTCGTCTACGGAGACCACCTCATCCAGTGCCGGTAGTTTCAGCAGGTCCGGTATAAATTCATCTGAGATTCCCTGGATTCTATGTTTTCCGACTTTATATCCGGTGGAAAGCGTGGGGGAGTTCAGGGGCTCCAGGGGATAAGCTTTGCAGGAAGGATTCCTGTCCTTGAGTGCATGGCCCACTCCCATAACGGTGCCGCCGGTTCCCACGCCGGCCACAAAACCGTCCGCTTTTAGTCCCATTTCTTCCAGCTGAGCTACAATCTCCGGGCCGGTTGTCTCATAATGTGCTTTTGTATTGTCCTCGTTGGAGAATTGGCGGGGCAGGAATACATTCCCTTTTTCCGCCAGTTCCTCGGTCATCCGGATCGAACCCAGGAAGCCGCCCTCTTCCCTGGAAACCAGACGTACATTGGCCCCATAGCTCTTCATCAGATTCACACGCTCACTGCTCATCCAGTCCGGCATATAGATAACCACCTCATGCCCCAGATAACTGCCCAGGGCAGAAAAAGCGATCCCAGTATTCCCGCTGGTCGCCTCCACGATCTTATCCTCCGGATGAATGCTCCCCTCCTGATAGGCTTTCTTCATTATATAAAAAGCCACCCGGTCCTTTATATTACCGGTGAGGTTATAAGATTCCATTTTCGCAAAAATCCGTCTCCTGGTCCCCTTAAATTTAAACTGAATCTCCAACAACGGCGTCCTGCCGATCATCGGTTCTATCCGATCAAACAATTTCATTTTTTCCAAATCCATTTCCATTACGCTCCTTATTAAATTCACTTTTTTCATCATAACCCTTTCGTTTTCCCCTGTCAATGCGCACATTTTTATCCCCTTACCCAAACTCCCTAACCCTACTGCTGTTGCTTTTACGGCGGAATTGAAAAATAGGGATTTGGGACTTAGGGCCGGGAAGAGAGAGAACCTGCGGGGGCTTGGAACCGGGCGGCTCATCTCGTGGGGCCAAATCACTTCGACCGGACCTAAGAACGGCTAACTCCGAAGGCGGGAGAACCTCTTATTGGCAGGGCCCGGAACAAACTCGCCCAAAAAACGGCTCGGACAGTGTTCCAGGCCCTGCGAGGTTCTCCCGCCTCCTGCGTAAGCCGTTCTAAGGCCCGGCCTCAAGTGATTTGGCCCCACGAGATGAGCCGCCCGGTTCCAAGCCCCCGCAGGTTCCCTCTCTTCCCTGCTTTACCAAAAGCCTTTTTGCACGTTCTGACAGGTTGATTATCTTATATTCTAACATATGTTGGCCGCAGTCAGCCGTGATTAGTATCTCAATTTCATAATCTCTAGGTATCTCTGCTTCATAATCTTTGCTTCATAATTTTTGCTTCATAATCTCTGCGTATGCCATTCAACCTGTTAATTGGCCACATGCCTGATCATACAAAGGGAATACCCTTTCTGCTGAATCACCCCATAATTCATAACATAGCGTTACGCCGCTAAGCAGCTGCATCTGCGCCCTGGTACTGATCTAAGTATAATTAATTATAGCATAGCCGTTAAACCGCTCCGCACTGGCCGGAATCAGGGTAGGGGCTGCCGGGGCCGGGATGCGCAGGGATCGTCCGGCTGCGGGCTAAGTTTCCCCGCCCGTCCGTGCCGGATCACTTATGGCGGAAAAAAGCATGGCCGAATAGTGGAGGGAGACTCAAGGGAAAATGACGGCCCCCTGCCGGCATTTTCCCTGCTTTCAGAGGCTCCCGGAACTGCTTATGAGGTTGCTTTTTTCCGCCATAAGTAATCCGGCGCGGACGGGCGGGGAAACTTAGCCCACAGCCGGACGATCCCTGCGCATCCCGGCCCCGGCAGCCCCGGCCCCCCCGGCGGCCCCCCCGGCGGTCCCCCCCTGAATTCCCGCCTCAGTTTTCTTGACAAAGGAGCTCGTCTCGCACTATAATGAAATGATCTCTATTATTATATGTTAAAGGATGATTTTATTGAATATTACGGTTCAGAATATTCGCACCAATTATATGGTAACCGGTGAAGGGGAGGACGTCCTGATCCTGCACGGATGGGGCTCGAATCTTACTCTGCACAATCAGATGGCAGCTTATCTGGCGCCGCATTACAGGGTCTATGCTTTGGATATGCCTGGGTTTGGGGAGACACCGGAACCTCCGGCAGCCTGGGATGTGGATCATTATGTGGACTTTGTACTGGACTTTATCCGGGAAATGGGAATCCGTTCCGTCATTCTGATCGGGCATTCCTTTGGGGGCAGGGTGATTATCAAAATGGTGACGCGCAGGAACCTGCCTGTGACGTTTCCTAAGCTGATTTTGATCGACAGCGCCGGGATTCTTCCGAAAAAAACTTTGAAACAAAAATGCAAAATACGAATATATAAATTAGGAAAGAAGATATTGAATATTGGTATCGTGAAAAAACTTTATCCCGATGCCCTGGAGAGGATGCGCGCCAAGAGCGGATCTGCGGATTATAATGCGGCGTCCCCGCTGATGCGGCAGGTTCTGGTTAAGGTGGTGAACGAGGATCTGACCCCGCTTCTTGCTTCGATTCCTTCTCCCACCCTGCTGATATGGGGGGAAATGGATACGGCTACGCCGCTTACCGACGGTCAGCTCATGGAAAAATTGATTCCGGGCGCCGGCCTGGTGACGGTCAAAGGGGCCGGGCATTACTCTTTCCTGGAATCCAGCTATCTGGTTCACAAAGTGATCGGTTCATTTTTGAATATTAAGGAGTAATCTATGAATAATCTTATATTGGGTCTCTATGCAGTTTCCTTTGCGGCTGCTTTTGTGGTGCTGTCCATTTATCACATGCACATGTTCCAGCTGAATTCCTACAAGCCGGGGCCGCATGTACACTGGTTAAAGGAGCATCTGGGCAGTATGACCGGCCGTGTTCTGGCCCTGCTGGTCAGTATGGTTCTGCTGCTGATCCCGCATCCGGTCTGCCAGGTACTGGCTGTCGTTTGTAATCTGCTCACCCTTGTGGGGAACCGCCCGAAAAAGGCGAAGAAGCCTTTGGTTTATACCAAACGGGTCATTCGCATGTTCGTGACTTCCGGGATCTTGTTCCTGGTTTTGTGCGGCGGCGGCATTTTGCTGTACCGGTTCCTGCATCCGGCTTTTTTACTGGTGCTTCCCGCCGCTGGTATCCTGGCTCCTTTTCTCATTCTCCTGGCCAACCTGATCAACCGGCCTGTGGAGAAATCCGTCAACCGGCACTTTATCCGGGAGGCCGAGGATATTCTGAAAGATATGCCTAATCTGACCATTATCGGTGTCACCGGCAGTTACGGGAAAACCAGTGTGAAGTTTTATCTGGGTAAATTGTTATCTGCCAAATATAATGTTCTGGTTACTCCTGGTAATTTTAATACAACGCTGGGGGTGGTGAAGACGGTCAGGGAGCATCTAAAGGCTACCCATGAGGTCTTTGTCTGTGAGATGGGCGCCAAGACCGTCGGGGAAATCAAGGAGATCTGTGATCTGGTGCATCCGGATTATGGTGTGATTACTTCCATCGGGCCGCAGCATCTGGAGAGTTTTCTCTCGATTGAGAATGTGATAAAAACGAAATTTGAGCTGGCCGATTCGATCCCGCCTGCCGGAAAAGTATTTCTGAATTACGACAATGAATATATCCGCCAGAAACAGCTGGATAAACCTGTGGTCACTTACGGGGCCGGGAATCCCGACTGCGATTTCCATCCCTATGATATTACAGTTTCCAGGAAGGGTTCCTCCTTTAAGCTGGATGCTCCTGATGGGCATACGTATGAATTCTCCACCAAACTGATCGGTATCCATAATGTAGTAAATATCGCTGGCGCCATAGCGGTGGCCTGGGAACTGGGCGTCCCCATGCAGGATATTGTAACCCAGATCCGCAAGCTTGACGGGGTGCCTCACCGGTTACAGCTGATTCCTGGTCCCACAAGACTGATCATCGATGACGCTTATAATTCGAATCCCAGCGGAGCCAAAGCAGCTTTAGATACCCTGAACCAGTTCGATGGCGTAAAGATCCTGGTTACGCCGGGAATGGTGGAGCTGGGCGATCAGCAGTACCAATGCAATAAAACATTCGGGCAGCAGGCAGCAGCCGTCTGTGATTATGTAATCCTGGTGGGGCCCAAGCAGACAAAGCCGATCCAGGATGGTCTGGCGGAAGCGGATTATCCTGCGGAGCAGTTCTATGTAGTCAATGATCTGCAGGAAGGGTTACAGAAGGTGGACGGTATCAACGCTCACGGAGTTATGAAGGTGGTCCTGTTGGAAAATGACCTGCCGGATAATTATTAAAATAAAGGAGTCAGTGTTATGAAAATCAAAGTTGGCGTTATGTTTGGCGGAATGAGCGTGGAGCATGAAGTCTCCGTGATCACCGGAATTCAGGCCTGTTATGCCTTCGACCGGAACAAATACGAGGTGGTCCCCCTCTACATTACCAAAGAGAATCAGATGTATACCGGAGAATACGCCGGAGTGATCGAAGAATACCGCAACATTCCCGAACTTCTGAAGAAGAGCCAGCGCGTTCTCCCGGTAAAAGAAGGGAATAAACTGTGCCTGATGAAATATCCGATGAAGAAGTTCGGAAATAACGTGTACGATTATATAGATGTGGCGTTTCCCGCTGTCCACGGGACGAACGTGGAGGACGGCACTCTGGCCGGTTATCTTCACTTTCTGAATGTTCCGTATGTGGGCTGTGACGTCCTCTCCTCCGCGGTGGGTATGGATAAATATGTTATGAAAGCGGTGTTAAAAGACCATGATATACCGGTACTGGACTGCGTCGTGCTGAATATCAGGGAATATAATGCGGATACGGAGCAGCATCTGGCCCGTGTGGAAGCCCGCCTTTCCTACCCGGTGATCGTCAAGCCTGTCAATCTGGGTTCCAGTGTCGGCATCCGGATCGCCCACGACCACGACGAGTTACTGGACGCACTGGATTACGCTTTCGAATTTTCCTCCAGGGTTCTGGTGGAAAAAGCCATCACGAATCTGAAGGAGATCAACTGCTCCGTTTTAGGGGATTATGAATCGGCTGAGGCTTCTGAGTGTGAGGAGCCGGTCAATTCCGATGAGATCTTAAGTTATGAGGATAAATATATGTCCGGAGGCGGTTCCAAGTCCGGATCGAAAACCGCTTCCACGGGCGGCGCGAAAGGCGGCATGTCCAGCCTGAAGCGGAAACTGCCCGCCGAGATCAGCGCAGAAGTCCGGCAGCTGATCCGCAGCATGGCTGTGGATACCTTTCAGGCTCTGGGCTGCAGCGGAGTCGCCCGTATTGATTTCATGATCGATCAGGATAACCACCAGGTCTATGTAAATGAGATTAACACGATTCCGGGTTCTCTCTCGTTCTATCTCTGGGAACCGCTGGGCGTACCCTATTCCGAACTTCTGGACCGCATGATCCGGCTGGCCCTGAAGCGGGAACGCGAAAGTGAAGAACTGCATTTTTCCTTCGACACGAATCTTCTGGCCGGGGTTACCCTCGGGGGAAGTAAGGGTTCCAAGCGCTGAGGCGCTGGAACCCTTTTTATTGCAGGGCTTCCCCCACTGCCGCATAGGCGGATTTTAACTGTTCGTAAGATACCGCGCAGTTGGCCGGGCTTGTGGAGGGCAGCAAAGCGGCCGGCATCAGGGTCTGAGGATAGCAATAGCGTTTATAGAGGGCTGCGGCTTTGGTTCCGGTGGTGAAAATGGTACGGATCGGGGCGGCTGCCAGGATTGGGGCCAGGTCGTTTGGGACCGGGTTGCGTATACTGCTGTCGTCGGCCCTGTGGATCTCGCAGGAAGCCAGGACATCCCACAACGCTATGTGGTTCTGATGCAGAAAGCAGATCTTGGCCTCATTCGTTTCCGGAAGGGGCTGGGACAGGATATCTGACAGCACCTTCCAGAAACGGTTGCGCGGATGTCCGTAGTAGAAGCCGTTTTCACGGGATTTCGGGGAAGGCATGGTACCCAGTATTAAAATACGGGATTCTCTGTCATATATGGGCAAAAAGGCATGGGTTATATATTCGGACATAGTCAGGACCTCAAATTTGTTTCCATTTGTGATTTTTGAGTTATCATGAACGGCTGTTTACACTAACGGCGGACAGATGGGTTCGGATTGTAGGGGATCGGGGCCGGATATTTTATGTAGAGGGCTCCGATCGCATCGTTTACCAGGTCGTAGAGCTCGTCCTGGGTGCAGGCCAGCTCGCCGTGATATTTGGCTTCCAGTTCCTCGTCGCTGATCTGGCCGTTGTTGTACCGCAAGGCAGTCTGGCCCGCTGATTTCATTTTATGCAGCGCGTCCTGCACCTGCGCTTTTTCCTGCCTGGACAGAGCGTCACTTGAACACAGCGCCCGGGTCAGGAAATCGCAGAAATATTCAAAATCTTCATCCCAATTGATGTTTCCGTTGTTCTGTGCTTCAAATCGAAGCTTCTCAATCTGACGCAGCAGCTCTCCCTGGAGAACGGCAGACTGTCCTTTTGCTGGTACATAGTTTTTCCAGATGTATTGGCACTCTTTGAAATATTTCATGGAATCCTCTCTTTCTTGTGTACGGTCTTATTTATCATGTAATCTTCTGCTATTATAGTGTGTAATGATTCTGTTGTAAAGTTGTTCTGTCCGGAATCCGTCGCCTGATTGTCCGGTAACGGCAGCCTTAAAAATACCGGCTGGATAAATCCCGGCTATTTTCCATGTTCCAGCCTGTACAGGCTGCTGCTGGAGAATTGGATAGTCTGGTACAGAATCAGAATGTCCGTGATTTGATTCGCCCGCATATAGGCCGGTATGTCGGGCCACAGATAGCGCAGGTCCATGATGTGGGTCTCGTCGAAATGATTTACCAGAAAGGGAATCATACAGTTGGCATAGGAGTCTTTTATCACCAGCAGATTTCCTGTTCCGCCGGGTTTCACTCCATTCCCCCGGTCCTCACACCGCGTTATTTTCACCAATGGCTGGTTGCCATTCAAAAACACTTCGTAGCCATCTCGGGTACTCAGTTTATCGTACGCGTACAGGCTGTCGGTAATCCGCTCTCCATCGTTATAATTTACCTGGTAGGACATTTCTTCCGCCGGGGTATAGATCTGTATCCTGTCCGGCGGAACCTTCACATGGACTTTGGAATATACGGTTCCGTAAAAGTCATAGTCTGGTTCTTCCACATACCAGTCCTGCGCTGCCCAGGCTGAAACTCCTGCTTCCCGCGCCCATGCCTGATAGCCGTACCAGGCCCCCAGGGTGGTCCAGTGATGATCGGTATGGTAATAGATCTCCTCCTCCTTATGCTCCCGGAGGATTGACTCCGCATCCACATATTGATCCGGCAGCGCCTGACGCACCTGTCTTAATAATTCGGATTGATCCAGCCCCACCGCGAACGCGGGCAGCCGGTCGGTCAGGATACTGTCCGCGGAAGGGATCAGCATGATTTTTACTTTTCCTTCTCCGGTGATCTCCTCCGCCTGCTTTACAAAACGGGTGGTCCGCCCGATATTTTCCCGGAATATCGTTTCATCGATATCTTCTCTGGTATGCCGCTCGATCAGATATCCGCCGTCAGCCAGATATACTCCGTTGCTCTCTTTCTTTCCGAGAACACGTTCCGCGGTGGTTCTCAAGGAGATCCAGGTGTCCCGGAAAGGAAACTGATCGGACAGATAGGTCTCGTAATCACCTGCAAAGTCTCCGGAGAGCACATTTGTCCTATTCCATTGCGGCTGCTGGGCCAGAAAGCGTCGTTCATGTTCGGAATAATAAGCCGGAGGCCGTACCAGGCTCAGAAGGCTGAAGCCGGCAATCACTGCTGATACGGCGATAACCAGCCATAGGTTGCTTTTCATTGAACTGCTCCTTTCTAGAAGCGGAAATACAAAAATGGATTATAGGAAGCATTAACCAGATAGGCAATGGATAACAGCAGGATACATACGGTGCCGATGCAGACGATACAATAGATCCCAACACGCCGGATAACGCCGCCGGCAGTATCGCTGTTGGCGGCGTTTCTGAATTTTCCTGAAACCAGAGCTCTGATCCCATCGGAGGGCAGCCTGGTACAGCCAAAAGCCAGCAGGACCAGCAGAAGGCCGTATTCGGACAGCAGATACAGGCTTTCCCTGTCCGCAGCCGGAAGTCCGCTGATCCCGAACATGGCAGACATATAGCGGATTCCATCCTGGATACGGTCGAACGCGAAGATTACCCAGCCGATCATAACAAAGAACAGAGCATAGAGATGCCGGACAGCCCTATGGCATTTTTCCAGCGTTTTCAGCAGCCAAAGCTTTTCATTGATCAGCAAAACAGCAAAATACAGGCCCCAAATCAAAAAATTCACAGACGCTCCGTGCCAGATACCGGTAAGTCCCCATACGATCAGCAGGTTTCGTATCTGCATGCCTTTTCCTCTTTTACTCCCGCCCAGAGGAAAGTAGACGTATTCCTTAAACCAGGTACTCAGGGTGATATGCCACCGTCTCCAGAAATCCGTGATGCTGTCGGCCATATAGGGATAACGGAAATTTTCCGGATAAATAAAGCCGAACAGATAGCCCAGGCCGATGGCCATGTCGGAATAACCGGAAAAATCAAAGTAGATCTGAAACGCGAACGCTGCCGTTCCAAGCCACGCCTTTAACAGGGTCATTTCATCCATCGGGATCGCTGACACCGTCTGCCAAAGGACCCCGATGTTATTGGCCAGCAATACTTTTTTCCCGAGTCCGATGACCAGACGCAGGGTACCCCGGACTAATTTTTCCCGGTTGATTTCCCGTTTTCTCAGCTGCAGATCTGTAGTCTCATAACGGATAATAGGACCGGCCACCAGCTGGGGAAACAGCGCCACGAAAGCTCCGAAATCGATGATGTTCCTGGCCGGTCTGGCCTCCCTGCGGTAAATATCAATGGTATAGGACATCGTCTGGAACGTATAGAATGATATCCCCACAGGCAGCGGCAGTTCAGGCAGGGGAATCTGCGTGTGTGCAGCCAGGTTGATCCATTGGATCAGTAAATCCGAGTATTTAAAAATGCCTAACAGCAGGACATTGATCACAACAGAAGAGGCGACTGTGCATTTCGCTGCCAGCCGCCGGTTCCGGTTGAGATAGGAATCCACCAGTTTTCCATGAACATAATCAGTCACGGTGGAAAAAATCATGAGTCCCACATAGACAGGCTCGCCCCATGCGTAGAAAATCAGACTGGCCAGAAAAAGCACCAGGTTTTTACAGTTCCGGGGGACCAGATAATACACCAGCAGGACAGCAGGAAGAAAACGGAATAGAAACACAAAGCTGCTGAATACCATACCCGTCTACTCGTACAACATCTCTTCCACGACATCGACAGCTTTTTGATTCTCTGCCTGTGCCGCCTCGAGAGCCGCCTGATCTCCCCGCTCCATTTCTTCCATAGATACTTCACCCAGCATCAGGAAGAAAACGTAATTTCCATACCGGACCACCTGGGAAGCCTGGATCTTGATCTGGTTCATGGGATATTGCATCGTATCTTCCAGCAGGCGTTTTCGGTATGCCTGTAACGCGTCCTCTACTTCCTGCGCGTGATCCTTTTTCGATTCTATTCCTACGAAGGTATCTACCTGTGTGCTGATCATAGGGCCTTTGGCAATGGCGTTCTCATACCACTCCTGTTTCACCCCGAATTCGGATTCTATCGCACTCGTATCGTATTCCGTATTGGGGATATAGTTGTCCCCATATACCGCCGCCACCGCTTTTTCAATATCTGCCAGCGCCACATCCGTTACCGGTGTGTCTCCCTTGTTTTCTTCCGGTCTGGAGCATCCCCACAGCGCTGTTGTCGTCATTAGAAGCATTATGCCCCAGATTCCTGCTTTTTTCAGGCTCATTCCACTCTCACCTTTTACGTCCCTTCCTGTTTCAACCTGCTATTTCTGGTAAGGCGCCAGCTCCAGACGGATAAAATATCCCTGATTATGGCTGCATACCGGACATACCGCTGGCGCCTGTGTCCCTGTGTAAATATATCCGCAGTTCAGGCACATCCAGCCTGTCTTTACATCGGATACGAATAATTTATCCTGCTCCATCATTTCGGCAAATTTTCCAAACCGGTCACCATGGGTCTTTTCAATTTCAGCGATCATGTGGAAAGAGCTGGCTACTTTGTGGAAACCTTCTTCTTTCGCGATATCGCCGAATTTCTTATAGACATCCTGCCATTCCTCATATTCATTATGCTGCGCGAATTTGAGCAGATCCACGACACGGCTGCTGATATCCACCGGATACCCTCCATCCACATGGATGCTCTCTCCCGCCAGTTCCGTCAGATGATTGTAATAAATCTCCGCGTGTTCCTTCTCCTGGTCGGCTGTAAACTGGAAAATACTCTGGATCACGTACAGGTTCTGGCTCTTGGCCTGAGACGCTGCAAAAGTATAACGGTTTCTGGCCTGGGATTCCCCGGCAAAAGCTCTCATTAAATTATCTTTCGTCTGGCTGTTTTTGAATTCTGTTGACATTTGGTATTCCTCCTGTTTTCCTAAAATGATTTGGGTTCTGATACTGAATCTTTCTATCCGATCGGTAATTTCTAGCTCACTTCTACAGCAGCGGATTTTCCGCTCTCGCTTTCAGTCTTTCCCAGCGGCGGTCCGTCTCTCTTTGAATATTTTCCACCACTGAGGCGTATTCCTCTTTTCCCAGATGCTTGGTTCTGCCCATCATCGTCAGCCAATCCAGAACCGGTATCTTTTTATTTCCCTTTTCCGGATTATAGTTGATATTCGTCACTCCCTCCTCGATCTCATACAGCGGGAAGTAACAGCAGTCCACGCCAGCCGCGATTACTTTGCGCTCCGTATCGGGGCGGTCACTCCAGTTCAGCGGACAGGCGGACAGGGTTTTGACATAAGCCATGCCGGATCGGTTCGCATAATACTGGGCCTTGGCAGCCTTCTTGATAAAGTCCGCCGGATTCGATTCCGCCACCGTCGCCACGTAGGGAATGTGTGAAGCCGCCATAATCATAGGGGTATCCTTATGGAAAAAATTCTTGCCGTATTGCTGGGCTCCCACATGGGAAGTGGAGCTCTTGGCCCCCATCGGTGTGGAGTAGGACAGCTGGTATCCGGTATTCATATAGCCGCCGTTGTCGTATTCAAAGAGGATCAGCTTATTATTTCTCAGAGCGGCTCCCAGCGCGGAACCCAGGCCAATGTCCATGCCTCCGTCACCGCTGACCATAACGAACGTAATCTCCTCGTCCGGATATTCCCCTCTCTTCTGGCGCTGATGGTACATCTCCAGAATTCCGGTCAGGGTGGCCGGCCCATTCTGGAACAGGTTGTGTACATAGGGAACCTTGAACGCAGTTTTCGGGTAGTTGGTCGTCACCACCATGCCGCAGCCCGTATGGAACAGAAGTACCACATTTCCCTCGATTCCGCGCAGCAGCAGGTTCACATTCACCGGAATCCCGCAGCCCGGGCAGGCTCCATGTCCCGGTGCCAGTCTCTTCGGCATCGCGGTGGTATCACCGACTTTAGCACCTTTTACGGTCAGTTTGTTGGTCTTTTCATCCTTTTCACAGACCGTCAGCCCAGGAGATGCCTCGGCGGCGGTAATGGGTTTAAAATACTGTGAGCCGTCATAGGACTTCGTTCCCGGATATTTTCCATAGTAATCAAAGCGCACGGGATCATCCGTCACGCACTCTTTAAAAAGCTTAAGCGCGTCCTCCACATAAAAATCCCTGCCGCCCAGGCCGTAGATCCTGCTCAGCACGTGGGCCGTCTTCTCATGCTCCTGGAGCATCGCCTTGATCTCCAGCGTCATATTTCCTCCATGGGCCCCGTAGCTGTCCTGCCGGTCACAGACCAATATCACTTTGGCATTCCTGCAGTGTTCATATAACTCATCTGCCGGGAACGGCCGCAGGATATTCGTGGTAAATACGCCTGCCTTGCAGCCATGCTCCCGCATTTCATCCACAGCCAGTTTCGCCGTATGATAACTGGAGCCCAGCAGGAAGAGCAGGAACTCGGCGTCCTCCGTGCGGTACCCTTCCGTTTCCGTATAGCTTCTTCCGGAAAGCTTCCCGTACTCACCAAATATCTCCGGGATTACCTCCCGGGCCTCTTCCATGGCCAGATGCAGCTGGTATTTATTATTCAGGGTATCCGGTTCATTCATATAGGAACCGATGGAAACAGGATGCTCCAGATCCAGGCAGGAATAGTCCGCATCATATTTCCCCAAAAATTCCTGGACGGTACGGTCCTCTTCAAATACCATGCACCGTCTCTTCTGATGGCTGGTAAAGAACCCGTCAAATGCCACAATAACCGGAAGCTTGACCCGCTCCGCGATCTTCAGCGCGCACAGGTTCATATCATAGACTGCCTGGGGTGTATTCGCGTATAAAATGATCCATCCCGTATTCAGTGTATACATAATATCGCTGTGATCACCCTTAATGGAGAGCGGACCTGATACGGTACGGCAGGCTACATTCATTACCATGGGGAATCTGGTACCGGACTGCACCGGCAGCTGTTCCAGCGCGTACAAAAGCCCGTTGGCGCTGGTCGCGTTAAACACCCGGCCTCCCGCCGTGGAAGCTCCGTAGCAGATCCCTGCCGCGCTGTGTTCTCCCTCGGCAGCGATCAGGGAAATATCATGTTCCCCTTCTGCTTTCATCAAATCCAAAAATTCCGCGATCTGCGTAGACGGCGTGATCGGATAATACCCCATCACATGATAATTAATCTGTTTGGCCGCATAGGCCGCCAGTTCATTACCGCTTTCAAAGAGCACTTTTTGTTTTTCCATCACACCAGACCTCCGTCCACTCTTTTTTCTTCCAGATAGGCTTCGCTGGTCACCCAGGAATTCGCGCCCACATCTTCGAATTCCAGATGATCCACAATCAGGTCCTTATTCCTTACGAACCACTTCGGCTCCGGATGTTCTCTCTCCAGTCCCCGGACCAGGGCATTGGTCGGGCACACATCCACACAGCGCAGGCATCCCTTGCAGTGGTGGTAGTCTAACCCCGTATTGACCATCATTTCCCTGCCTTTGTACTCTCCCGGCCGGAACTGGAACACCATATCCGGGCAGGTACTGTCACACAGCCCGCAATTAATGCACTTATCCTGCAGAAAAAGGGGAAGATACCCTTCCCGGGAAGCTGACAGATCATTGGACACCGTACTCCCGAATCTGGGATTCACGCCTCCTGGAGGAGCCGTCTCATAACCCCATTCATTCTGCGTCTCCTTATAAGGCACATAAGGATATTTTTCATCGTCCTCAAACATCATGGACTTCGTAAGTTCATACCCCTTTTGAATCCCGATGATATTATTCTCCAGCAGTTTTGGATACTTTTTCCCCACTGTGTCCCTGGCCAGTTCGATCACGGCCTCCAGCGGAATGAATCCCGATGCCTTCGCGACCGCTCCCAGCATCACCATATTGATCCTGCTCTTATTCTCCATAGCGATCTTCAGTGCATCGATACAAAAGATCTCCCCGGAACACAGCTTTAACTTCTCCCGGATCTCCCCGGGTCCCGCCGGCGTGTTCATCACGATCTTCGTGTTCGCATCCACGCCCGCCGTCACCGGCATTTTTCCGGCCATAGCCTCATGAAACAGCCCCAGAATATGAGGTTTCTCCACCGGACTATTCACATAAATATCCCGTTCCTTCTCACACCACCGGATAAACGCCTTTACCGGTGAACCTCTTTTCTCCGACCCATAGCTTGAAAAACTGGCCGAGTTAAGACCCAGATAATTCGCCCCCAGCTCGCCCAGCATCTTCCCGCAAAGATTCGCTCCCAGACCGCCGATACTCTCCAGGCGTATCTCATAATACCCTCTCTCATTGGCAACAGGCAATGCAGCACTCTTAGACATGACATTTCCTCCTTATCCATAATCAATGGTAGTATGCTGGTAATAATGGTAAAATATTCATATCTGCTTAATTTTTTTTGGCTATGAGCAATTAAAGGCTGTATATTAGCCGCTTACGTGCGATGCATGAAAATAGTCAGTGATGCCCTTTCGGGCACTGCTATTTTGATATCTGCCAGCCCCGGTCTGTTGTTTCATTTGTTGTTTATTTGTTGATTCATTTATTGTTTTACTTGTTGTTTTACTTGTTGTTTCATTTGTTGATTCATTTATTAATTCCTTCTTCCAACCGCCAGCTAATTCGTTTATTGATTCAGCGATAAAAATTCATTATAATGGAAGCAGATACGAAAGCAGTTATTAAGACAGATCAGGTGAGATGGAGGAGGGGACACAGATGGCTGAAATATATCCGGTGCCGGAAAGGGTCCTGAAGGAAAAGGGGGCGCTTCTTTTTCCAGAAATAGAAGAGGGCTTTTCCAGATATGAACATGTGATCCTGGAAAGAACAGAGCCGGAATACCGGCATATGCTGGAGGTGATGCTCCAGATAAACGGAAGGGCGGATGCTTACTGTGATTTTTATTATGGAAGCCTGTCAAAAGAAGAGCAGAGAGGATTCCGCCACAGCTTGTCCGAGGACCAGTTGACTATGCTGATGAATATACGGATTACCAGGGAAGAAGTCTACTATCCTTTGACCCGGTCCATGATTCGTTTTTTGTCGGACATAACGGCCCGGGAGGTCCTTTTCTCGACATTTTATTTTACCAGATTTCCATGTACGGTCTGGGGAAATTATGAGCTGCGCTATCCGGTGTTTTTTAAGGATAAGCGCACGAAGTTTCAATACTGCGGCCTGATATGAGCAGAAGCAGGACATTAACATACAGCGGGGGGGACAATATGAAAGATCAGGCGGATGATAGGAAAGATCAGATGGGTTATCCATTTCCGCTTCAGATACAGCGCAAGAATATCAAGAATCTATATATCCGGGTTGTTCCGCCTGACGGCAGGGTTCAGATATCGGCTCCCAAAAGGATGCCCGACCATCTGATCAGGGAAGCCATCGAGAAGCGCCTCCCCTGGATCGTTGCCCATCGAAAAAAGATGCTCCAAAAACCGCCCCGGCCCATCCATGATTATAAAACGGGCGACCAGGTTTTATTCTTTGGGCAAACATATCTCATCCAGACCATACCGGGCAGCCGAAGGGACACGGTAAAGCGGAATGGCCGGTGCCTGCTCTTCCCTCATTGGGAAGGCCAGACCGCCGAAGAGGCGGAAAAGAGGCTGTACCGCTGGTATGCGGACCGGCTTCAGGAGACAGCAGTCCCGCTGTTGGAAAAATGGCAGAGGGAAATCGGAGTATCCATCACCCACCTGACGATCAGAAAGATGAAATCACGGTGGGGTTCCTGTAATGTCCGGGACAGGAGGATCAGTCTGAATCTGCATCTGGTGAAATACCCTGTGCAGTGCCTGGAATACGTTATTATACATGAACTGGTACATCTATTGGAAAAAGGGCACAATCCTGTGTTCTGGGGATATGTGGAGCAATATGATCCGGAATGGCGGAAAGCCCGGTCAATCTTAAACAGTGAGGGGATATGGGGATGATACAGACATTACAGGGAGATATCACAAAAGTCAGGGTAGATGCCATCGTAAATGCGGCAAACACATCGCTTCTGGGGGGAGGCGGCGTGGACGGGGCGGTCCACCGGGCCGCCGGGCCAAAGCTTCTGGAGGAATGCCGTCTGTTAAATGGCTGTGACACGGGGGAAGCGAAAATAACCCAGGGGTATCTGCTGCCCTGCCGCTATATTATCCACACGCCGGGCCCAGTCTGGCGGGGCGGCCACAGGAACGAAGCGCAGCTTTTGGCTTCCTGTTATCGGAATTCCCTGCATTTGGCCGTTCAGCACAACTTGCACTCCATTGCGTTTCCGGCGATATCCACCGGAATCTACAGCTATCCGGCGGAGGAAGCGGCCCGCATCGCTGTTGATACGGTAGTGGAATTCCTGCACACGCAGCCGTCTGAGCTGGATCTGGTTTTGTTCGTGCTCTATGACCAGAAGACGAAGGGAATCTATGACCGGATACTGGAACGCAGTATTTGAGGCCGCAGTATTTGATTCTTGTTAAGGGCTATTCGAAACTGGGAATTTGTGATATTATACTGTTTGGTTTGTTTTATAGACTGAGTTTTATAATGATGGATGAAGAGGTGTGAGGGTTTATATGAAGAAAGTAATTTTAAGCGCGGACAGTACGTGTGATCTGGGACAGGAGTTAAAAGAGCGGTATCAGGTGAATTATTATCCTTATCATATCATTCTGGACGGCAAAGATTATATGGATAATGTGGATATTACCCCGGACGTGATCTATGATGCATACCGGACCAGGCGGATTCTGCCCAAAACGGCCGCGATCAATGTGGAGGAATATAAACAGTACTTTAAACCCTGGGTCAGCGCGGGATATGAGGTGGTACATCTGAATCTGGGCAGCGCCCTTTCCAGTTCATATCAGAATTGCTGCCTGGCTGCCGGGGAGATGGACGGTATTTATCCTGTAGATTCCTGTAATCTTTCTACCGGTATGGGGCATCTTGTATTGGATGCCGCTGAGATGATCAGTCAGGGGATGCCGGCGGCGCAAATCAGCAAGGCCCTGAAGGCCAGAACCGGAAAGTGCCACGCCAGCTTTATTCTGGACACCCTGGAATTTATGCACGCGGGAGGCCGCTGTTCCTCCGTCACCGCTCTGGGGGCCAATTTACTGAATCTGAAGCCTTGTATAGAAGTGGACAATACTTCCGGGGCCATGGGAGTCGGAAAAAAATACAGGGGAAACCTGGATAAAGTGCTGGTTAAGTATACAAGAGATAAACTGGCTTCCTATCCCGATATCAGAAAAAACCGGATCTTTATCACCCATTCCGGCATTGATGAAGCCTATATAGACCTGGTGAAAGAGACGATTCGGGAAAGTATGGACTTTGACGCGGTCTACGTGACAAGAGCCAGCTGCACGATCTCCTGCCACTGCGGCCCTAATACCCTGGGTATCCTGCTTGAGACAGAGTAATAGAAAAAAGGACAATTTTCTATTGACATTCGTCCCGTTTTAGCGGTACAATAGGGAAGGTTTCCACAGCGAACTATGTACCCGTAGCTCAGCTGGATAGAGCGTTGGACTCCGACTCCAAAGGCCGTGCGTTCGAATCGCATCGGGTACAGTGTTAATGATCTGCCGTTCCATAACTGAATTCAGATATGGAACGGTTTTTTCATGTCCCTGTATGAATACAACATAACGGCATATTGTCCATTTCCCCTTCATAAAATGTTTCATAAAGAGATAAGAGCTGCAAAGCAAGGTTTTTACCGTAGAACCAAATGCGATTGAGGGGATAACATGAAAAGATATAAAAAGAGGATTCAGAGAAGCATTTATTGTGAATTGATTTTACTGTTCTTATTTATTTGTATCTTCTCGTATCAGAAGGCTACCGGAAGTACCGTTTACACAGCCTCGAACAGCCGGGAAGATTCCGCAGGCACCACGAAAGAATCCGCGGATAACGCCGCAGACCCGGCCGGCACGACAGATACCGAGACACAGGATGCCCAGAAGGATTTTATCAAATGGGTGGACTTCAAAGCTTCCTATGAAGCCCTGGACGCCGCCTATCACTATGATGTGGACACCCAGTCCCAACCCGTGCATCTGGACTGGATTGAATTACTGGCCTATACGGCAGCAAAAAACGGCGGTGATTTTCCCAAAAGCGCGTTAAAAGATATGTCCGCCCTGGCGGAAAAGCTGCAAAACAAAGAGATTACCATGGCAGAAGCCACGAAGGATATGAAATATTATAATTATTATCTGGAAGCCTACACAGCCATACTGGGCGGTTTTGTAGGGGAGTACGATATTCAGCAGCCCTCCGAATCAGACCCGTCCCAATTGGTGTGGGTAAAAAAATATGGTCTGAAAGCCTTCCACCCCATTGCGAAAGGCTTTGAATACAGCGATTATGATGATTTTGGGGTATCCCGCTCCTATGGGTATCAGCGGCAGCATCTGGGACACGATATGATGGGGCAGACGGGAACTCCCATCATCGCCGTGGAATCCGGCTATGTGGAGGCCTTAGGCTGGAACCAGTACGGCGGCTGGCGCCTGGGCATCCGCAGTTTTGACCAGAAGCGGTATTACTATTATGCGCACCTTCGCCAGAATTTTCCCTACGTAAAATCCTTAAAGGAAGGCAGCATCGTACAGGCCGGTGATGTCATCGGCTATATGGGCCATACCGGATACAGTACCACGGAGAATGTCAATAACATCGACACCACGCATCTGCATTTCGGACTTCAACTGATCTTCGACGAATCCCAGAAAGAAGGCGCCTCCGAGATCTGGGTGGACTGTTACAGCCTGGTCCGTTTCCTGTACAAGAACCGCTCGGAGACGACCAAAGACGAGTCCACCAAAGAATGGTTCCGAATCTATGAAATCAAAGATCCCTCCGTACAGGAATACGCCTCCACTCATCACCCCAACGCCTCTGCCTCTGAGAAAACCACATCCGGTAAATCGTTTTGAGGCTAATAATACAAGGACATTCATCGGGGATCAATAGTTTTTAAAGATAAACACCGGTATCGGCGGATGATTCGGTTTATTGATGAATTCGTTCTTAATTACAGTATAATCCTTGGAATCCAGCGATTCCAGAAAAGACAGCACGGCATCCCTCTCCTCGAAGCCGCTGTCTTTGCCGCTGTAAACACTTACCGACATCACACCGTCCGGTTTCAGCAGCGTCAGCCCTTTTTTTATGGCGGTGATCGTGGTCTTGGGACAGGTGCATATGGAATGGTCTCCTCCGGGCAGATACCCCAGATTGAACACGATCCCGTCCACCGAGTCCGGCTCCACGTAGGAATCCATGTTCTCATGGGAATCCAGGTAAACCTCTGCGATCTCGTCCAGCCCGAACATCTCCAGAAGGCTTCTGGTCGTATTCACCGCATCCTCCTGGATATCAAAGGCGAACACTTTGCCCTCGCTGCCTACCAGCCCGCACAGAAATTCGGTGTCATTTCCATTTCCAGCAGTGGCATCGATACAGACATTCCCCTCCCCGATATACTTCCTCAAAAAATCATGTGTGTACTCTACAATCGTATGACGTTTCATCCTAATTTTCCCTGCATATGTATTCGTTATTTTTTCAGTATATCCAATCTGTCCATAATTTTCAAGCAGATTTGTTGGGAATCCGCATTAATGTGCTGATGTGGGAGGAGATATCCTCCCCAGCATATACATCTGTTCGAACTCTGTCAGAGGGATCGGCTTATTCAGATAATAACCCTGGATATAATCGCAGCCCAGTTCCCGCAGGATGTCCAGCTGTTCGCTGGACTCCACGCCCTCCGCCACACTTAAGATTCCCAGTTCTTTGCACAGATTCAGGAAATGCTTGACCACTACCCTGGTATTGTTGCTGGAAAACAGGTCGTGTGTCAGGCTTTTATCCAGCTTTAACTCGTGTAACGGGAGAACTGAGAGGATCGCTATATTGCTGTACTGGGCGCCGAAATCATCCAGGGACAGACGGAAGCCGTGTTCTATGATCCGCTGTCCGATCTGTACCAGCGTTTCCCGTTCCATCTCGCCGAAACTTTCTGTGATCTCTATCTCTATGTACTCCTTGGGCACCTGGTATTTTTCCCAGATCTCTTCGACCTGCTCCATCAGGTTCTCCTCTAACAGGGTAGACCTGGAAAAATTTACCGAGATCATAATCAGAGGAATTTCCCGATCCTGCCAATCCCTGAGAGTCTCGCAGACCCTTCCGAACATGTGAAGATCTACCGCATAAATCATACCCTCCCGCTCCAGCTGCGGGATAAATTTATCCGGACCGATCACGCCAAACCGCTTGTCATCGAAGCGCACCAGGGCTTCCGCACCGCAGATGCTTCCGCTTTGGATCTCTGCTTTTGGCTGCAGATACATTTTAAAAAGCCCCTGTTTGATGACCTGCTTTAACCCTTCCAGTCTGTGGGGATTGTAGCGGCCGCTTTCCCGCTCTTCTCTTTTATAGAAATTCTGCTTAGCTATCACCATGCGCTCATCCGCGTGGGCAACCAGACGATCCAGACGGATCTCGGTATCCGCCCAGGCATAGCCGATGGAAACCCCCATGGCGTAGCTTTCGGTCAATTTCATGCGCACCAACTCGATCCGCTCACGAAATACATCCCTTGTGAGGTTTTCCGCCACCACCAAGAATTCATCGCCCGCGAAACGAAAGACCCGGCTGTCATAAAACTGGCTTTTCAGAATATCCGCCGTCAGTTTCACCAGATGGTCACCCGCCTCATGCCCATAGGCTATATTGACTTTCTTAAGTCCGTTGATATCCGCGGACAGTACTCCCAGAGAGAGCAGCGTGTCTTCTTTCAGGGAAGCGTTGTATTGGATATAACTGTTCCGGTTCAACAGATTGGTCAGCACATCATGGTATCCCAGATAATCCTGCTCCCGCTGCATATCCCGCTTTACCATCTCATTTATCACAAAATGCTTCACGGAATCCAGCAGATCAAAGTCCATCAGGTTCTTAGCAGGATTCTCAATTCCCAGGCAGCCGGTGATCTCATTATCCGCCTCCAGCGCCACCGCCTGAACGGAACGGATACCGTTTCTCTCAAGCCTCTTATAATCCTCCGGATATTTTTTCCGGATTTCTTCGATATTCTTAAGAGCCAGTTTTTTATTTTTCATGAAGCCCTTGCGCCAGGCACTCACTTTGTCTGGAGCCGGTTGTTTCTTTATCATCTGATTTTGGCCGGAATCGGAAATATAGTACTGCTTACATTCATCCTCCCCCGATTTGAATTCTACCAGAAAAGCGCGGTCTGCGCCGTAATAGCCGGCTATCTGCCTTAATACATTGTCAATCGCCCGTTCGAAATCCTTGGAGGTCATCAGTGAGAACGCACACCTTAACAGCACCTCCTGCATATCTCTGTTTTCATAAAAAGTAACCCGGTTGTCCTCCCAGTCTTTTGCCGGTTTGATCTTCCAGTCTTTCACAGACAGCTTTTCAGAATAAATCTGGCATCTGGAATGCTCTTTTTCAGCGGCTTCCAGGGCAATTCTGGCTCTCTGATACAGATTGTCCAGGTCTGTATGCTCTCCGTCTGTACAGGTCCCATCTGTGTATGCGATCCCAGTGGTTATCATGGCTTCGATTGGTATTTTCGCAAACAGATAGGGCGTCTTGATCGTCCTTCGGACCTCCCTGACCAGATCCATAATATCCTGCCCGGCTTTTTCCCCGATCAGCAGGATATCCAGCTCGTCCATATTGAATCTCCCCATAACCTGGGGCGAACCAAACACCAGCTTCAACTGACTGCTGAGCTCTTTCATCACATCGTCCGCCATGAGGTAGCCGCCTCTTCTGACCAGCTCTCCGTAGGTATCCAGACGGAAGATCAGCAGCAGCTGGCGCTTTTTTACTTCCGCCGCTTTTCGAATGGCCTCTTTCATCATGACCATGGCAGTTTCTTTATTATATACCCCGGTGGCCGGATCTTTCTGGGCCTTTTTGGTTAGGGACAGTTCCATATTTTTCTGTGCGTCTATATTCCGCACCATACCGTAGGCATACAGATCTCTGGAAATCGCATCCGGCACCAATTTTACATGGTAATTTACCCAATACATTCTGCCCTTGGAATTTTTAAACCGGTAATCCATGGATACCGTGGTGTGGTCACTGGCATAGGCGGTTCTTAAAGCTCCTCTGGACATAGTGCCTAAGAACCGCTTCCGGTCATCCTGATTCACGATCTCTCTGGACACCTGCTGCAGCATTTCCTCATATGGCATATCTCCCCGGATTTTATAATCCGGATACTGTTCACTTTTCAGATATTCTACCCGGTTCTCCGTCAGATTCACCCGGCTGACCCAGACCACTCCGTCCGATAAGGTATGCATCGCCCGAAGTTCTTTCTGGTAATTGATCTCCGCTTCCTTCAGCTGTGTGATATTCACGCCGACACCGATCGCCCGGACAGGTCTGCCCACCTCATCGAATATGGTAAGATACCGGATTCTCACCCACTGCCATTCCGGACCATCGGCTGTGCGGGTTCTGATCTCCTGCTGTACCGCCCGTTTGCCTTCCTTCAGCTCATCATACAGCTTCCGGACCGTTTCCACACTCTCCGGATGAATCATCCCCGTATCGATCAAAGATTCCGGTATCTGCTCCAGACACCTCTGCCTGTCCTCCTGTCCTTTCGTACTCTCAGCCAGGATCAGTACATCTTTCTGGATGTCATATTCCCATACATTCAGTCTTGTATGGCGCGCAGCATTCATATACCGGACTTCACTGCCGGGATTGGATTCTTTTTTCTCCTTGTATCTGGTTATATCATAGCTGTTGACCAGACATACTGTTCTGCCGTCTGACCAGCGCATAAAAGCAGCCGTGGTTTCCGTCCACTTTTTCATATTCGGATGATACAGCTCTTTCGTCACACTATTGTGTTCCTGGCTGAGCTCCGCCATGGGGCAGTCCAGACACGGGCGGTCCATTCCCCTTATGGACCGGTAGCATAGCTCTCCTACCTTCAATCCTTTCAAAGAGCAGGCCATATTACTGTTGACGAATATAAGCTGATAGGTTTCCGGATCAATACTGTAGATACAGGTAGTTACCCGTTTGAGCAGGCGCTGGGAGAACGCCTGCTGCCTGCGGATCTCTTCCTGCCGTCTGGCTCTCATCAGGAACAGACTGATCGTCTGCGAGATCAATGACAGCGCATCCTTCTCTTCCAGAGACGCCCGCCTTTTCTTACGGCAGTCCTCGAATCCAATCACAGCGACCACCCTGTGGTCTTCAATCAGTTTGCAGATCAGTGTCGAGACCACTCCCCGTTTGACCAGCCACTCTTTAAACTCACCTTCCGGTAAAGCCTCCACATCCTCGCAGGAATAAATCTGATTCTGATCGAACTCCATCGGGCTCTTTAGATATTCAAACACATCCTGTCCACCCTTCATGGAAGGAATCCCGATATTACACCACTCGAAGGTATTGCGGGCCAGTCCCGTACTCCCCGCGATTTCCAGAATGTACAGCCGGCTCTCATCGAATATTTTCCCGATTAAATCCATCAGCACCGGCAGCGCTTTATCCACATCTTCGTTTTCATAAAAAATACGGAACACATACTCGATGATGTTATCCCGGAAATTCTTCTGAATCCCCGCCTTTTCCTCATCGGGTTCCTCTTTTCTGTTTAACGGAAGCTCCGAAGCCTCTTTCTCGTCATAGACAGCCAGTTGGTTTTTCCCACTGTGTTTGGCATAATACATAGCCGTATCGGCCCTGGAGAACAGGCTTAGATAATCCTGCCCATCTTTCGGGTAAAACGCAATGCCGATACTTCCGGTTATCTCATACTGGATATGGGACTCCTCAATAGACCGGTGAAAAATCCTCCCGATCCGGTTCGCGACATGCAGGGCGGTCTGCGCATTGGGAAGCTCGGTCAGGAATACCACAAATTCATCGCCGCCTACCCGTCCGATGATATCCCCGGACCTGGACATCTTCTTCAGATGATAACCCATATCCCCCAGCACGGCATCTCCGTACACATGTCCCAGAGTGTCATTCACGCCCTTAAAATTATCCACGTCAATCACCAGGAACGCAGCCATCCCATCATAACCATTCAGATATTCATTGATCAGCCTCTCCGTCGCTCCCCGGTTATACAGCCCGGTCAGAGTATCCCGCATGGCCTGCTCCTGCGCGAAGAAAACCTTCCGCTTCTGCTCATCGATATCGGAGATCATCCCGATCACCTTTTGAAGCTTTGCGTTCTCATCCCGTATCGCAGACGCCGTAATCCTGCACCAGATAAAGCTTTCATCCGCTTTCATAATCCGGTACTCGCCGACCGCTTCGGCCTCACCATCCGCGATCTTCTGAAAATGGCTGCGGAACAGTTCTTCATCATCGGGATAAATGATCCCCATCTCCAATACCGTATACGGGAAATTATCCGTAGGCGGCACATACCCGAATTTCTTTTCAAAAGTAGGAGCATAATAAATCTCCCCGGTCTCATAGTTCCATTCATAAATAACATCCTGCGTCATAGACAGAATGAGATCATAACGCCGTTCACTGATCTCCATTCTGGACTGGGCCTGTTTCTGCCGGGTAATATCGTGAAACATGCAATAAAAATACGGCTCCTCGCCCTCCCGGGCAACGAACTCGCAGCTGATCCAGATCCATTTTACCGCACCGCTCTTGCAGACCAGCCGATTCTCATTTTCAACCACGTTCCCCTTCTTCAGCTGTTCACTCACGGTTCTGTACATAGGTTCCAGATCTTCCGGATAAATGACGCCCGCCAGCTGATTGTCAAATAATTCCCGGAATTCCTCCCGCGTGTATTCCAGAAACTGAAACACCCCATCATTCGCATATATTACGGTCCAGCCGGGATCATATCTGCACTGAAAAATCCCACCAGGAGTCATCCTGAAATTTGTCCTGTCCTGATCCCTCAAATCATTTCCTCCTTAGTCCGGCGTTTCCTCCAACGCCGCTCACGCTTCTGTACTGCTACTTCACCGTTTTTATTGTATAACATCAGCCGGAAAATGTATAGAAAACTTTTGCCTTTTGAGAGTAGGGGAACCCTTTTTGAAGGAGGAACGATGTTATCAGATCTATCCCGGCAGGTTCAGAACCTGATGGATGATCCGGCGGATTTCTTTTAGTCTGTACGTAAGGAAGTCCGGATTGTCACGAAACCATTTTATGTTCAGCGGGGAGGGATGGGGGAGTACATAGGCCGGTTTTCCCCTTAGTTTCAGGTTCTCGAATACCAGACCGGTAAAACTCCGGTTGGGGAAAAAGAATTTAGCTGCGGCTCCTCCTACCAGCAGGTATATTTCATTGTTTACCAGCCTGATCTCCCTGTCAAGCCAGGTTTTGGCGCATAAGGCCGGCGGCAGACGGTCACCTCCAGAAGCGTTTTTTCCAGGATAACAGTGTCCCACCGATACGATATAAAAATTATTGACATCATAAAACTGTTCATCCGTAATCTCATACCACTCTCTTCTGAGCTTCTGCCCGCTCAGATCATGAAAGGGAATCCGGGTCTCATGCACGCTTTTGCTGGGCGCCTGGCTGATCTGCATAATTTTGGAATCTGCGCTCCCCCAGACAATAGGCTTTGGTTCAAATCCAAATCGTTCCCGGCATAACCGGCAGCTCCTGATCTCATCTCGCAGCAACTCCCAGTCACTTTTATCCCTATCCTGTTTTTCCATCACTGTATTCCCTCTTTCCATTTCTCCAATCTGTCCTTTTATTATTAATCTCCAAAATCCCCTGCCATATCCGCTTCGGAAACCCAGTTATTCCCCCACATTACCTGAATTCTACATTTCCGGGATGCGGCCTGATGGCCTGTCTTATCACGAGGTTGTTCCTGTACATATTTTAAGAGGGATTGATTTTGAAAAAAGCAAGAAGTATGATTACTTTTAAGTCCTGGAAGATCTCTCCAAATGCTCCTATCAATCAGCCAGATATCTTCAGAAGGTACTTCTCACTTTAAAATTCGCGGAACTGTTACTGTCCTGCTGTGATACCATCAGAAGCGTAATAAAGGAGTTCTGCCGCTTTAAAAAACCGGCAAAACTCCATGGCTGATCATTGAGGGTTATTCCATAAAAAATGAGGGGGACGCGCTGTATACCGACGACATCCGCAGCCTGTATTCCACGTCACCGGCCCCGCAGAGCTTCTGGTCTGCACAGAAATTTATCTGCGTATAAAAAACTGCCTGGACTCCGTGGAAGATGTCACCAGCGGATTAATCGTTACCAGGTCCGCACCCCGGCTATATGCAGAAACCGGGCTCTGTCGTAAGTGTAGCTGCCTAGCGGGCGCATATAGGCGTCATAGCTGTGCGCAGCTACAAAGATGTCTTCCTCTGTAACCGCCACGATGACCGGACTGTGATAGAACGTCCCGTCCGCCCGTCCTAACTGTACGATATCGCCCGGACTTACCTTATTTCTGTCAGTCTCGTACGCATAGGGCCCAACTCCCTTATTTTTTGTAAGAAAATTATAGAGATACCTTACACCGGTCCAGGATGGGGTACGATTGCTGGCGGAATAATAGTACCATCCGAAGGTTTTCTCAGGATTCATAGTTTTACTTCCGGCATAGAGACACTGGGACGCATAGTTGGTGCAGTCACCTCCCAGCTTTTCAAAATCCAGGTAGGCCGGATTTCTCTTAAATGCCCAGACCCGTGCGTATTCTACAGCCGCTTCCCGATCGTAAGTTTTTTCTTTCATTCTGAACTCATTCCCTGATACCCATTTTTAGTATTCTATGCGGATGCCAGGGAATCCAATACCAGATACGGATATTCACCGATGAAATGTTCCGTCTGCTCCATGGAGAGCTGTAGGGACAATTCTGCCGGACCGTCCAGACTTCCTCTGAGCCGTCCGGACTTGCGCTGTTTTGCTCGGAGTTATTTGCGCTACAGGCTCCTTATATATTCTGCGACCTGTTTATCCCAGATCTGGATATGGTTTAAGAGCCAGTCAACCACATTTTTCTTTACTGCAGCCACAAAGGCGTCGCTGGGCCCCTCTTCCTCCTCCAGCATCTCCCGCAGGGAATCCACAGCCGCTGCAAAATGCGCATGCTGCTTTTTATGAGCTTCCAAAAGAGGGTATCCGTTCTCTGCCTGAAGTCCTTCCTCCGCAGAAAAATGAAAATCCACATAATCCATCAGGAAATCCAGCGTTTGGATCGCGGAGTTCTTCTCCCTTCCGGCCGCGCATTCACCGGTAAGCTTATTAACCCTTTCAATCAGCTCCCGATGCTGTGTATCGATTAATTCATTCCCCGTGATCAGACTCTTATTAAATTCTATGTTCATTTGTTACATCCTCCTTATCACACGCAGTTTTTCAAATCCAGTACTCAGATATTTTTATTATATGCAGATGTCTGGCATTTCATAATCTCACAGCGAACCATCCTCATATCTGGGGTATTTATCTTTGTCCGCTTCTGTGATTTCACGTACCGGCCTGCATGGATTTCCCACCGCGATCACACCGGACGGTATATCTTTGGTCACTACGCTTCCAGCGCCGATCACCGTATTATCCCCTATGGTCACCCCCGGCAGAACCGATACATTGGCTCCGATCCACACGTTATTCCCAACCGTGATCGGATAGGCAAATTCCAGTCCCCGATTTCTCTGTTCCACATCCAACGCATGGCCCGCTGTGGAGAAACAGCAGTTAGGCGCAATAAACACATTGTCTCCAAAGACCACTTTTGCCCCATCGAGGATAATACAATTGTAATTGGCGTAAAAGTTATCCCCGATCTCCACATTATAACCCAAATCACAGTGGAACGGAGCTACGATGCAGAATCTGTCTGTTGTTTTTGCCAGTATTTTTTTGATCATCTTTTTCTGTTCTTCTACCTGGGAGGGACGGAGCTGGTTATAATCATGGCACATGTCCATGCAGGCCGTACGGGATTCGATAATTTCCTGGTCATAGTTGGCATCGTACAGATAGCCGGCGGCGGCTTTTTCTTTTTCTGTCATATTTTTAACTCCTTTTCTTTTACTCATTCAGGCTGTTGTGTCTGTTTCCGGTTTCTAAGTGTTCCTATGCTTAGTGTACAACACTATGGCTTGATTATATGACGAGTTATTCCTACACGCAACCCATATATACGAATTTATTCCTTTCAGACAGGAATACTGATTTTTGCTGACTATTGCAGATTATTTGTTCTGAGGAGTACTGAATGTTCTGGCAGAAAATTCTATACTTATACCAAGTAACAGATGAGTAGAATGGAGGTAAGGTATCTGCGGAAACTTATCCCTCTCACCTTCCGCAAAAACACAACTCCATTTTCTCCAAATAATCCCGCAAACACGCCTGGAATCAAGGTTTCCGCACGAGAAGCACCGCGGTTTCCACATGTGATGAGTGGATAATAATGATGTCTGAAAGGCGCGGCTCACCCCTGGCGGAGTTCCGCTTATCTAATTTTATTAATTCGTGAATAATATCACCTTTTCAACTCTTATCCATTTTATGTTCCAATATTTTTATCGAATCCAAATAATCCTTCTCCACATCACTGAGGGTTCTGGTTTTATATTTTCTGTATTCACTCGTTGCTTTATCAACTGCTTGTTTATGAGTAACACTTCCGTTTCCTTGAAGTAACTGTTCGCCACTCATTGTAAGGATACGATCCAAATGCGCTGCCCAATCGCTCATAGTCATTACCTGTTCCCGCTCTGCCTGACGTTCCGCAAAATCAAGATACCCTGAAACAAGTTATCCCATCGCCCGAAGCTCTTTTTCAATCAGATAGTTTTTAGCAATGACAACCTCCTTTAATGTTGGCTGGTTTCCTGCAAATGTCATAAGTCCCATAAACTCTTTTTCAGCATCCGTTCTGGTATAAATAACTTCTGCTGCAGTTTGTCCATGAATCGCATAATGAATCTTATTCTAAACCTTTTTAAAGAACTGAATGGATATTTCAGCTTTCGGATCATAATCAATACTTGTAGCATATATTTCTAAGACTTGCCTGTAAAATACCTTCTCAGAAGCACGTATATCTCTAATACGTTCGAGTAATTCTTTGAAGTAGCCTCCACCACCCAAATTCTTCAGCCGCTCATCGTCCAGCGCAAAACCTTTTCTCATATATTCTTTTAAAATGCCTGTTGCCCATATTCTAAATTGTGTGCCGCGCTTTGACTTCACACGATAACCGACCGAAATAATCACGTCAAGATTATAATAATCTACATCATAAACTTTTCCATCAGCAGCAGTATAGGCAAATTTTGCCCATACTGATTCTTTGGACAATTCTCCTTCTTTAAAAACATTTCTCACTTGCTTACCTATTACGCTTCTATCTCTTTAAAACAACTCCGCCATCTGATCAATTGACAGCCAGACCGTATCTCCATCAAAAGTTGTATCTATCTTTGCCAAACCATCTTCTGTTGTCCGTCAATCCAGCCAAAACAGAGTGCTTCTTCGAGAGCTTCTCCCGCTTTTAAATTTTTGGCCCACCAGCCTTGCCGAACAAAAGCCAAATCCCATCATTTGATGCACAATGCTCGCGGAGCCATTCACGAAATTCTTCTCTGTTGGGGAATTCCATTGTTTCGCTCATGATATATCTCTCCTTATCGTTTACTTCATTCATTTTTCAAATCTTATAAACCAGACGTTTCATCATCCATCTTTTCTTGACACTCGCTGCATTCCCTGTCATGAATGGAAATAATACCGCCGCATTTTGAACAGGTATATTTTTCTTTCTGCTGTTCCATAAACGCTTCTAACCCATGCTGCCGCACAAACTCACTATTTTCCATAAGGCTTGCTTGATATCTCTTGTTATAACTTTTTTCAAGATTTTTTATCAACTTGCACGGATAGTCGGAACACTCAAAGCAATAGGATAATCCTTTGTCTTTAATACAGTCTTTTATCTTGCATTTACGGCAATGCTCTGGTTTTCCTTTATCACTGTTTAGGCATCCGGCACATGGCTTTTTATGATAGCAATGTTTATAGCATACCTTACAATTCATTCCACAGGGGGCGAACATAATCATATCGATTTTTTCTGCTGGCATTTTCATAGATTATTGTCCCTTTCTGATTTTAATGTTCCAGTAAATGGTAAGTTTTCTCACCATGAACTATACTTACTAGATACGCTCAGCATACATTTCTGCATTGATATGCCATTCTCCATTATTTTTCACAGTAACATTCTGCCAATGAAAATGATTCTCCTCAATCTCTGTAAAAATCCACTTTCTTCTTATATCATCAATATACGTAAGAATTATCATATCCTCTTGTTTAGCACCATAAAAGTAATTACTTTTATGGTGCATTTTTATAATGCTATTTCGTTATTCGATTCCACCAAGCGGTGTATATTTTGAAGTTTCAGAATGTTCCTGCTTACCGTCTAGCCACGGAATATCTATACTCTTATACTATTAAAGATTTCCCTTCCCATAGAAAACTGTGACTTGACAATCCGGCTTTTTAGAGTTTATATAACAACGGCGGGTTTTCCCCGACAATAAAAAACGTCATGGCAGACTGATGTGCTACCAACACATCAGTCCTGCACTAAGGTGATTGCACCACCCAGCACAACCGCAAAAGCGGCACCACGACAAAGCTATTATATCGCATTTGCTACAGCCGCACAATAAGCAAAATAACAGCGTGTGCATGGGAAAATAGGATTCCGTCCTCCGCCTTTGCATGCGCTTTTGAAGATACGGGAAATACCCGACCCTATAAATGAAAGGTCGGGATAACATGAACATTTTTCATCACACAGACAGCTTCTTTAGCTGTACCGACAACAGAGTCGCCGAAGACTCCCTGTTGTCAATTTTTAAACTGGCAAAGCAGATTCGTCTGCGGCTTGGCAAACAAGGGTATTTGCTGGAGCACTACCTCTCCATGATTTTTGAAGGAATGAGCGGCGGCCAACTTGCCTTCGAATCTGCGGATGAGGGGTTCCGAATAGGAGGTGACTTGCAGGGTCTGCTGTTTCATGTTCTGGATGGAACAGAACCACAGCATGAGCATCCGCTCTACCCACGAATGAAAGAACTTTACGAACAATATGCAGACAAACTGATTTTCCAAGAACACTACACTAATCTTTGCATACTGCTTTTCTTTTTGGCAGACGAAGCAATGGTGGACTCCACAGGAAAGTTTATAAAAGAGCAGGTGACTAACATTGGCGGCTCGTTGGATATCATACGAGTGCAGGAAGTTTATGACCAAATTTCCCACATAGCTGGCGAATCGATGCTGGAAGAATTAAACCAACGGATAAAGCAGCGATTTATTATCGCACCAGCTTCAGCTTTGTTTGCACAGGGATTTACGGATGAATTACTCTATAAACTAACCTATCGTGACATTGAAACCAGCAGGCAGATGTTCCAGCTTCTTCTGGATATAATACCGTCAGATACAGAAATGGTATAGACTTATGGAAAATTATGAGCCTTTAACCAAAGAACAAATCAATATCCTTCTGAAATGCTATTATTTAAAGAAATACACAAGAGTTGCTGAAACAGAAAATCTAACCACTGATAAGGTAAAACGAATCAAAGAAAAGGCTCTCCGGTCAATCCGTCTGGCATACAGCAACTCGCATATATGGGGAATAAAATTTAATGGAAAGACCGTCCTACGGCATATGGCTGCACGCTGCGGCATGACAGAAAATAATCTTTCCAAAGTATTTGATGAATATATAGCAGACGGGCTGATTTCTGAAGACAAGCGATATTGGGAACGCATAAAAAAAGCGGGAGATATCCCTACAGCAGCAGAACTGCTAGACTTTATGTATGACAAATTTGAAGTTGATATCGAGGGTGGCATCTAAATACCATTTAGACAGTCCAACCAAGACAGTAAAGGAGCATACACCCTATTGGTTGGCGCTCCTTTAATTCTCTAATTTTTTATATTCTGTCTGAATGATACTCTACAAATACTTCTTAAACGCCTTTTTCATCTTCATCGCAGCATCCATCATCCATTCAAACTGCTCTGGCCATTTATCCTTATTATCAAAATCCGCCTCATGAATTACCAAAATCCTGCTTGCCTTTTTATCCGGCAATTCTCTCCAATCCAGTGCCATTCCCATGTCCGATTCAATGTCCGCCTTGTGGGAATAAAATTTCTGATAAAGTTCCTTATCGTCAGTGATATACCATTCAACGGTAATGTTGTTGTCCTTCCTCACTTGCAGCAAATCAATATGACAGGCAGAAGAACCAACACTTAAAGTCATCCAATGGTCAGTGCTGGCTTTTCTTCTGCTAAAGGCCTTAGCAAACGCCGCATTATGAAAAGCATATTCGTTAAAGGCAGCCCAATAATCATATCTCGCCTGCAATGTGGGAGAACTGCTTGTTTGACGCTTAATTTCCTTCGCCCAGTCATTGGGTTTCTCAATGACTTCAAATTTTACAGCAATATCTGAATCGCCGATTTGAAATAACTTAACCTCCAAAAGGAAAAATGCAATATTTTCATCCGTATGGTTATTCAGCCATTCGATTGCCGCCCTGTGCTCTTCACGAGCGCGCTTTACAACCCAAATCACAATATCCGCTGCTTTCCCTGATGCATATGTAATCAACTTGCCAAGATGGTCATGGTTGGTATCTTCCAGTTGATTTTCAATAATAATCTTTCTGTCCGTCCCAGTCTCAGTCGCATAAATATCCACATTATAATCGCCGACACTTGATTCCGCTTCGTCCACGGTAATCTCCAATCCCACAGCATCTGACAGCAGAGAAAGATTATCCTCCTCTGCAAGCCACGGTGTGAAATCCAATGCTTCGTGCGGCCACACTTTTCTTAAGTCCTTTATCTCTTTAAGCTGCCCTAAATTTATCACTCCAAATCCCTCCTTGCCCACTTTGACATCAATATCAAACAACAGCTATTCTGCTTACCTTTCAGTGTCTCCGATTGCTGTCAATAATCCCACACACTCCCACTATGCCAGCAGTCCTAAGCACTCACCAAGCCAATATCGAATAATAAGTCATAGGGCAGATTTCAAAATCTCATCAAGGCATTATTGAAACCTCGTCCTATTTTCCAAATTTTCTGTTCACTCACGCTGAAAGCCCGCTTCCGAAGAATGCCCATTTTATCGGCTTTTTCGGCACTTTTACTTCGCATTTCTCGTCATTAAACAAACGCACTCAACATGGGTAGAGGTGGTGATTCGGATACCCGAAAGACGCAATTTATCCTTGTCGTATACTTCTATGTTTACCCGAATATTTCAATTTGTGCAACAATGTGTTGCACAAATCTATCCAATTTCTTTTTCGATTTCCTCAATCAATGGAAGGCTACTTTGCAAATCATCGGGTAATTCCTTCGTCAACTGTTCCTGCCAGTCAGCAACCCCAATAGGACTCTGATAACCAGGCAACGAATATTCCACCACTGTTTTATTCTTCCCCTTCACAAGAAGAAGTCCAATTGTCGGCTTATCATCTGGATGCCTCAGAATATCATTCACGACATTCTGATACATATTGAGCTGACTCACAAATCCCGGTTCAAAATCACAGGCTTTAAGTTCAATAACGACATAACAACGCAGCTTTAAATGATAAAATAATAAGTCCAGATAAAAATCCTGCCCGCCTACTTCCAAATGAACCTGTCGCCCTACAAATGCAAATCCCTGTCCCAATTCCAGCAGGAATTTTTGAATATGTTCTGTCAGTTTTCTTTCTATCTCAATTTCCCGGCGCGGAATATCTGTTCCTAAAAAATCGAATAAATACGGATCTTTAAAGATATGATTTGCCATATCTGAATCTGTCGGCGGTAACGCGGTATCAAAGTTATTAACACTTTTACCGTTTCTCTTTATTAACTTGCCTTGAATCTATAAATCCAAAATATTACTGCTCCAGCCATATTCTAATGCCTTTTTTGCATACCAGATTCGACTATCCTGGTCGGATAATTTATCAAGTAACACAATATTGCTCCGCCAGGGAATTTGTGCAGCAACCTGTTGCACAATTTCAAAGTCTCTCCATGTGTCAGCAAATTTTCTCATGTATTTTATATTTCTTGGTGAAAAGCCTTTCATATCTGGAAATACATCTTTGATATCCTGAGAAATTCGATTAATTATTTTTGTTCCCTATCCTTCTTCCCGCTGCCTTTGCAAAATTGCATTGCCAATATTCCAGTATAGGCAAATCATACTCGCATTTGCTTTCAATACAACCGATATTCTTTGCTGCATATTTTTTCTTTTATCTCTTCAATAAATTTCATATACGTATCACTCATCTCCGAGTGATTAGATGCTACTGGGAATATTACATTTACTTTTTCTCTTCCCATTCTTTTTCGTTCATCCATTATTCACTCTCCTATCGAGAACAATCTATTATTTTCGACATAATTCGACACAAACCTCACAATGCGGTGTAAGTTATTCCTTATACTACATGGCGAAATTATTTGCAATAGTTTTGTGAGCAGATGGGTAGAGGGGTGCAGACAATTTATTGTGGATATTAGAATATTCACCACACAAATCATGGCTATACCCCTAAAAATACATGCATGATATTTATAATCCTTCATCATTCAGCTGCCAGTCTACCTATCCTCGGTTAATTCTGCTAAATTTCACAAAAACAGGTACAGTTGTAATTAGATCACTCTAGAAGCAATTGCTACTTATAATCTGCATACAATTGCAACTAGGCAATGTATAATGATGAGTATACGTATCATCGGAGGAAAAGCGATATGGATTATCAAAAAATATTAGGCGAAAATATACGTTCGTTGAGGATTGAACGCCAAATCACACAGGAGCAATTAGCAGAGTTATGTAATTTACATAGAACATATATCGGTGCTATGGAACGTGGTGACCGCAATGTCAGCCTAAACAATATTGTTAAGGTTGCCCAAGCACTTAATGTTCCCCCATCTGAATTATTAAAATTTGAAAGAAAAATACAAATTCCAAAGGAGGAAGTATAAATCATGATTTTTTGTAACAAGACAATAGCCACACGTTCTCAATATGCAGAAGTTGCTAACCATAAGTGTCACTGTCCAAAAGGGCATACAGGAAAATGTACCGAATTTCCTTTTCTAGATCATTTAAAAACCGTTACTCCTTCTGTCGCAAACAAGATCAAACGAGATGCAACTATGACCACTGGGGCTGCATGGAAAAGTGAAGATGCAGGTCCAAACCGTATTTTAAGGTGGGTTATGATGTTGGATGATGAAACCCTTTTAAAATATGGACTTGACATGTCTAAACTAAAACCTGGTGTAATTGCAAAACTTCGTGAAAAAGCAGCAGATTATGATTCATGTGTTTTAGTTGCTGCAAAACTTACTTGGCTTGTATACCAAATGGAAAATGCCCCTACACCACCACCCCATATCCAAAACTACTTAGAAGAATTGTTTGGAAAAATGAAGCCTAATTCTACTCTTTGTGTTATTTGCAGATTACCATTGGACTTCAGACTCTTCGAATTAGCAGCTCGTGGCAAAGCGGCAATTGAAACCTGCCATAAAAATCCAAGAATACATAATTCTGATAATGTTGGTTTTGGTCATAGAGAATGTAACATTGCTCAAGGCAACAAATCTATTGAAGAATTCTATTCTTGGATAGATGGAATAACCACTAGAGTTCACTCTGAATCATAGCTCATAAGAATGCTGAATTTCATTCAACTGTGATAATATTTTTGCACGTGTTTCAATATTTTCTTGGAATACGTGTATTTTTTTATTCCACTCTTCATCTCTTACCGGTAAAGGAATTTGTATTTCTTTTATTCTATTTCCTAAAGTGCCCAAAGTTGACTGAATAAACACTAAATTTCTTATTTGCTCTTGTACAATTTGCGAATTAATTAGATAAACAAACTCGTACGGCTTTATCGGAGCCTCTTCACTAAGCGAAAATATATCAATGTGACTTTGAATAATACATTTAATATTATATTTGCAAAGTATTGCCGTTTTCCCTATTCTATATCTGCCATCTGCTATAAATAGAATATCACCTTCTTTTAATCTCTGTTGTTTGGAATACTGTTCGTATATTTCCTCACTAACTGAATTGGTAGGATCTGACGCTAATTCAAAATTAATCAAATCTGATGTTCTTATAAATGGTACATTCCCCGTTCCATAAGCTTCACTTCCTACTTCATGTCCACTATGAATATTTAAATAGCCTTTTTCCACCATCTCTCCAATAGAAATGAATTTTTCGCTTTCTTTATATTGAGAAAGAATTACTTCATTTTCAAAATATCTAGGCACAAAATACATCCCTCTTAAATTTACTTTTTTCCACCATTTGCTTTCTTTTTTTCTATATTCATCACCAATCAAAATAAAATCATCTGGCAAAGGCTCATTATTGGAATTTGTAATTCTTCCTCTTCTATCATGACCACAATTCTTTGCAACAGCAATCTTTACTTTATTTATTCTTTTATTCTTTTTTTCAAATATTAATACGTTTGTCTTTGTATCTGTCGATGGTTGAAACGTATTTCTAGGACAGTCTATCATTGCAACAATATTTCCATACTCTTTTAAAAATGCCCAAATATATCCCTGTGATTTATTTCCAAACACTCCTTCTGGAAGAACAATTGCCATTCTTCCACCATCTTTTAATAGCTTAACACACAATTCAACAAATAGAATCTGTGGATCTTGACTTTTTACAATATTACTCATTTTGTACCAAGTCTTATCTTTGTCAGAGTATGCCCATGAATATCCAAATTCATATTTCTCTAATAAACTCTTATCTGTAATTCCTATTTTAGAACCAAATGGAGGGTTCGTTAATATCACATCTACATTTCCGAGCAAATTGCTATTTTTTTTATTATCACACAATATTTCTAGAGAATTTTGATTATATACTTTTGCCCTTCCACAAGTAATAATCTCTGTTACCGCCATAGATAGGTCAGACATATCTTTATCCTTGTCAATTCCTATATATGTACTATTGCACTTTTTTTTCTTATTGTTACTATATTGATATACAAATGACTCTGTTAAGAATCCACCTGTTCCACACGCTGGATCCATAATTACCTCCCCATCTTTGGGATCAATAATTTTAATCATACATTTTACTAAGGATTTTGGCGTAAAGAACTGACCTTTATCACCTCTAATTGTTGGTCCTATAATTGCTTGGAAAGCATCTCCCATAATATGTGATGGAGCATTAGACAATGAAATATTACTTAGCATTGTAAGTACAGTCTTTAAATCTTCATCTGTCATAGCAAAATCATCAAATTGATCAAATGCAGATGGATATGTTTCCTTTAAAGATTTTAATAGCTCTTTTACTTCTAATTTTTCAATATCCTGTTCATATTTAGTTTCAAGCATTAATTTACATAACAAAACCTTGGTAATATCAGATACAATTCGTTCAGCTCTACTGGAATTTCCATTAGAATATAAATAATAATAAATATTTTTAAAACATTCTTGATAATCAAATGTTCCTTGTTGATTCATGTAATGCCTCCTAGTTTTTATATGAATATTATACGTATCACATCACATCGTGTCAACTAAATTTGTGATTTACCACTCACAAATTTGTTAGCTAGAGCTTCTTTTATTAAAAGATTAAGGATTCTGCCAAAATGTACAACACTTTTCAGCGAAACCATACCTTTTGGCAAAAGCCTTATTTCATACATTTTAACGTAACCCCATCCCCAGCAAAATCAGGCTATCAGCACCTCAAATCCGGTTAAAGCGCAGATGAAGATTTTACCAAAACACTCTCAAACCCGCATAAAATCAACCTTTCCGTGATAGAAGAACGACGGTCTCAACATGCACCGTAAACGGAAACATATCACACCCCTGCACCCTCTCCACCTGATACCCATACTCCCTCATATACGCCACATCCCTGGCAAGCGTAGCCGAATCACAGCTCACATACACCACCCGTCCCACCTTCATCCGGGCAATCGTATCCAGCACCGCCCGATCGCATCCCTTCCTGGGCGGGTCCACGACCACGACATCCGCAGTCCCCCCGCTCCTCTCATAGTATGCCGGCAGCACCTCTTCCGCCTTCCCCACGAAAAACTCCGCATTCTCTATCCCATTCATCTTCGCATTCATCCTGGCGTCCGCTATCGCCTCCGGCACGATCTCCACACCGTACACTTTCCCAGCCATCTGAGCCAGGAACAGTGAAATCGTCCCGATTCCGCAATACAGATCCCACACCGTCTCCCCGCCGGTCAACCCGGCGAATTCCAGTGCCTTCTCATACAGCTTCCGCGTCTGGACCGGATTCACCTGATAAAATGACAGCGGTGAGATCCGGAACTTCACATCCCCGATATAATCCGTAATATACTCCGCTCCCCACAGATACACCATCTCCGTCCCCAGTATCACATTTGTTCTCTTCTGATTCACATTCAAAGAGATACTGGTCATCCCACCGATCTTCCGAAGCCTGTCCGCCAGCACCTCCCCATGCGGCAGCCGATTCCCATTCATAACAATACAGACCATAATCTCCCCCGTATGGAATCCATACCGGATCAGAACATGACGCACCAGCCCGGTCCCTTTCTCCTCCTCATAGGCAGGAACCCCATACTCCTTCATAAATCCCAGTATCACATCCAGAATCTCCTGGTTTTCCTTAACACCTAACAGGCAATCCCTGACGGGAATAATAGAATGCGTTCTCCCTGCATAGAATCCCGCCACCGGATTCCCCTCTTTATCCGTCCCGATCGGAAACTGTGCCTTATTCCGGTACCGGAACGGATTCTCCATCCCGATCATGGGCAGCATCGGCACCTCTTCCAGCTTCCCGATCCGCAGCAGATTATTCCGCACTTTATTTTCTTTAAACCTCAGCTGCTCCTCATAGCTCATCGCCTGCAGCTGGCACCCCCCGCAGGGTCCCGCCGCTTCACATTCCGGAGTTACCCGGAACGCAGAAGGCTCCAGCACCCGGACCAGCCGTCCATACCCATACGTTTTCTTGGCCTTAATCACTTTCACCTCAGCCAAATCACCGGTCAGAGCGCCCTTCACGAACAGCGGATATCCATCCACCTTCCCGATTCCGTCTCCTTCGGTTGTCATATCTTCGAATCTGATCTGATAAATTTCATTTTTCTTAACCATACTGTCACCTCATACAAAAACGGAATGCTGCGCCACCAACATCCCGTTTATCTTTTCTCAAACTGCCCGTTCCCATACTAACTTATCTATATCTGCCTGTTCCAATACTTCCAGATCCAAAACCACCTGTTCTCAGCCTGCACCCACAACAATTCTGGCATACCGCAAATGTCTGACTATTTACTGGTTTTCCGGATATTGGATTCAAACAACCGGTTATACCCCAGCCAGTCGTCATTATTTCCCGCCGCCTTAAAAGCCTCTGTCATGGTCTGCAGCTTCGCATCCGTATTATCCGCAAAATTCAGCGCCACAGCCTCCACCAAGGCCGGCTTCTTCGGCGATCCGAACTCCAGCTCTCCATGATGCGCCAGAATACAATGCTTCAGCTCACTGGCCAGCTTCGGCGGAAACCCGCTGATCGTCCGAATCCTGGCTCCGACCTCCTCGCAGCCCATCACGATATGCCCCAGAAGCTGTCCGTCATCCGTATAGTCATTGGCCGGAAATGCGGCCAGCTCATCTAATTTACCGATATCATGGAAAATCGCAGCTGTAATCAACAGGTCTTTGTTCAGAACCGGATACGCCCCGCAGTAAAAATCGCACAGCTTCGCCACGCTTAACGTATGCTCCAGCAGTCCTCCCACGAAACCATGATGTACATTCTTTGCCGCAGAGTGAAATTTAAATCTGCTTACAAAATCCTGATCCTCCACAAAAAAACTGGCCGCCAGCCGTTTCAGATAAGGGTCCTTAAGCCCCCCGATGAATCCCAGCAGCTCACGGTACATTTCCTCAATGTCCTTTTCGCTGACCGGCACATAGTCCTTCGGGTCATAACTGCCGTCCATGGCCTTTCTGGACCGCTTGATACTCAATTGCAGCGCGCCCTGGTAGCTCACCACATCACCGGCGATCTCCACATAGTCCATCGCCTCAAAATCCCCGATTCCCGGAGAATTCGGCTCCCAAATCTTCGAATCAATCGTTCCTGTCTTATCCTGCAGAATTACATTCTCATAGGACTTCCCGTTCTTTGTCAATGCTGCCTGCTTGTGCTTACAAAGATAGATCCCTGTGATTCTGTCTCCATCCCGCAGCGTCTCTATGTATCTCATGCTGTCTCCTTCCAACTATCTAATACCTGTATTTTTTCTCTGCCCTCTGTATGGACCGTCCACTAACTACTCCCTCACGCCCAGCGTAACCTGATACGTCAGTTCCTTATATCCGTCTTTTCCCGGACGCATCACGACTGCCGTCACCAACTGGTTGGGGGAAAGATTCAGCAGCACATTCTGCACATCCTTCATGTCCCTCACTTCTTCCGTGCCCAGCTTAACCAGAATATCCCCATTTTGGATTCCGATATTCATGGCAGGCGAATCCAGGGCTGTCTCGACAATATAGATCCCCTGCGGCATCCCGTCATCCTCGGCCTTCTCGTCTGTTACCGGAGTTCCCTTGATTCCCATGTACGCCAGATCCAGTCCATTCGATAAATGCTCGATCACACTTTTCAGCTCTGATATAGAATAAGCAGTCACCACATTTTCACTGGAATTATCATTGCTTTCCTGGGTGATCACCCCGATTACGTCGCCGTCCAGATTAATCAGGACACCGCTTCCCTCGGTATTGCCCAGGATATCCGTCGTAAACAATGTATAATTGGCATCCCAGGTGGCGATCTGATTGCCTGCGGAAGTCACCATACCGATGGACATGGAATCCGGATAGCCTAACGGACTGCCGACAGCGATCACCGGCGTTCCTTTTCTCACCTGGAAAGAATTCCCCAGTACAGCCACTTCCACCGCGTTCCTGGTATCTTCTTCCAACGTATCCATCCGCACGCTTAGAATGGCCATTTCCGTATTGTGATCGATCTTTTTGACCGTGGCTTCCACCTGGGCATCATCCGCAAAGGTCACCATAATCTGCTCGGCACCTTCCAGAACCCGTTCATCCGTCAGGATCATATATTCAATCCCATTTTCCGCCACAATGATACCGGAACCTTTTCCCTGATTCGTATAGGGGATATTAAACCAGTCCACGTTATTGCTCACAGCCGTTACGGTCACGAGGGATTTGTCCAATCCCACAGCCACCTCGTAGAGCTTATTATACAGCTTTCTGTAATCATCCACCTCAATGCCTACGGTCTGCTGGATCACCGCCGGAGGATTCGAGGGTACCGGTGTGGGTGTGGGCGTAGTCTCAGGCGCCGGATTCTGTTCCGCCTCATCATCCCGGGGGATCGTGACAGAGGGGATCTCTTCCTTCTCCCCGTACTTCTTCTCGGCAATGGGACTGGTAATGACGAACGTAAAAGAAGCCACAACCCCAAAAAGGACAGCCAGTACCATCGTACCAGCCACCTTAAGCAACAGCTTTTTCTTGTTGATTGGCTTCGCTTTGATTTTTTCCTTCATAAAAGAAAATTCTTCTTTATCTTTTTCCTCTGACATAAACCTTCTCCTTTAAGTACAGCGGAACCCCATAATATTTTAATTTTAGCAAAGACATATGAACAATCTATGAAGGTAATGTAAACATAAGAAAGTCTCGGAATTGAGCTTTTCATTTATCTTATTATATTGTAAAATGAAAAGATAGTAAACAACAATTTTCAGCATTGCCTGCAATACGGAGGATCAACATGAACGCGAAAGCTTTGCATACATTGGAATTTCACAAAATTATCGACCGGCTGACCGAACACGCCGCATCCCAGTCCGGTAAGGACCTGTGCCGTCATCTGACCCCGTCTGATGACCTGTCCCGGATCCGGCTGCTCCAGTCTCAGACATCGGATGCCTTCAGCCGTATACTAAAAAAGGGCAGTCCTTCCTTCGGCGGAATCAAGGATGTCCGCGGTTCCCTGAAACGGCTGGAAATCGGCAGCTCCTTAAACGCCATCGAACTTCTGGCGGTCTGTACCCTGCTGGAGACAGCCGCCCGGGCGAAGTCCTATGGCCGTAAAGATAATGCCGATCTGACCCGCGACTCTCTGGACGACTATTTTGACGGTCTCATTCCTCTCTCCGCGATTTCCGCAGAGATCCGCAGGTGCATCCTGTCCGAGGAAGAGATCAGCGATGAGGCCAGCAGTACGCTCCGCCAGATCCGCCGGGGTATTAAGCTCGCCAACGACCGGATTCACACCCAGTTGAATTCCATGGTAAATGGTTCCGTGCGCACTTATCTGCAGGACGCAGTGATCACCATGCGGGACGGCCGTTACTGCCTGCCGGTAAAAGCGGAATACCGCAGCCAGGTGTCCGGTATGATCCACGACCAGTCCTCCAGCGGCTCCACAGTCTTTATCGAACCCATGGCCGTGGTACGTCTGAACAATGATATCAAGGAGCTGGTCTTAAAAGAACAGGCCGAGATCGAAGTAATCTTAGCGAACCTAAGTACCCTTGTAGCGGAAGAAACCCAGGCAGTGCACAGTGATTTTGAACTTCTGACCGAGCTGGATTTTATCTTTGCCCGTGCCAAACTGGCTCAGGACTATAACGGCACCGCCCCTGTGTTCAACACACAGGGATATGTGCATCTGCGCAAGGCCCGGCATCCGCTGCTGGATTCCAGGCAGGTGGTTCCCATCGATATTTACCTGGGCAAAGAATTTTCCCAGCTGATCGTCACCGGACCTAATACCGGCGGAAAAACCGTATCCCTGAAAACCGTCGGCCTTCTGACCCTGATGGGGCAGGCCGGACTGCATATTCCCACCCTCGACCGGTCGGAACTGGCGCTATTTCACGAGGTTTATGCGGATATCGGAGATGAACAGAGCATAGAACAGTCGCTCAGTACATTTTCTTCTCATATGACGAATATTGTGAAAATCCTGGAGGAGGTCGACAGCCGGTCTCTGGTTCTGTTCGATGAACTGGGCGCCGGAACAGACCCTACCGAGGGCGCTGCGCTTGCCATGTCGATTCTCTCCTGGCTGCATCAGAGGGACATCCGCACCATGGCCACCACCCACTACAGTGAACTGAAAGTATACGCGCTGTCCACGCAGGGTGTGGAAAATGCCTGCTGCGAATTTGATATCGAGACACTGCGTCCCACGTACCGTCTGCTGATCGGAATCCCGGGAAAGAGTAATGCCTTCGCGATATCCTCCAAGCTGGGGCTTCCGGATTATATCATCGACGACGCCAGAAGCCGGATCAGTGAGACGAAAGAGAATTTCGAAGATCTGATCACCGATCTGGAAAACAGCAAGGTTACCATTGAGAAAGAACAGGTGGAAATCACCCGTTACAAAGAAGAAATCGAGTCCTTAAAGACCCGGCTGGAACAAAAATACGATAAACTGGACCAGCGCCGGGACGATATCCTGCGGGAAGCCAACGAAAAGGCCCATGCCATTCTCCGGGAGGCTAAGGAAGTCGCCGATCAGACGATCTCCAATTTCAACAAGTACGGCCAGGGCAATATCTCCATGAAACAGATGGAGCAGGAGCGTACCAAACTGCGGGATCAGATGTCCGGTTTAGAGAAGAACATGACCATTCAGCCCAAACAGAAATCCGGCAAGGCCAATAAGCCTGCCGACTTCAGGATCGGAGATACCGTCAGGGTATTAAGCCTGAATCTGAAAGGCACCGTCAGTACGCTGCCCAACGCCAAGGGAGACCTTTTCGTGCAGATGGGCATCCTAAGGTCCCAGGTCAACATCAAAGATCTGGAGCTGGTGGATGAACCGGTGATCACAGGCCCGAACCTTCAGAAAACAGGCTCCGGAAAAATCAAAATGTCCAAATCCGCCACGGTAAGCCCTGAGATCAAGCTGCTGGGCATGACGGTGGACGAGGCCATGGGCGCGTTGGACAAATATCTGGACGACGCTTATCTGGCCCATCTCCCCCAGGTCCGGATCGTGCACGGCAAAGGGACAGGAGCCCTGCGGACCGCTGTTCATAATCATCTGAAGCGGACCCGTTATGTAAAATCTTACCGTCTCGGAGCGTTCGGTGAGGGCGAGACCGGTGTGACAATCGTCGAATTTAAATAATTACTGTAAATAATAGGAGGCATTCATATGGCTGCAAAACAAAAAATATTAATCGTTGATGATGATGTAAATATAGCGGAACTCATCTCACTTTATCTGACCAAAGAGTGTTTCGAAACCATGATGGTCCATGACGGCGAGGAGGCCCTGACTATATTCGATACCTTCCGGCCGAATCTGATCCTGCTGGATCTGATGCTCCCGGGCATCGACGGCTATCAGGTCTGCCGTGAGATCCGTCACAAATCTTCCGTACCGATCATCATGCTCTCCGCAAAGGGTGAGATCTTCGACAAAGTGCTGGGTCTGGAACTGGGAGCCGATGACTATATCATCAAGCCCTTTGATTCCAAAGAATTAGTGGCCCGTGTCAAAGCCGTTCTGCGCCGGTTCCAGCCGGAAAAGCCGGCCGCTCCCACCCCGGACGCAAAATATGTGGAGTACCCGGATCTGATTATCAATCTGACCAACTATTCCGTCATCTACAACGGGGAGCCTGTGGATATGCCGCCCAAGGAACTGGAGCTTCTGTACTTTCTGGCTTCCTCACCGAATCAGGTATTCACCCGGGAACAGCTTCTGGACCATATCTGGGGATACGAGTACATCGGGGATACCCGAACGGTTGACGTACATATCAAACGTCTCCGGGAGAAGATCAAGGACCATGAGGCCTGGAGTCTGTCCACCGTATGGGGGATCGGTTATAAATTCGAGGTGAAGCAATGAAGCTCTATGCCAAATTTATTATCGCTTATGTGATTTTTGGCTTTCTGAGTTTTTTTCTTATCGCCACGCTGACTTCGTCTCTGACCCTGAACCAGCTGGAAGAAGAAAAAGCGGATAATTTATACCGGGAAGCCATCTTTGTAGCTTCCACCTATGCCAAGAACTATTACACGGAGGCGCTGTCCCTGGAGGAACTGCAGACTCAGTTAAAAGCGGTGGATACCTATGTGTCCGCTCCGGTCTGGATCATAGACACGGACGGCACGATTCTGCTGAATTCCCGGGAAAAGGTGAATCTGGAGAGTCCGAAGGTAATCGAGGACTTCGACCCTACCTTTACCGGCAATCAATATTATTGTATCAGTAATTTTTATGACTGTTATCAGGAGGAAGTCCTAAGCGTCATCTCGCCGATCACCCTCAATCTCAAAACCAGAGGGTATGTGCTGATTCATTATCCGGTCAGCGCGATCAGCCAGGAAAGGGATCAGCTGCTGAACGTCTCTTATATCACCCTGATCGGCATTTTTCTCCTGTCCCTGCTGATTCTGGCTGCGTTTACGTTCCTGGTGTCCAAACCGTTAAAGCGGATCACCTTCGCCGCCAACCAGTATGCGGCCGGAAATCTGAAATATGAGCTGCCTGTGACCACCGATGATGAGATGGGACGTCTCTCAGCGACCCTGAACTATATGTCCACCGAGCTGTCTAAGATGGAGGAATATCAGAAAAAATTCGTGTCCAATATCTCTCACGATTTCCGTTCCCCCCTGACTTCGATCAAGGGATATGTGGAAGCGATCCTGGACGGTACGATCCCTCCGGAGATGCAGGAAAAATATCTGAATATCGTACTCTTTGAAACGGAGCGTCTGAATAAGCTGACCAGCGGCCTGCTCACGCTGAATGATTTTGACCGCAGGGGGACGCTGCTGGATATCACGGATTTTGATATCAACAGTATTATCAAGAAGACGGCAGCTACCTTTGAGGGGACCTGTACTACCAGGCGCATATCCATAGAGCTGATTTTTTCCTCAAAGGTTCTCTATGTTTCCGCTGATATGGGGAAAATACAGCAGGTGCTCTACAATCTGATCGACAACGCCATCAAGTTCAGCAATCCGGATTCGGTCATTTATGTGGAGACCACCGAAAAGCATGAAAAAGTGTTCGTATCCGTAAAGGATACCGGTATCGGAATTCCGAAGGAGAGTGTGAAGAAGGTATGGGAACGCTTTTATAAGACGGATCTTTCCAGAGGAAAAGATAAGAAGGGGACAGGTTTGGGACTCTCGATCACAAAAGAGATCATACAGGCTCACAAAGAAAATATTAATGTGATCAGCACGGAAGGCGTTGGGACGGAATTTATATTCTCATTGCCCAGATCCAGGAATATAAAGTCTGCGGACATAGAATAATGGGAGGGGACTGGCTCCTTTCGGTTGTAAAGCGGGGATTTTTAGAAACTACGTAGAGAAAGGTGCCTGTCCCCTCCCATTTTTACATATCCCGCGCTTTTTGGGCGCAGGCTTTCATGGCTTCGAACAGGCTGCTTCGGAATCCTTTCTCCTCCAGAACCCGGACAGCCTCTATGGTGGTTCCTCCTGGCGAGCACACCATGTCCTTCAGCTCACCGGGATGCTTTCCGGTTTCCAGAACCATTTTCGCGCTTCCCATGACGGCCTGGGACGCGAATCGATAGGCCTGGGCTCTCGCCATCCCATCCGCCACGGCAGCGTCCGCCATGGCCTCTATCATCATAAAAACATAGGCCGGAGAACTTCCGCTGACAGACACAACCACGTCCATCAGATGTTCCGGAATCACTTCCACTTCCCCAAATCCCCTGAGGATTGAACACACATACGCTAATTCTTCCTCCGACACCTGGACATTCGCGCAGGCCGCTGTGATTCCCGCTCCCACTAAGGCAGGTGTATTCGGCATCGTGCGGACGATCTTCACCGGTTTTTCGAATTTCTGCCCCAGCCATTCCAGTGTTTTCCCGGGCGCTATGGTAATAATAATTTTATTCTCATCCACAACGCTTCGGATCTGGGCTATCACTTCCTCATAGAACTGCGGCTTCACCGAGAGCACCAGCACCTCGGATTCCTCCGCCACCTTGCGGTTATCTGTGGTAACCTGTATACCCAGCGTCTCCGAAACCTTATCCAGGGCGGTCTGATAGGAATCCGCCCCAATAATCTCTTCCGGCCGGATGATTCCGTTGCGGATCACTCCTCCCATTATAGCGGAGGCCATATTTCCGCATCCGATAAATCCTAACTTCATTGCCATCATCTCCTGATTTATTTCCTTAATTTTATCCTCTGTCCGATCATAATCATATTCTGGATGCATAGGCATCCAACGCCATTTTTGCCGCTCCGAATATGCCGGCATCATTCCCTAATTCCGCCAATGCAAAGGTAGCTTTACGGCACGACGTAAACGCATAAATCTGATAATTCTTTTCCACGAAATCCAACAGGACTGTTCCGGCTTTTGATACCCCTCCACCGATTACAATTACTTCCGGGTCTGTCACAGCTGCAACCATAGCCAGCGCTTTTCCCAGATATTTTCCAAACCGCTCCGCGATCTCGATAGCCAGCGCGTCATTTTCTTTCACCGCGTCAAACACAGCTTTCGCCGACACTTTTTTGTCCCGCAGCACAGAAGCCTCCTGGCTGGCTGCCAGAACCTGCTCGGCCAGGTAGGTTATTCCGGTCGCTGAGGCCACCTGTTCCAGGCATCCATAATTCCCGCAATTACAGGCACGGGGGAAATCATCGATCAGATGCATATGCCCGATCTCACCGCCGGCTCCATGAGCCCCGGTTATGATCTTTCCATTGGTGATCAGCCCGCCGCCCACTCCGGTTCCCAGAGTTGCCAGAATTACATCTTTACATCCTTTCGCCCCGCCGACCCAGGCCTCCCCGAGAGCGGCCACGTTGGCATCGTTGCTTACCTTCACCGGAAGTCCGGTCTCTTTTTGCATGGTACCCTGTACATCCATATAGTCCCATCCGAGGTTCACCGCTGTTTCCACGGTTCCGTCCTCTTTCACAGGACCAGGAACGCCGACTCCAATGCCGGCGACGTCTTCTTTTGAAAGGGATCTTTCGTTCATTTTGCTCAGTACGGCCCTTGCCGCATCAGGCAGGATGTTTTTTCCTCCGTCCTCTTTGCGGGTGGTGATTTCCCACTTGTCCAACACCTCCCCCTGAAGGTCAAATAATCCCAGCTTAATTGTGGTGCCGCCTATATCTACTCCGAAACAAAACATCTCTTTTCTCCTTTAACCACTATTCTTTTATTTTTCGCTGTTTTTTGCCAGGCTTTTCTGTACCCGCTTGTACAGTTCCTGAGCAGCATTATAGCCCATCTTCTTCTGACGGTGGTTTACCGCCGCGGATTCTACGATAATGGCCAGATTCCGGCCGGGACGGATCGGCAGGGAATGGCAGACTACCTTATTTCCCAGGAATTCCGTGTATTCCTCCTCCAGCCCCAGACGGTCGTATTCTTTATCCTTTTCCCACTCTTCCAGTTTGATTACCAGATCGATAGACTGGGTTTCCTTGACACTCTCCACACCGAACAGGGTCTTGACATCGATGATGCCGATTCCCCTCAGTTCTATAAAATGCCTGGTAATGTCCGGAGCCGTACCAATCAGCGTCTCATCGCTTACTTTGCGGATCTCCACCACATCGTCGGTGACCAGACGGTGGCCCCGCTTGATCAGTTCCAGAGCAGCCTCACTTTTTCCAATCCCGCTCTCGCCCATAATCAGCACACCTTCGCCGTATACATCCACCAGCACGCCATGAATGGATATCATAGGCGCCAGCTCTACGTTCAGCCAGCGGATTACCTCAGCCATAAAGGAGGAGGTGGATTTTTCCGTCATAAAAATGGGAATCCCCAGTTCATTCGCCGCATCCAGGATCTCCTGGTCAGGCGGCAACTCCCGGCAGAATACGACGCACGGGATCTGCGCGGATAACAGTTTGCGGTACACCTCTTTCTTTCGCTCCGTCTTAAGAGACAGCAGATAGGTATATTCCACATACCCGATGATCTGTACCCGTTCGGAATCGAAATGGTCAAAATATCCGGTCAGCTGCAGGGCCGGGCGGTTGATATCCGGTTGATGAACCTTGATTTCTGTCATATCGATATCCGGCGTCATGTTTTTCAGGTTCATTTTCTCTACCAGTTTTGTAAGCTTTACACTGTGCATAGCAGACGCTCCTTTTTTATCAGTATTCACTACTATCTATCATTCTAGCATAGCAACTTTGGAACATCAATGAAAAAACTCGTACACTTTCCGGGCAGCCGCCTCATTCATCGACGGAACTTTGGCCAGATCATCCGGTTCTGCGGCTTTGATCTCATCCAGAGACTGATAATGTTTCATCAGCGCTTTCCTCCTGGCCGGCCCGATCCCCTCGATATCGTCCAGAATCGAGTGAACCTGCCCTTTGCTCCGCAGCATCCGGTGATATTCGATAGCGAAACGGTGCGCCTCATCCTGTATCCTGGTGATCAGCCGGAATCCCTCGGAAGAGCGGTCGATGGGTATTTCCACATTTTCATAGTATAACCCTCTGGTCCGGTGATTATCATCTTTTACCATGCCGCAGACAGGAATAGTAAGACCCAGTTCGTCCAATACCTGTTTCGCCACATTTACCTGGCCTTTTCCCCCGTCCATCATGATCAGGTCCGGAAATTTGGTAAAACTCCCCAGTTCACTGGCCAGGTTCTTCTCCTGCAGCTCCCGCTCTTCTTCCAGGCCGTGGGTAAAACGTCTGGTCAGTACCTCCGCCATACTGGAATAATCATCTGCGCCCTTCACCCATTTGATCTTAAACTTTCGGTAATCACTGCGCTTCGGTCTGCCTTTTTCATAGACAATCATGGAACCCACGGAATCATAGCCGCTGATATTGGAAATATCGAAGGCCTCGATCCGGACCACATCTCTTAATCCCAGCCAGCCGGCCACCTCCTTCTGGGCGCCGATCGTACGCCCTTCTTCGCGTTTGATCCTCTCCCGGTCCTGGCTCAGAACCAGCTGCGCATTCTGCGCGGCCAGCTCCACCATTTTCTCCTTTGTCCCTTTTTTCGGTACCCGGATATGTACCCGCTGTCCCTTCTTACCCGACAGCCATTCTTCAATGATGGCGGCGTCCTCGATCTCATCCTGAATCAATAGTTCCTTTGGGATAAAAGGGGTCCCGGCATAAAACTGTTTCAGGAAACTGCTCAGCACCTGCGCCCTTGTGTCGGAAACCGCCACCGTCAGATAAAAATGATCCCTGCCGATCAGCTTGCCTTCCCGGACAAAAAACACCTGTGCCACCGCATCCCGCTCGTCGATCGCCAGCGCGATAATATCTTTTTCCTCTCCCACGCTGTTGGTGATCTTCTGTTTTTGGGCCACTTTTTTTACACTGTTTAAAAGCTCCCGGTATTCGATAGCCTGCTCGAACTCCATGGCCTCGGAGGCAGCCATCATCCGTTCCTCCAGCATTTTTAAGACCGGCGTATAGTTCCCGTTCAGGAATTCGATCGCCTCGTCGATATTGGCACGGTAATCCTCTTTGCTGATATACTCCTGACAGGGCGCATCACACTGCTTGATATGGTAATAAAGGCACGGTCTCTCCTTCCCGATATCCCGGGGAAGGCTCCGGCTGCAGGTTCTGATCTTATAGATCTTCCGGATCAGTTCTATAGTATCCTTAACCGCTCCCGCACTGCTGTACGGGCCAAAATACTTATTCTTATCCTTCTTCATCCTCCTGGAAAACAGGATTCTGGGATAGTCTTCATGTACCGTCACTTTAATAAAAGGATAGGTCTTGTCATCCTTCAGCATAGTATTATATTTCGGGCGGTGTTCCTTGATCAGATTACACTCCAGAACCAGAGCCTCCAGTTCCGAGTCCGTGACAATATATTCAAACCGGGCGATATGGGTGACCATCTGCTCGATCTTCACGCCCTTATTCCGGCTGCTCTGAAAATACTGGCGCACCCGGTTTTTCAGACTGACTGCCTTTCCCACGTAGATGATCTCGTCCCGATCATCATGCATAATATATACCCCGGGCTTCCCCGGAAGTTTTTTTAATTCTTCCTCGATGTCGAACATTTGCTTTTCCTCGCAGATTGATTACTTTATTTTTTGGGGCCGGGACGGGGTGCCGGGGGAGCGGGGAGCGGCGGCGGGGGCCCACAGTAACTGGCGCCGCTCCCCGCTCCCCCGGCACCCCGTCCCTGCTTTAATTATGTTTTCGTTCCATGTGCTGATGAAACAGCAAAACTATAATCATACTGTCGTGTTGAATATTTGGTCACTCTGCATGTCCGATAAGGCAGCATTGCGATTTATCATCGACTGATGACAGCGGCTAATTCCAAAATGATAGTGCCGACTGTATGTTTACTGGAAAATTACTGGCTGTGGATGTATCATTAAACACTTTTCTTCTGTCATCAGCGATTATAAAAACATCAGGGAAACTGTTTACGATATAGCTTCATCCACAAAATCTTTGAGAAGGCATATAGCTTACTTAACAGATCGTGAATCATAAGCATAATATAATCGTCAAACATGCGATTCACATATCCTTCACCATTCTCTATAGAACATAGCGTTTAGCCTATTATTAGCTCATATTAGAAAAGGGAGCGTGGGGGCCGGAAGCCGGCCGGTTCGGGAGAGGGGCAAAAGAAGCGGGAACCTGTCCGATAACCAGGGTGCCCCCGCCAGGAGGCCGCCCAGTACGGACGTATCCCGGGAGTCCGGCAGGGGGCGCGGTGCGGTGTCTATGGTCCTCTTCCTCACATAAGGCGCCCGTGTGAAATCTTAATGAAATCGGGCCGGCAGGTTTGTGGCGAAAGACTGCGTTCCCTGCAGTCTTTCGG
>NZ_JAWDIY010000011.1:0-168920 GCF_032380655.1 Diplocloster hominis | reverse complement strand
CTTAGAACGGCTTACGCAGAAGTCGGGAGAACCTCGCAGGGCCCGGAACACTGTCCGAGCCGTCCTGTGGCGAGTTTGTTCCGGGCCCTGCCAATAAGAGGTTCTCCCGACTTCGGAGTTAGCCGTTCTTAGGTCCGGCCGAAGTGATTTAGCCCCGCGAGATTTGCTGCCCGGCTCCCCAAGACACGCCGCTTCCCTTCCGCCCGGACCTCAGTATCAAAATGTGCAGAACTAAGCAAAGAGGAAAGGTAAGAACGAGCATGGAAAATGGCGGGAAAGGAATTATCATACAAATACAGAAATTCAGTATTCACGACGGACCGGGTATCCGTACCACCGTATTTCTCAAAGGTTGTAACCTGCGGTGCAGATGGTGCGCAAATCCGGAATCCCAGCTTGGACAGCCGGAATTCACACTGGACCGGTTAAAATGTATCCGGTGCGGGCGCTGTATGGAAAATTGTGATCAAAAGGCCCGTACGATGACAGGGCCGCAGGAGTATCCGGCAGTCGATCCGGCTGGCTGTACCATGTGCCTGGCCTGTGAACAGCATTGCCCGCAGCAGGCGATCGGACACGAAGGGTGGCTGGTCACCGCCGACGAGGTGGTGGCCGAAGCAATAAAGGATAAGCCATTCTACGATCATTCCGGCGGAGGGGTAACCTTATCCGGCGGAGAAGTGCTGATGCAGCGGGATTTTGCAGTCTGCCTGTGCAGGAAACTTCATGAGAACGGCGTCCATGTGGCGGTGGAGACGGCTGCTGCGGTTCCTTCGGAGCAGTTCCTGGAACTGTTAAGGGAAGTGGATTATCTGTTCGTGGACATGAAGCATTACGACAGCGGGAAGCACAGGGAAGGAACCGGAGTTGGAAATGAACAGGTCCTGCAGAATATCGAAATACTGCGGGACAGCCATAAGCCCTATCGGATACGTATTCCTGTGATACCAGGTTTCAACGACTCGGTCAGGGACGCGGAAGGCTTCGCGCAGCTGCTCTGCCGGCTGGGTGTGCCAAAAGTCCAGCTTCTTTTGTTTCATCAGCTGGGAGAACGCAAATACGAGCTGCTGGACCGGGACTATACATATCGGGGAAAACCGCAGCTGCACCCGGAGGATCTGGAGGCATACCGCAGTACATTTGAAAAATATCACATTAAAGCCCGGATCGGGGCATAGAAGGAGAGACATAACACTATGGAATCATATTTTGGAACATCCACCCAGAGGATAAAAAATTTCCGGGAAAAACTGCTGGCGGTGACACCGGCTGTCTGCACAGAGCGGGCGGTTCTGACGACCAAAGCCTATCAGGAACATGAGATGGATCAGGTGGTGTTAAAGCGGGCTTATATGGTCAAGGAAATACTGGAGAATATGAGCATATTTATCGAACCGGAGACTCTGATTGTGGGTAACCAGGCGAAAGAAAACCGTTCTGCTCCTATTTTTCCGGAATATGCGATGGATTGGGTCATCGAGGAGCTGGACGAATTCGATAAGAGAAACGGCGACCGTTTTCTTATTTCCGAGGTAAATAAAAAGATCCTGCGGGATATGTATCCCTACTGGAAAGGACGGACCCTGCAGGATAAGGGGTACGCAGCATTTCCAGATGAGGCGAAGGTAATCTATGACCTGGGAATTATACGAAACGAGGGAAATATCACATCCGGCGACGCCCATCTGGCCGTAGACTATCAGACCGTCTTGCAGAAAGGGCTCGGCTATTACCGTATGCGCACCCAGGAGAAATTAGACGGCCTGGATTATGCTGAGTTTGACAATATGAAAGCCAGCTATTTCTATCGGGCCATACTGATCGTCATCGATGCAGTGGAAACATTTGCCCACCGGTACGCCCGTCTGGCTGCAGAGCAGGCTAAGACAGCAGGGACTCAGAGAAAACGGGAACTGGAGCAGATCGCGCGAATCTGTGAAAGAGTGCCGATGGAACCAGCGCAGACTTTCCAGGAAGCTTTGCAGAGTGTCTGGTTTATCCATCTGATCCTGCAGATTGAATCCAACGGCCATTCGCTTTCCTTCGGCCGTTTTGACCAGTACTGTTTCCCCTATTATGAAAAAAGTATCCGGGACGGAATGAAGCAGGAGGAAGCGGAAGAACTTCTGGAGAATCTCTGGTTAAAAACCCTTACAATCAACAAGATCCGCAGCTGGGGCCACACCCGCTTCGCAGCCGGCAGCCCTATGTACCAGAATATTACGATCGGCGGGCAGACGGTGGACGGCAGGGATGCGGTAAACCCGCTGACCTGGGCGGTACTGCGCAGTGTGGCGCGCACCCACCTGCCCCAGCCGAACATGACGGTCCGCTATTTCAGCAATATGAGTCCGGAGTTCATGAATGCCTGTATCGAATGTATACGGCTGGGCTTCGGTATGCCCGCCTTTAACAACGATGAGATCGTCATTCCATCCCTGATGGACAAGGGAGTCAGCAAAGAGGATGCTTATAACTACAGCGCCATCGGCTGTGTGGAGGTGGGGGTCCCCGGGCGGTGGGGCTACCGCTGTACCGGCATGAGTTATCTGAATTTCCCTAAAACTTTGATGACCGCGCTGAACGACGGTGTGGATGTAAATACGGGTAAGAAGATCTGCAAAGGCCTGGGACATTTTCTGGATATGGAAAGCTTTGAAGACGTAATGAAAGCCTGGGATTATACGGCCAGGCAGCTGATCCATATCGGGGTGATCCTGGACAACTGCGCGGATATGGTGGTAGAGCAGGAAGTCCCGGATATCCTTTGTTCGGCATTGGTCGATGACTGTATCGAGCGGGGAAAACATCTGAAAGAGGGCGGCGCACACTATGATATTATCAGCCAGCTGCAGGTGGGCGTGGCGAATCTGGGAGATTCCCTGGCCGCGCTGAAAAAATGTGTCTATGAGGAGGAGCAGATATCCCGGAAGGATTTGTGGGATGCCCTGATGAATGATTTCGCAGACGAGGAGGGGAAGAGAATCCGCAGGCTCCTGATGCTGGCGCCCAAATATGGAAATGATAACGACTATGTGGATGATCTGGTTAAGAGAGGCTATGATACCTATCTGGATGAGATCAAAAAATATAAGAATACCCGATATGGAAGAGGGCCGATCGGCGGTACCTACTATGCCGGGACTTCCTCGGTGGCAGCCAATGTTCCGCAGGGGGCGGGCACCTGTGCCACGCCGGACGGCCGCCATTTTGGAGAACCCCTGGCGGAGGGGTGTTCGCCGTCCCACGCGGTGGACTTATGCGGGCCGACCAGTGTGTTCAAATCGGTGTCTAAGCTTGAGACTTCCCAGATCTTCGGCGGAGTGCTCTTGAATCAGAAGGTTACCCCGGCGATCCTGGAACAGCCGGAGGACAGACAGAAGCTGGGGCTGCTGATCCGGACCTTCTTTGACGTATTAAAAGGCTGGCATGTCCAGTATAATGTGGTGTCACGGGAAACATTGCTGGACGCGCAGAAGCATCCGGATCAGTATCCGGACCTGATCGTACGGGTGGCCGGGTATTCCGCTTTCTTTCATGTTTTATCCCCGCAGACCCAGAATGACATTATTGCGAGAACGGAGCAGCGGTTCTAAGAGGAGCAATACGGCCGATTATACTTTGCGGTGCTTTTAGACTTGGGGGGAAGTGTAATAGTAGAACTATTGTGTTTCGTTCTATGAGGAATAATTGGTATTAAAGTTTCGTATGAAATAATGAGTTCGCAAAAGATGGATTATGGATTATAATGGAAAATGGAATGGAAACCTATTTGTGCGGGAAAACGCAAGACTGGAGGAAATCATGAATAACAGGTTACAGGGTAAAACGGTTATCATAACGGGCGCGGCTGGCGGTATCGGCGAGGTGCTGAGTGAGAAACTTGCGGAGTGCGGGATGAATATCGTGCTGACAGGACGCCGGAAAGAGGCGCTGGAGGCAGTGGCTGAAAAAGTGGAACAAATAGGGGGAAAGGCCTGCGTCTGTCCGGGAGACCTGTCGGATATGAATTTTTTGGAGGAGCTGCTTGAACGGACACAGACAGCTTTCGGGGGAGTGGATGTGCTGATTAATAATGCCGGACTTTCTCACAGATGTCCTGTGGAGGAGATGACGCCGGAGTTGTTTGAAAGTATTATGAAGGTAAATGTGCAGGCGCCGTATTTCCTGTGTCAGAAGGCGGTTCCTTATCTTAGAAAATCCGATTTCGCTACGATTATTAATATCGGCTCTGTCGTATCACATAAAGGATATCCGCTGCAAAGTGTCTATGCGGCCAGCAAACATGCGCTGCTGGGCTTTTCCAAGTCACTTGCGAACGAGGTGTTTAAAGAAAATATCCGGGTACATGTAATTAGTCCGGGTAGTGTCTTTACGGATATGATCGCGTCGGTACGGCCGGATCTGAGCCCGGAAGGCATGATTCTGCCGGAGGATATGGCGGAAATCGTGATCTTTTATCTGGAACACCGGCATACAAATGCGGTGATTGATGAGATTGAAGTTCACCGGGTGACAAAGGAACCGTTTGCGTAACCGTTTTGTGCATGGGATGCAGGCGGCAATATGATAAAAGAAAAGTCCCGGGAAGAAGATTATCGTTTTGCTGTTTTTGCCCGTCAGACATGCAGGCTGGCGGGCTTTTCGCATGCTGCGTTCGTGGGATACGACATAGATGTTTGGAGAATAGAATGCTTATATATTTGACTTGAAGAATGATAAGGCTTGTGATATGCTTGTTAAATAATATCGGGTATGAGTTGAGTTTATGTACTGTCTGGTATTTCTATGTATGGTTATCAGTGAGATATGGGAACAACCTCTAATTATGAAGAAATATTCTATTTACGGTAATAAGTATCAGCATTAAGTATCAGCCAATTCAGGCAAAAGATTCCAGGATAACAATAGGATACACATTTAATTATAATAACAAAAGAAAGCTTAACTGTTGTACCATATGTGGTTTCATACTATAATAAACTTATAGCAGAAAATTAGAGACAGGTTCTCATATGGCTTTGGAAAGGCAGGCTATATGAAAGAAAACCAAAGACAAGAGCCGTCTGAAGATTATATTCATTTGGAAGATCTGGCGATGAAAACGGCGGCTCAGTATTTTGGAGAGGAGTTGCTGCATTATTTAGGGGTGGAACAGAAGGTGGCTGCCATCGTCCCGACGGAAACCGTTCATTTGGAGGCCAGGAAGATGTTCCAGGACTTTAATTATGAGCTGGAGGACGGGATGTGGCTTCATCTGGAGTTCGAGAGCGATCCCATACAGATCGCAGATTTAAAGAGATTCCGGGAGTATGAGGCGGCAACCAGCAGGACGTATCAAGTCCCGGTGATTACCTGTGTAATCTGTACGGCAAGAGTCAGGCATATCCGTTCAGAACTCACAGAAGGCCTGAATACATACCGGGTGAAAATTGTCCATATGAAAGAGAAAGACGCGGATGAAATTTTTGAGGGACTTTATGAAAAGATAGGAAAAAGGGAATCGCTTAAGAAGGATGACTTGCTGCCGATGCTTTTGAGTCCGCTGATGGGAGGGACTATGCCAAATAAGGAGAGAATCAGGGAAAGTATCGTTATCTTGAGCAAGTCCAAAGCAGAAGTCGACAAGGAAGAGCTGGTAAAAATGCAGGCCGTTCTGTATGCTCTGGCAAATAAATTGCTGGATGATATGGATTTACAGGAAATAAAGGAGGTTATGGCTATGACAAGATTAGGGCAGATGCTGATGGAAGATGGGATTGAGAAGGGCATTGAAAAAGGCATTGAAAAAGGGGTTGAACAAGGACAAGACAGAGTAAATGCACTCAATGCGAAGTTGGCTGAGGCCGGAAGAACGGAAGACATCATTCGTGCCTCCATAGATAAGCAGTATCAGCAGACCCTGTTTGAAGAGTTTGGAATATAAGCATAGAATCATTTTATTAGAGAAACGCAGCGGACGTATGACCGCTGCGTTTTGAACTGGAGAAGTAGAGCGGATACAAAAATTCAGATGCTGCCGGGTATAGATTCACAGATAAAACCCGGCAGCGTCTATTTTTTTGCAGAAATGCTAGTGCTCCATCCGGCCAGAAACCATAGTATCAGCACTGCCTGTTTTGTCATCTGCCGCGTTGTCGTCAGTCAGCGGAGGAACCACTCCGCTTCCCTCCTCCGGGTTTAGGACATTAGACGCAAAAAAACGGAAAATTACTTTTTGTTTTGCTATATATGACCAATAGTATCTTAAAAATTTCAATGGAAAGCAAAAAATATTCTATGTTTTCTTTGATCTGAATTGAATATACTGGAAACATCAACAAAACACATGAACAAAGAGTGTAGAAAGGGAGAAAAAGTTTATGAAGAAAAAAGTGGTTTTAATGATGATGGCGGCACTGCTTACCTTTTCCATGACCGCGTGCGGTTCAGACAATTCTTCGTCGGGTGAGGCGGACACATCCAAACAGCCGGAACAGACGGAGCAGTCAGATCAGACGGATCAGTCGAAGCCGGCGGATTCCGGGGCAGAGGTGGCAAACAAGGACAAACCCCTGGTGTGGTTTAACCGTCAGCCGTCCAACAGCTCTACCGGGGAACTCGATATGGCAGCTTTGACCTTCAATGACAATACATATTATGTAGGCTTTGATGCAAATCAGGGCGCTGAACTTCAGGGGACAATGGTCAAAGATTATATTGAGAAAAATATCGACAAGATCGACCGCAATGGAGATGGAACCATTGGCTATGTGCTGGCGATCGGTGACATCGGCCATAATGATTCCATCGCGCGTACAAGGGGTGTCCGTAAAGCCCTTGGCACAGGGGTCGACAAAGACGGAAATGTCAATAGTGAGCCGATCGGTACAAACACAGATGGTTCAGCAGCTGCAGTACAGGACGGAAGCCTTGAGGTGGGCGGGAAAACTTATGTTGTCCGCGAGCTTGCTTCCCAGGAAATGAAAAACTCTGCAGGTGCAACCTGGGATGCGGCTACAGCAGGAAATACGATTGGTACCTGGTCCTCTTCTTTTGGCGATCAGATTGATGTAGTCGTTTCCAATAACGATGGTATGGGAATGTCTATGTTCAATGCATGGTCAAAGGATAACAAGGTTCCTACCTTTGGTTATGATGCCAACAACGATGCGGTGGCAGCGATCGCGGAAGGCTATGGCGGAACAATCAGCCAGCACGCGGATGTACAGGCATATTTGACTCTTCGTGTTCTTAGGAATGCTCTTGACGGAGTTGATATTGATACCGGTATTGGCACTGCGGACGAGGCGGGCAATGTCCTGTCTTCAGACGTATATGTGTACAAAGAGGCGGAACGTTCCTATTACGCGTTGAATGTGGCGGTTACCAGTGATAATTACCAGGATTTTTCTGATTCCACAAAGGTATATGAGCCTGTATCCAAACAGCTTGACGCAAGCGCGCATCCTTCTAAGAAGGTATGGCTGGATATTTACAATGCCGCTGATAACTTCTTAAGTTCCACATATCAGCCGCTTCTTCAGAACTATGACGATCTGTTGAATCTTGAGGTTGATTACATCGGCGGTGATGGACAGACAGAGTCCAATATCACAAACCGTCTCGGAAATCCAGGCCAGTATGATGCATTTGCCATTAATATGGTTAAGACAGATAATGCGGCCTCTTATACATCTTTGCTTAGTCAATAATAGCTGTTAAAACAGAATGGATGGGCTGTTAGGGAGAATAGTATTCTCCCTAACACCTTATTTAAAATCCATTCAGCTCTCTGCAGGTGTCTTTTTCAAACTCTATGAACAGAAAAAAATAAATTCCGCTAACAGCGGGATACATGTAACCACGATATTATAAAGAAAGGAATATGATGTATTTCGTTGAAAACATCATACAAGTAAAAGTATGGAAGATAAGAAAGCTGATATTGTCTTATCGATCAACGGCATGAGTAAGTCCTTTGGCAGGAATAGAGTCCTGGATCATATCAGTCTGGATGTGAAACGCGGAACTGTCATGGGTCTTATGGGGGAAAATGGTGCCGGTAAGTCGACGATGATGAAGTGTCTTTTTGGTACCTATCAAAAGGATGAGGGCAAAATCTTCCTTGAGGGAAAGGAAGTAAGTTTTTCCGGGCCAAAAGATGCCCTTGAAAACGGTATTGCGATGGTTCACCAGGAATTGAATCAATGTCTGGAAAGAAATGTAATTGATAATCTGTTCCTCGGACGTTATCCGGTGAATTCCATGGGTATAGTGGATGAAGGCAGGATGAAAAAGGAAGCCTCTGAGCTGTTTCGGAAACTGGGCATGACTGTTAATGTCACTCAGCCCATGCGGAACATGTCTGTATCGCAGAGGCAGATGTGTGAAATCGCCAAAGCGATATCCTATAATTCCAAAGTGATTGTTCTTGACGAGCCGACCTCCTCCCTGACGGTACAGGAGGTGGATAAACTTTTTGAGATGATGAGAATGCTAAAAGAACAGGGGATCTCCCTGATCTATATTTCTCATAAAATGGATGAAGTATTTGAAATTTGTGATGAGATATCGGTGCTCCGGGACGGGAATCTCGTCATGACAAAGAGTACCAGGGATACGAACATGAATGAGCTGATCGCGGCCATGGTTGGACGTTCCCTTGAAAACCGCTTTCCTCCGGTGGACAATACACCTAAAGATGTGATTTTTTCTGTGCAGAATCTGTCCACTAAGTTTGAGCCTCATTTACAGGATATTTCCTTCGATGTGAGGGAAGGAGAAATATTCGGGCTGTACGGTCTGGTTGGAGCAGGACGGACAGAGCTTTTGGAGACGATCTTTGGTGTCCGTACCAGAGCGGCGGGACGTGTCTACCTGAATAACCGTCTGATGAACTTTAGCAATGCAAAGGAAGCGATGGAACACGGGTTTGCCATGATTACCGAGGAGCGTAAGGCCAACGGGCTTTTCCTGAAGGGCAATATTACATTCAATACCACGATCGCAAATCTGGAACAATACAAGTCCGGATTCGCGCTTTCTGATGCAAAAATGATAAAGGCAACCGGAAAGGAAATTAAAACCATGCATACGAAATGTATGGGTCCGGAAGATATGATGTCGAGCCTTTCGGGAGGCAATCAGCAGAAAGTTATTTTTGGCAAATGGCTGGAGCGGGCCCCCCAGATTTTTATGATGGACGAACCGACAAGAGGAATCGATGTTGGTGCGAAATACGAAATATATGATTTGATTATTAATATGGCGAAGCAGGGAAAGACGGTTATAGTTGTTTCATCTGAAATGCCGGAAATTCTGGGAATTACGAATCGTATAGGTGTAATGTCAAATGGACGCCTTTCCGGAATTGTGAATACCAAAGAGACAGATCAGGAGGAGCTTCTAAGGCTCAGTGCAAAATACCTATAATAATATGGGGGAGCGATAGATATGGCGAAAGAAAACAGTAAAATTCTAACGGCTGACCAGGAAATGCAGCTGCGTCAGCCAATCGAGGCTTATGTGGGCGCGATTCAGGAAAAGATTGACAGCCTCAGAGTGGATGGCATAGACAAGGTTCTCTCTTGTCAAAACCAAATTGACGGGATAAAGAGGGATCGTAACCTTACCAAAGAAGAAAGGGATGCCAAGATTGCCGAAGTCCAGGACGTCCTGAACAAAGCAAAAGAAATAAAAGAAAAAAACAAAGACGAAATCTCAAAATTAATAGCAGATGCGGAGGCTTATCTCAAGGCACATTTCGACCAGGAATATTATCAGCCGGTAAAAGCAAGCTGCGAGCAGGAAAAAGCATGCGCCAAGGAACAATACCGCAAGATGCTTGAGGAACTGCAAAAAGAGCATCAGGAAATTGTATCCAAAATTACCGACCATAAAGAATTAAAAGATGAAAAGTATGTCTATAAGAACCGGCTGTTCGACGCGAAGATGAAACTGGATAAAGATCTTCAGCAGATAAAGGACAGAAGACATGCGGCTTATAACTACAAATATCATCTGATCGACCTGCTCCGGATGTCAAAATTCACCTTTATGGAGTCAAGAGCACAAAAATGGGAAAATTACAAATATGTCTTCAACCGCAGAACATTTCTTCTGCAGAATGGCTTATATATTGCTATTATCCTGATTTTTATCATGCTGTGTATTATTACGCCGGCGGTGAAAAATTCACCACTTCTTACTTATAACAATGTATTAAATATTCTCCAGCAGGCTTCGCCGCGGATGTTTCTGGCGCTTGGTGTAGCGGGTCTGATCCTCCTGACCGGCACGGACCTTTCCATTGGCCGAATGATTGGTATGGGTATGACAACAGCAACGATTATTATGCATCAGGGCATTAATACAGGAGGAGTGTTTGGACATATTTTTGATTTCACAGGGATGCCCATCGGTGTAAGAGTGATATTCGCACTGATCATGTGTACACTTTTATGTACCTGCTTCACCGCAATTGCAGGTTTCTTTACTGCAAAATTTAAAATGCATCCCTTCATATCAACCATGGCAAATATGCTGGTCATATTTGGACTGGTAACCTACGCGACCAAAGGCGTGTCCTTCGGCGCTATAGAACCGACCATTCCCAGCATGATTATTCCGAAACTAAACAATTTCCCCACGATTATCCTATGGGCAGTAGCGGCAATTATCATTATATGGTTCATTTGGAACAAAACAACCTTTGGTAAAAATCTGTATGCGGTTGGAGGAAACCCGGAGGCGGCAGCCGTTTCCGGTATCTCGGTATTCCGTGTAACAGTGGGAGCGTTCATTCTGGCAGGTATCCTCTACGGGTTCGGCGCCTGGCTGGAATGTGCCAGAATGGTTGGTTCCGGATCTGCCGCCTATGGTCAGGGCTGGGAGATGGATGCGATCGCAGCCTGCGTAGTAGGCGGCGTGTCTTTCACCGGTGGTATCGGCAAGATATCCGGTGTGGTCGTCGGTGTGCTGATTTTCACCGCCCTCACCTATTCCCTTACCATCCTCGGTATCGACACCAACCTGCAGTTTGTTTTTGAAGGTATCATCATCATAGTAGCAGTAACACTTGACTGTCTAAAATATGTTCAGAAAAAATAATGTTTATCGTTTGTGACTGCTTAGGCGGCGGGAGCCTGGAGTCTGGAGCCTGGAGCCTGGAAAGGGACGGGAGCGGATCGCTTGTGGCCGGGGCTCCGAATGGGGTACGTCAGATGGATGAAACCTCGCAGACTCCGGGACGCCTCTTTCCCGGGTTTGGGTGGGACCGCCCTTAAGGCTGGGGACAGCAGGCGGTATCCGGGGACGCTCCCGGCGGCCGGGTTCTTTTGTGTCTCCTGGGGAGCGCTTAGGGCTTGCGCTGGCATCCGCTAAGTGAAATCGAAAAGCCAGGTTCAGGAACCGAGCCTATTCACCAGGAACACAGGATGTGTTCCCGGTTCAGAGGCTCTTGCCCGTCGGACGTGAAGTCCGCCGGTCATCCTGAACCTGGCTTTCCGATTTCACTAAGCGGATGCTCAGCCGCCCTATGCGCTCCCCAGGAGACACAAAAGAACCCGGCCGTCGGGAGAGTCCCCGGATACCGCCTGCTGTCCCCAGCCTTAAGGGCGGTCCCACCCAAACCCGGGAAAGAGGCGTCCCGGAGCCCGTGAGATTTCACCCATCTGACGTACCCCATTCGAAGCCCCGGCCACAAGCGATCCGCTCCCGTCCCCGAAACTCTCCCAGCTCCAAGCCGCCCCCCTTTGGTGCCTTTAAATACATTATAAAGTCTACGAAAACCGGCTGAACTAGAAACACAGTCCATCCCAAACGATTCCAAATCAAATAAGCAACGATCCCATAACACATCACCAACAAAACAATCAAGAAACAGCATATAATAACACATACCAGTCTGAACACAAACCGCTTTTTTTAAAGCAGGGGTGAGCGGGATGGGGGGCGGCCTTTCGGAACCGGGCGGCAAATCCCGCAGGGCCAAATCACTTGAGACCGGGCCTTAGAACGGGTTACGCAGAAGGTGGGAGAACCTCGCAGGGCCTGGAACACTGTCCGAGCCGTATTGTGGCGAGTTTGTTCCAGGCCCTGCCAATAAGAGGTTCTCCCGCCTTCGGAGTTACCCGTTCTTAGGTCCGGCCGAAGTGATTTGGCCCTGCGGGATTTGCCGCCCGGTTCCGAAAGGCCGCCCCCCATCCCGCTCACCCCGGACCTAAAAACCCCCACCCCCCATAGCTCGTGAAAAAGGAGTGCCTGCATTTACATTTATTAGGGCATTTGTTATAATAATTCACAACAGGCCGGAAAACAATGGGGGGAAGATATGGCTGCATATACGGTACTTTTGGTGGATGATGAGGAAGAAGTAATACAGGTCATCATGAAGAAAATCAATTGGGAAGGGCTGGGCTTTTCCGTGGTGGGGTATGCCAACAATGGTGTCAAGGCACTGGAGATGGTGGAGGAATTTCAGCCGGATGTGGTTATGACGGATATCAAAATGCCGTATATGGATGGTTTGGAATTGTCCCAACATATTAAGACGGACTATCCGACCACCAAGATTTTGATATTTACCGGGTTTGATGAGTTCGAATATGCCAAAGAGGCGATCCACCTGGAAATCGAAGAGTATATCTTGAAGCCGGTTAATTCTGCGGAACTGGTGAATGTGTTTACACAGGTGAAGATCAAGCTGGATCAGGAAATAAGTGAAAAAAGAAATGTGGAGATACTGCAAAAGTATTATATGGAGTCCCTGCCGCTTCTGCAGGCAAACTTCTATTCCACTCTGATCGAAGGAAGAATCCATGAGGATGAAGTATCCGATTATCTCTCCAATTACCAGATTTCTTTTCCGGGACCTTTCTTCTGCTGCCTTGTTATTTATGCGTCACCAAGCCAGATCCCAAAGGAGATGAATCCGCTGCTCTTATCGATGTCCGTACAGAAACAGGCGGAGGAACGTCTGGGGGAAAAGTGGCAGGCAAAATCTTTTTCCTATCTGGGGAATACGGTTTTGATTGTACAGCTCAAAAATGAAACGGAAATCTCGGAATTGACCGATGAATGCGACCGGTTTTGCAAATATGCCTATCGCATCATTGGGGCTGTCGTTACGGTGGGGATCGGCCAGGTCTGTGAAGATATTCTTGAATTGTCACAATCATATACCGATGCAAGAGAGGCTGTCTCCTACCGGGTGATCTATGGTACCTCCAGGGCGATTAATTTCAAAGAGATAGCGCCGCAGGAGATCAGTAAATCCGGGTTAAGCAATGATACGGAATTATCAAATTTGTTTAAGAACATTCGTCTGAATTCTGCGCCGGATATTATCGAAGCAGTCAATAAGTACCTGGACCATATATTATTTTCTTCAAAATCTTTGCAGCAGCATCATATAGCCATTATGGAATTAATCAGCGAATTGTATAAGTTCTGCATAAATAACGATATCGTGATCGAAGAATTTACGGAAGATATGAGAAAGCTGTATAATAGCCTTCTTGACCTGGAACCCAATGCGCTGCGAAAATGGCTTATTGATATTGGTCTTACTTTCCATGAAAAATTAATCAGCGCCCGTAGCAGATCGACAAAATCTTTTGTGTCTAAGGCCGAGGAATATGTCCGCGTCAACTATTCGGATGAGGATCTCTCTCTGGACAGTATCTGTGAGGTTTTGGGCGTATCGAATTCTTACTTTTCGACTATTTTTAAAAAAGAAACAGGGAATTCGTTTATCGGCTATCTGACGGATTACCGGACGGATCAGGCATCCCGCCTGCTGATCGAGACAAATGAAAAAAGTTATATTATAGCAAGAAACGTGGGCTATACGGATCCAAATTATTTCAGCTATGTATTTAAAAGGCGGTTTGGCGTATCGCCTTCAAAATACAGGACGGAGCATACGAAAGAGTGAAAAATAAGTATTTCAGGCACTGGAAAAGGGTAAATCCCAGAGGAATACAGTCTACGATTATGTTTGCGTTTTCCATGATTGCCATTTCGACCATGCTGATTGTGGGAATCGCAATGTACATCCGGTTCTCCGCCTCATCCCGGCAGGAAATCATACAGAGCAGCCAGAAGCTGATGGAGCAGGCCGGGGAAAACCTGGAAGATTATCTGCTCAGTATGCGGCAGATATCGGATGCGGTGTATTATAACGTAATCAAGGAAAATGATATTTCAAACAAAGACAATGATATCCAACGCGGGATGAATCTCCTGTATGAAGCGAACAGAGATAATCTGCGGAGCATTGCCATTTACAATAACTATGGAAGTCTGCTGGCGGCAGAACCGGTCGCATCGCAGAAAGAGGACCCCAATGTCACCAGCCAGGACTGGTACATACAGGCCCGGGCCGAGATGGAAAATATGCATTTTTCCACACCTCATATTCAAAATCTGTTTAATGATGCCTCGTTCCGGTATTACTGGGTGATCTCCTTAAGCCGTGTTGTCGAGCTGACGAATAACGGGGATTCTCAGCTGGGGGTTCTCCTTGTGGATATGGATTATTCCAATATTTCACGGATGATGAAACAGATCAATACGTTGAATAACGGACAGTACTACTATCTGTGTGACAGCAACGGAGAAATCATTTACCACATGCGTCAGATCCAGATCAGCGACGGTATCAGCAGTGAAAACAGTAAGGCCGCAGCTAAATACAAGGATGGCATCTATGATGAGGTGTTTGAGGGAGAACATCGTAAGGTGATAGTCAATACGATCAGTTATACCGGGTGGAAGCTGGTTGGAGTGATTCCCTATTCCGCATTTACCCATGGCATGGTCAATATCCGGTATTTTATTGCCGGTCTCATGTTTTTTATGGCGCTGATGCTTGTGATCATCAACCGCCTTGTGTCTGTCAAGATTTCCGATCCCATTTTGAAATTGAACCATTCCGTTATGGAATACGAAGCGGGAGAAAAGCCGGAGATTTACATCGGTGGTTCCCAGGAAATCAGACATCTGGCCCAATCCATACAAAGATCCTATGAGCAGATCGATACTCTTATGAGGGAGATCATTCTGGAACAGAATGAAAGAAGAAAAAGTGAACTGGATGCGCTGCAGAGTCAGATTAATCCCCACTTTTTGTATAACGCCCTGGAATCGATTACGTGGATGGTGGAGGGAGAGCGAAACGACGATGCCGTATTTATGATTTCCCAGCTGGCGAAGCTTTTCCGGATCAGCCTTTCCAAAGGCCGCACCATAATCAGTGTGAGCGATGAGCTGCAGCATGCACAAAGCTATATGAACATACAGAAGATCCGGTATAAAAATGCTTTTTCCATTGTATTTCAAGTAGATCCAGCGATCTGTTCGTATTGCACTGTAAAACTGATTTTACAGCCGATCCTGGAAAATGCGATAAATTATGGAGTAAACAGCACGGATGATTGCGGCGAGATCACGGTGACTGGCTGGCAGGAAGAGGATAAGATCATCTTATCGGTGACGGATAATGGAATGGGAATGTCCAGGGAAGAAGTAAGCCTCCTGTTAACGGACAGTAACCGGGTTCATAAACACGGCTCAGGCGTCGGTCTCGTGAATGTCAATAATCGTATCCAGATTGTCTTTGGCAAAGAGTATGGACTTATAGTGGAAAGCGAGCCGGATAAAGGTACCACGGTTTCAGTCTGCATCCCGGCGGTTCCCTATACGGAAGAAAACAGAAAGATACTGGAAAAGGGTAATATGTTTAGCAGAGAAGAAATGATTGACAAGAAAATACAGGGTAAATAGAAGATGGAGACTGGAAAAAAAGTAGTAATTCTGCTGGAAGCATTTTTAGCGTTAATGGTTCTTGCGGCGCTTCTCCTGATGCTGCAGGGGAAAAACGGACAAGACCTGGTTAAGGTGTCTGTGGTTGTCCGGAATTCGGATGATGCGCAGTGGTCCGCATTTAAATATGGTTTGAAAATGGCGGCGGAAGATCAGGGAATCGAAGTGTTTATTGTCAATACAGGGGAGACGCTGACCGTTGAGGAGGAGAAGAGCCTCATCGAATGGGAGATAGACAATGGGGCGGATGCGGTGATCGTGCAGCCTGTGCCGGAGACCGGGGCGGAGGAAATGTTAAAAAAATTCGAAAAAAGGGTCCCGGTTATGCTTGTGGAGTCCACGGCGTCAAAAGACAGGACGCTCACTAAGCTTCCTGTCACGGAACCGGACCATTATGCCATGGGCACTGTGCTGGCGGAGGAATTGCTGGCTGACTATAACGGTAAGGTAGATGGAAAAACTATAGGGATTCTCTCAGAAACCAATGATTCGGAGGCAGCGATTAACCGGGAGAAGGGATTCCGGGACAGACTCGCAGATACCAAAGCTGAGATTATCTGGAACGTTTCCGGTCATTCCGGGGAAGAAAAAGAGAATTCCCTGGCAGCCCAGCCTGAGGTCAATTTTGTGGTTGCGCTGGATGATGACAGCCTGACAGCAGCCGGGGAAGAATCTGCGGCCAATAATCTGCATGGAGCGGTCGTGTATGGAATCGGCCGTTCCACGGAAGCGGTCTATTATCTGGACACGGATCACGTGAAGTGTCTGGTGGTGCCCGATGAATTTAATGTGGGTTATCAAAGCCTGACTAAGACGGCAGAAAGCCTCAAGCGTCATTTTCATAAAGTGCAGGGCGAAACAGTTTCCCATACGGTACTGCGAAGGGAGACGCTGTTTTCAAAAGAAAATCAGGAAATCATATTTACCATGAGTCAATAGCAGCTGTTTTGATGAATGGGAGGAAAAGCAGAGGTATGGAATGAAATCTATAAAATTTTGGATTACAGGTACCATCTTTTGTATCAGTATGTGTTCTTTATGCGCCTGCGCAAGGCAGCAGACGGCCCCGCCTGATCAGATCCATGTGGGTGTGACATACTACAATCAAAGTGATACATTCCTCAATGAATTGCTTACCTGCTTTAAAGAGCAGCTCGATACTTCCGGAAGTGATAAACCCATGACGCCGGTGACGATCCGGGATGCGGCAGGGTCACAGCGGACTCAGAATGATCAGGTAAAGGAACTGATCGACGCGGGCTGTAATGTTCTCTGTGTGAATCTGGTAGAACGGGCAGATCCGTCGGATATTATTGATATTGCCAGGAATCACGATGTACCGATTATATTTTTTAACAGGGAGCCGGTCAAAGAGGATATGATGCAGTGGGACGGGCTCTATTATGTGGGAGCGGACGCAAAACAATCCGGCGTCATGCAGGGGGAACTGGCGGCCGACGCGATTTTGTCAAACAGTCAGATCGACCGTAACAGGGACGGGAAGATCCAATATGTGGTACTGGAAGGGGAGCCTGGTCATCAGGATGCTATTATCCGTACGGAAAATGCGGTGGAAACCTTAAAAAACAGCGGGATCGTACTGGAAAAATTAGGTTACGGGATTGCAAATTGGAATCGGGCACAGGCACAGAACAGAATGGAACAAATGCTGGGCCAGTTTCAGAATAAGATAGAACTTGTCCTGGCGAATAACGATGATATGGCTCTTGGGGCCATTGATGCCTATGAGAAAACTAATTTAACGGAGTCTGCCTATCCTGTGTTTTTTGGAATCGACGGCACGGAGGTGGGACTGGAAGCAGTCCTTGATGCAAAGCTATCCGGAACTGTATATAACGATAAAGAGGGACAGGCGGCGGCAATGGCAAAGTTGGCGGTTGCCCTGGTGTTGGGGGAAGGAATGGAAGAGATCGAATTTGAGAACGATAAATATATTTATCTCCCCTATGCTAAGGTTACAAAGGAGAATGCCAGTCAATTCCTCTCAGAAGAAGCCCTGCGCAAATATAATCCGGATGCTCCTTCGGCTGGGAACGGCTCTGATTCATCAGCCCCGGGCTTCATAGTACAATAATGAAAAGACTGGCCAAAGAAAGGGGCATTTTCGATGGATAACACAACTGGGAAGCAAGCTGAAAAACATATATGTGCCGGGCTGCTGGCCCACGTGGACGCAGGCAAGACCACGCTGGCGGAGAGTATTCTGTATCTGACCGGCAGCATCCGCAAGTTTGGCAGGGTGGATCACCAGGACGCGTTTCTGGATACCTTTGCGTTGGAACGGGCCAGAGGGATTACTATTTTTTCCAAACAGGCGGAATTCATGCTGGGTGACACCTGTGTCACACTTTTGGATACCCCCGGACATGTGGATTTTTCGGCGGAGATGGAGCGGACACTGCAGGTGCTTGATTACGCGGTGCTGGTCATCAGCGGGGCGGACGGTGTGCAGGGGCATGTGGTTACCCTGTGGCGGCTGTTGAAACGCTACCGGATACCGATATTTCTCTGGATCAATAAAATGGATCAGCCGGGGACTGACCGGCAGGAATTACAACGGGAACTTTGCAAAAAGCTGGATGATAGGTGCATGTATTTCGGAAAAGATCAGGACAGAGCTGTTTTCCTGGAAAATCTGGCCATGTGCGAGGAAAAACTGCTGGAGACCTACCTGGAAACGGGGGAGATAAGGCAGGATGATATCAGAAGCCTGATCCGTAATCGAAAGGTTTTCCCCTGTTATTATGGATCTGCTCTCAAAATGGAAGGGGTGGAAGAACTCCTGGAGGGATTGGAACATCATTGCCTCTGTCCCCGGTATGGGGAGGAATTCGGTGCCAGAATCTACAAGATCGCCCGGGACGATCAGGGAAACAGGCTGACGCATATGAAGATCACGGGCGGGAGCCTGAAGGTGAAAACGTTGCTGACGAACCGGCATGACACAGGAGGCATCAGCGGCCATGATCACACACAGGCAGAAGACAACGGCCGCAAAGACGGGATCTGGGAAGAGAAGGTGGATCAGATCCGCATCTATTCCGGTCCCCAGTACCGGGCGGTACAGGAGGTTACGGCCGGGACCGTGTGCGCGGTCACTGGCCTGACAAAGACGGTTTCCGGGGAAGGACTGGGTATAGAGACGCAGGGGAAGGTTCCGGTCCTGGAACCGGTGTTGACCTATCAGATCCAGCTGCCGCCGGAGTGCGATGTGCATATGGTGTTTCTGAAGCTTAAGATGCTGGAGGAAGAGATACCGGAGCTTAATATGGTATGGGTGGAGTCCGCAGGCGAGATCCATGCCCAGGTGATGGGTGAGGTACAGATTGAGATCTTAAAGAGCATGATCCGGGAACGGTTCGGCGTGGATGTGGAATTCGGGTCCGGGAGTATCGTTTATAAAGAGACGATCCAAAGCCCGGCGGAAGGCGTGGGGCATTTTGAACCGCTGCGCCATTACGCGGAGGTGCACCTTTTGCTGGAGCCGGGAGAACCAGGCAACGGCCTTGTCTTTGATACGGCCTGCAGTGAGGATGTACTGGACAGAAACTGGCAGCGGCTGATCCTGACACATCTGGAGGAAAAGGAGCATATCGGCGTCCTGACCGGTTCTTTGATCACGGATATGAAGATTACACTGACTGCGGGCCGGGCCCACCAAAAGCATACCGAGGGAGGCGACTTCCGGCAGGCGACCTACCGGGCGGTGCGTCAGGGATTGAAAACGGCCGATTGTGTGCTGTTGGAGCCGGTCTACGAGTACCGTCTGGAGGTCCCGTCCGAGAAGGTGGGAAGGGCTTTGTCCGATATCCCGAAGATGTGCGGAACGTTTTCGGGCCCGGAGACGGATGGGGACATGTCCATTCTGACCGGAAGCTGTCCGGTGGTTACCATGAGGGATTACCAGACCCAGGTGACTGCCTACACCAGCGGACGGGGGAGGCTGTCCTGCACGTTAAAGGGGTATGAGCCCTGCCATAACGCCGGAGAGGTGATCGATTCCATCGGCTATGATTCGGAGAAGGATCTGGATCATCCCACCGGTTCCGTATTTTGTTCCCACGGGGCGGGGTTTGCTGTCAGTTGGGACCGGGTCCGGGACTTTATGCACGTGGAGAGCGGATTTGTCTCCGGCAGGGAGCAAAAGGAAATGGAACCGGGCACATCTGCGAATACCGGCTCGAGCAAAGCTTCCCCGCAGGCGGACGAAAAAGAGCTGGAAGAAATCTTTGCCCGGACTTATGGGACAGGAAAGAGAGAATCACCCGGATGGGCCAGAACCTCGGGAAGAATTCAAAAAGGCAGAGGTGCTGAACATGAGGAGCGGGCAGGAAGAAGTGCCGGGCATGGGGAGAGGCCCGGCAGCGGAAGGAGTATAAAGCAGAACCGTCCGGAGGAAGAATATCTGCTGGTAGACGGCTACAATATTATATTTGCCTGGGATGACCTGAAGGAACTGGCAAAGGTCAACATCGGGAGCGCCAGGAATAAGCTTATGGATATTCTGTGCAACTATCAGGGATTTCTGAAAAACACGTTGATACTGGTGTTCGATGCCTATAAGGTGGAAGGCGGTCAGGGAGAAATATCCAGGTACCACAACATCCATGTGGTATATACAAAAGAGGCGGAGACCGCAGATCAGTATATCGAGAAGACGGTTCACCGGATCGGACGCAGGTATAACGTCACGGTGGCCACATCCGATGCCACGGAGCAGGTGATTATTCTGGGGCAGGGGGCAAGAAGGCTGTCGGCCCAGGGATTAAAGGAAGAAATCGAACTGATTAACGAGCAGATCCGAAGCGTCATTCATAATAAATATAAGGGCAGCAGGAACTACCTGTTTGAATATCTGCCGGAGGACATGACGGAAATTATGGAAGAAGTGCGGCTGGGAAGAAAAACTTTTGAGATGGACAAAAGCGGCCGGGACCCAGAGGAGTAAGAGCGGTAAAAACAAAAGAAAGGCGCCGCAAAATACGTTTTACCGCCAGATCCCCTGTATAGACACGTGCGGTGTATACAACAGAATGCTGGCAGCGTCATTTTGCGGCGCCTTCCGGCTGGTTTTATGAACGGTATCGGTCATCTTGTACAAAGTTCATTGAGCTCCCGGTGTGTATTCGTGATCGCGTCCTGCACTTCCAGCTTGTCATCCAGCAGTTCATAGATCCATTTGCAGACAATAGAATCGATCTCGTTCTGGGATACGGTCCGCCTGCTTTTTAAGCGGGGCGGTATGGGAGGCTTGCAGTAGGTGTAGGTGGAATGATAGAGCGGAAGCCAGGGATAGAGCTTGACCAGCTCATCATTCGTATAAGTGGAAGTGATCGCCGACTGGCCCCCCAACAGGGTCAGGTAGTTGGCCACCTGTTCATCACAGGTCCATTTCAGGAATTCAAAGGCTTCCTGCTTATGCCGGGAGACCGCACTGATTCCCATGCTCCAGCCGCCTAAGAGGGGACAGTGCCCGGGTATATGGTGGTAGCCGATGGAACCAACCAGGCTGCTCCGGCGCAGATCCACGATGTCGGTCAGGAAGGATGGGTAGGTGATCAGCATGGCCGTCTCACCCTGAAGGAATTCCTGTACGATACTGTCGTCCGTGGCTTCCCGGTAATTGGGCTTGGCCGCTTTGACAGAACGCACGAAATGGATGTAAGCTTTCAGAGACTGGGCGGAATCAAACGTTACTTTGCCGTCCGAATCAAAGAGCTTCCCGTTATAGGCCCTAAGCCGCATATAGATCTCCGGGGCGAGGCACTCATCGTAAGCAGCGGGTACGGAGATCCCGTAATCAATGCGGTCTGATTTATTGGTAAAAAAATCGGCGATCGTATTAAACTCCTTCAAGGTAAGCGGCGGGCGGAGCGTGATATTGTTCTGTTTTTCATAAGCTGCCTTTAAATCGGGATCTTCAAACAAATCTTTTCTATAATAAAAGATCTGCGGCGCGTACATAAACGGAATCCCGTAATAGTGCTGGTTGTAATTGCTGTAATACTTCAGGCAGCCTGGCAGGAAGATATTCAGGTCGATGGATTTGAGCTGCTGGGTGATATCTTCCAGAATATGGCCGGAGGCCAGAGCCGGCAGCCAGGGAATATCATACATAAACACATCGTAGGGGTCTTCCTCTGCGGATGCATGGCTGTGGTTTTCCAATATCTTATCATACATATAATGATGGGGCAGGATCGTGATATCCGCGTGGATATTGGTCCTGTTTTCAAAGTTGCGGATTAACCCCTGGAGAGAGTGAACCTGGGGAGTATCCATCATAAGAATGCGGACCGTTTTCTGCGGTTCGCTTTTTTTGTCCGATTTGTCCGTGACAGTGACCGTTCGGACAAGAGACATGGGCTTATTCAGAGATGTGTCCCGAAGGATAATCTTTTCATTTTCTTTGGTGGAAGGAGATTTGAGCTGCTCCAGCAGCAGGTTGGACGCGGTCTGTCCCAGCTTGATGGCAGGCCTGGCGGCGGAAGCATTTGTCATGGAATGGGTGTAAAGATTCCAATGCTCTTCTCCCAGCGTAATCACAGGGATGTCTTCGGTGCGGTATCCGAGGATCGTAAACGCCTCGATGATCCCTGTGGCGATGGATTCCGACGTGGCGATGATGGCGTCGGGTTTCCGCTTTTTTAACAGCTGGATTGTTTTCCGGAAGGCGTCCTCTTTGCTCAGATTGGTTTTCAGCAGATAGGACGGGTCCGGCTTGGGACCGTTCTGCGTGAGTGCCTCCTGGAATCCGCTGATACAGTCGGCCTCGCAGTCAAATTTGGGCGGGCCGCTCATCAGATAGATATTCCGGTACCCGTAATCTAACAGATAGGTGGTCATATATTTTATGATCGAGAAATTATCAAAAGAGACAAAGTTCGCATCCAGGCTGTGGATGTTCCGGTCGATCAGGACCAGCGGTCTTTGGTCGGAAGTAAAATAATCATAGTAAAATTTCCAATTGTCAGGCTGACAGGAGACCAGGATCAGGCCGCAGATCTGTTTCTTCAGAAAGTTGCGTACGATATTCTGCTCATAATCCGGGATATCATAGGAAAAGGCCAGATTCACATAATAGCCGGTATTCTGGAACGTATTCTCGATACCCTGAAACATCTGTACATAATACGAATCATTCAGATTTGGCAGGATTACCCCGATATCATTGTAAAAATTGGATTTCAGACTTTTGGCTGAGAGATTCTGGGAATACTGCAGGGCGTCCACAGCTTCCTTAATTCTTTGGGAAACCTCCCTGCTGACCGGTTTGGTATGATTCAGATAATTCGATACGGTGGCGATGGAAACATCAGCCAGTTTCGCCACGTCTTTTATCGTAGCCATGGACATCCTCCCTTTAACCTTACAGGCCCCGATTCCCTTTAAATATGGAAACGTTCGCCAGCGGAACTCTTTTTTTCACTATAGCATATCCGTATTTAAATGTAAAGTGAAACGTTTAAATTAAATTCGATTGAAAATGAAGTGAAAATATTGACTGGACCGCGGAAAGCAACTAAAATATAGGACAGAGGGAAACAAAGAGAACGGTATTTTGGGTAGTGGGAATGGTAAATGAGGCAGCTCATTTTATCATAAAATTTTAAAGGAGGGTTTTATTTTATGAAAAAAGCACTAGCATTACTCATGGTGGCAGCGATGTCACTGGGACTGGTAGCATGTGGATCTTCTGAGAAACCTGCAGACGCTCCGGCAGAGAGTGCGGCACCTGCAGCACCTGCGGATACCGCGAAGCCGGCGGAATCACAGGCTCCGGCAGCAGACAGCGCAGGGGAAAAGCAGACCTATAAGATCGGTGTCTCCATCATGGAGCTGACCGCGTATACCTGGTATCAGGGCGTGATCGATGGCTGCAACCAGTGGATGGCGGATCATGGCGATGAGTACGGAGTAAACTTCGAATTTTCGTTTGAGGATTCCAGATCTGATGTCCAGACGATGCTGACCAATGTGGAGAATATGGCAAGCGCGGGCAGCGATGGCATTATCCTGTTCCCGGCCGACGCGTCCTCCGCGATCCCGACCATGAAAGAACTGGTTGGCCAGGGTATCCCGTTTGTAATCGGTGATTATGCCCAGGAACCCAGCTCTGACAGTGACGTGGTATGGTCGACCTTCGTGGGCCATGACATGAAAGCGCTCGGTAAGAAAGCAGGAGAAGAGGCGATAAAATATCTGGATACTTTAGGAAAAGATGATCCGGTATGCCTGTTCATCTCCCGTCCTACCTCCGGTCAGGTATCTCAGGACCGTTTTGACGGCTTTAAGACTGCTGTTCTGGAAAAATATCCGAATGCCAAGATTATTGAAGAAGGCGACACCGGCGCAGGCAACAGGGATTCCGCCCAGACGCTGATGGAGAACGTATTGCAAAGAGAATCTGTGATCGATGTCGTATGCGGACATAACGATGCGGAAGTGGTTGGTGCTTACTACGCGGCAGTGGCACAGGGCAGAGACGAGACAAAATTCATTGGTATCGCCGGTGATATCGATGTGCTGACCTGGATCTCCGAAAACAATGACAAATGGCTTGCGGAAGTTCTGCAGGACCCGGTAGTTCTGGGATATCAGGCTACAGACGCTATGTATAAAACTTTAGTATTAAAAGAAGACCTTCCGGAAAATTATGACCTTCCGGAACCGGAAGCGATCACACCTTCCAACATCGCAGATTATGACTGGAAGAACTGGGGATGGCTTGGCTGATCAAAGCGGCAGAAAGTTTCGCAAGCGAAACTCTTTCAAATCGGCTGTATAATTGAAAAATAAAAGACGGCGGGACTCTTTTGCCCGCCGGCTTTTATAAGCAAAACGGATAAAAAATAAAACAGGGGGTTCGATAAATGATCAATTTGTTACCAGAGCCGAAACGGTTGCTAGAAAAACAGGGCTCGACAAAACCATTTACCAAAATCTGTCTGAACTCTGAGGAAAAGAATCTCGATCTGAATGAATTACTGGAAATAACAGAACTTCGTCTGTGGAATTATAAAGAAATCAAAACTGCTGTTGGAGAAGGCAGCGGGGACGGCGAGATGCCGGTACATATTGTGTTATCGCTGGATGGCCTGGAGACGGAACAGCCGGAGCTGTTCGCGGCCCAGGGCTACGATTTGGACATCGGGGAAGAGGAGATAGTCTTAAGGTATGAAAACAGAGCCGGCTTTATCAACGCGGTCACTTCTCTGAAAATGCTGTTAAAAGAGAGCGGCGGCGCTTACCGGCTGCCGTTGTGCCGGATTACCGACTATCCGTCCCTGCCGGTGCGGGCCATTGCCCAGACATTCTCCTGGTACGCAGGATACGGCAGATTCGGTTTCGACAGCCAGCTGTGGGGATATGAGGACTGGGTACAGTATCTGAATATCTGTCTGGACAATAAAATCAACCAGTTCAATCTCGTGATGTACGGATACTGGCCTTTTGATATGCCGGACCATCCCGAGACAGTGTTCCGCGATGTACCCATCAAGATATGGAATGCGGAGAACCGCAGATGGCTGACCGTGCGGTATACCCACCCGAACCTGGAAGAACCCTATATGGACAAATTCATCCGTCTGGCGCATAAGCTGGAGGTCAAAATATTTGCCTATGTGGGCCTGAACTCCTATAACGGGGCATTTTCCATCAAGCATCCGGAGGCCAGGATGAAAGCTCCTGAGTCCAGCGGTTTCCTGAACGATTTTGACTCGCTGTGCCTAAGCTATCCGGGCACTGTGGACTATATCATTGAATCCATGCGCCAGATCGCCAGACTCGGATTCGACGGCTATACGCTGGAAGAGAGTGAGGAAGGCTTCTGGTACTGTGAATGTGACGAGTGCAAGAAACGCTGGCACGCGATCAGCAGCTCCCCCGGTGAGGCAAAGCACAAAGCGAACATGTGGCTTCTGCAGAAAATCTACGACGCGGTGCGGGAGATCAATCCGCAGGCTGTGATCGGAATCCGGGCATTCAGACAGCCGCCTCTGGAGAAAGATCCGGCATTCTTAAAAGAGTGTGTGGACTCCATGCCGAAGGATATCATGCTGTTCTGGGCGCCGGGCCTGTATGTGCCGGAAACCGAATTCCCGAAGTGGTGCGAAGCATTTGGCAGGGACAGGATCTGGGCGAGGGACACGGAATCCAATTCCATCACGTCCACCATGGGACGTCTGTACCGGACCTTTCAGTCCAATATGATCCGCTATGAGGATGAAACCAACGAACAGGTCATCGAGACAGATATCCGGCAGCACAAGGGCAGTGTGAAAATGGGCGTGCACGGGATTAACGGATTCATGTTTGAATGGTACGGCCTGTTCATGCACCTGTTCGCCCACGGCAACTATGGCTGGGGTTCCATGATGGATGAGGAAGAATTCTATCAAAGAGCCTGTGAACTGAACTTCGGCGCATTGGGAGAAACCATCCTGTATGTGATGAAAAATATGATCACCATTCACGAGAGCCAGATCCCACTGTATACGACAGCGTTCCCGTTCCAGAAGAACAAGATGACGCAGGAGGACATTCCCGCGATCCTTGCGGCCAAAGCAAACCATGAAAATCTGATGGCGAAGATCCATATGCTGCAGCAGGAAGCCAGCCGGAATGAAAAACTCTATCCCTGGCTGACCCATTTTGACCGGTGGGAAAATGCCGAGCGCAGGAATGCGGTGATCTACGATATGGTGCTGGCGGCGCTGGCCTATGAAACAGAGCAGGATCCGGACAGGAAGGAACAGTTGTTGGATGAAATCCTGTATCTGAATGAAAAAGATTTCGACATCGTAAAAGAGATGTTCTTTGATATCAACCCGGTGAACGAGACGGGTGTGAACAGCTGCATGTTCCCCTATCATGAACTGAAACGGCTGATTCACAATATCAGACATCCCGAGGCACCGGATGACGCAATTATCTGTTCGGGCGTGGAAGCCCTTGGGTGGTTATGGCTGTAATTTGGAAGGAGTTATCGAAATGGGCGAAAAGAAAACGGATGTAACACCCTTGATTGAGATCAGGAACTGTACGATGGAGTTCCCCGGCGTGAAAGCGCTGTCGGATGTGAATTTCACGCTGATGCCGGGAGAATGCCACGCCCTGGTCGGAGAAAACGGAGCCGGAAAATCCACACTGTCCAAGTGTATTACCGGTGAAAACAGGATGACCAAGGGGGAACTGTTCGTCAAAGGCGAGCAGATCAAAATACCATCCTACAGTGTAAGAGAATCTCAAAACAGAGGAATCGCTATCGTTCACCAGGAGTTTACCCTGATGAGTGACATGAGCGGCGTAGAAAATATATTTGTAGGACGTTATGAGAAGAAACACGGGCTGATCGATTGGAAAGGGCTGGACCGCCGCGCGCAGGAGATGCTTGATTTTCTTCAGTGCGACATCAATCTGCATATCCCGGTCAAGCACTTAAGGACGGCGGAGAGGCAGATCATCCAGCTGGCCAAAGCACTGTTGGATGACCCTGCGATCATCATATTTGATGAGCTGACGGCGGTGCTGCAGGAAAAGGATATTGAAAATATTTTCCGAATCATCGGCCTGCTGAAGGAAAAAGGGATCGGTATCGTCTACATATCCCACCGGCTCAACGAGGTGTTCGAATGCTGCGATTCCTACACGGTTCTGTGCGATGGCCGCTATATCAATTCCGGCAGGGTGAAGGACATCGACAACGGACAGCTGGTGAAGATGATCATCGGCAGGGAATTGGCCAATGTCTATCCCCCGGTCAATGAGGATCTGGGAGAAGTGCTGCTGGAAGTGAAAAACCTAACGGCGCCGAAGGCGTTCCGGGATATCAGCCTGCAGGTGCGGGAGGGCGAAGTGGTTGGACTGGCGGGCCTTTTGGGAGCGGGAAAAACCGAGCTGGTACAGGCGATCTTCGGAAATCATAAGATTGTCAGCGGAGAAGTGCTGGTCAAAGGAAAACCGGTGCACTGCCGCAAACCTTTCCAGGCGATCCGTTTCGGTATGGGGCTGGTGCCTGATGAGCGGCGGACGCTGGGATTGAATATGAAGTTCGATATCAAAGATAATACGACCCTTCCGTCCATGAAACTGTTCCGGAAGATGGGGATCTTCCAGGATCACGAGGCGGAGTCTAAGGCTGCTTATGATATCAACGAGAAGATGAATCTGGCCTATTATTCCCTGTGGCAGAACGTAAAGAAACTGTCCGGCGGCAATCAGCAGAAAATCGTAATTGCCAAATGGCTGCTGCGGGATACGGAAATCTTTCTTCTGGATGAACCTACCCGCGGGATTGATATCGGCGCCAAATTTGAGATTTACCAGCTGATACATGAATTGACGAAACAGAAGAAAGCGGTGATCCTGGTATCCCCGGAAATGGAAGAACTGATCGGGCTGTGCAACCGGATCTACATCATGTACGAAGGCGCAATTATGGATGTTGTGGAAGGTGAAAGAAAGACACAGGAAGTCATCATCAATAATTTGTTAGGAGTGAACGCATAAATGAATGATTATAAGACAAAATCAAAAAAATACAGCGGCGGCGCAAAAGCTCTGCTGACCGACTGGATGATTTTATTTCTATTTATCGCACTGTTTATCTTGTGCTGTTTCAACAGTAACTTCCGCACCACGAACAATATCATGAATGTGCTGCGACAGGCATCCTTTGTAGCGATTATAGCCATGGGGGAATTCTTCGTAATCCTGATCGGAGAGATGGATATGTCCATCTCGTCGACCATCGGGCTGGTCTCTATCTTCTTTGCCGGATTTACGGTAAATAACGGATTGCCCATATGGGTGTCCTTCCTGATCGTGGTCGCCATGTCCGCGGCAGTGGGCGTGATCAACGGCTGTCTTGTGGTATACGGCAAAATGCCGTCGTTTATCGCGACGCTGGTTATCATGAATATGCTAAAAGGGGTCAACTACATCTATTCCGACGGCCTGCCCATCTCAGGCCTGCCCGACAGCTTTGGCAAAATGGCTCTGGGGAAACTGGGGATCGTACCTTATGCGGTTATCCTGATGATCGTCGTGGCCTTTATCCTGTATATGTTTACCGCGCATACAGCCATCGGGCGCAGCTTCTTCGCGGTGGGCGGTAACAAGGAAGCTTCCAAACTGTCCGGCCTGAACGTCAACTTTGTGGCGATCCTGGCATTCGTTATGTGCGGGGTCCTGACTTCCATCGGAGCTCTGGGGCTTACATCCAAGACCCAGTCCGGAAACGTGACGCTGGGCGATAACCTGCTGTTTGATGTCATGACCATCTGTGTACTGGGCGGCACCTCCCTGACAGGAGGCCGGGGACGCGTGGTCGGTATCGTGATCGGGGCTTTGTTCCTGCAGGTCATATCCAATATCATGGTACTGATGGGAATCAATACATACTGGCAGTGGGTAGTAAAAGGTATCATTCTGGTCGTTGTTGTTTTGATCGATTCTTTCTCCAAGAAGGATTGATCGTAAAAGGAGAGATTGCATGCGCAGACAGGTATTCGGTCAGATCGGGAAGTTAAAGCCGGAAAAGATCCAGGAATATATCGAGCTTCATGCCAACGCATGGCCGGGGGTCCTGGAAACCATCCACAAGTGTAACCTGAGGAACTACTCCATTTTTATACAGGGTGACAGTGTATTTTCCTATTTTGAATATATCGGAGACGATTATGACAAGGATATGGCCCTGATGGAGGAGGACAGCATCACCCAGGAGTGGTGGAAGCATACGAAACCGTGTTTTATAAAATACGCCATATCTCCTGACAGTGAATTTTACCACGACATGCAGCAGATATTTTACTATGAATAACGCTTTCCGAATGGATAAAAGCAGGGACAAACGCAGCGTCAGCTGCGGTCAAATAAACGAATTAAGAAACAGAAATGAGGGTGAGAAACATGGGTTATGGACAGAAGGTATGGGTATTTCCCGACGCGGAACTGCCGCCGGTAGGCGTGAACAGTATCCCGGGGCACGAATCCATTATCATTACAAATACGGGAAATGCGGATGCCCATATCAACATTACACTTCTGTATACCGATCGGGAACCGGTCCGGAATATCCCGGTTACGGTAGAAGCAGAGAGGGTGCGCTGCCTGAGGACTAACGAGGAAAAAGACTTTGGTGCGCATACGGCAGCCTTTGGGGAACAGTATGCGATTCTCATGGAGAGCGACGTGCCTGTTGTCGCACAGTACGGCAGGGCGGAACCGCGGACAGTGGCATTTTATACGACTCCCGGTTATAGTTGTGACTGAGTGAAATAGCTATATCAAAAGCTTTAGGGCAGTGTATATAGAAAATATTATGCATCGCACGAAAGCGGCTTAAAAGTTGCTGCTAAGTGCTCATAGCGAAAAAAATTGGAGGATAAAACTATGGCAGAACATGGAAGTATCTGTATTCCGGTTGAGGAATACAAAGAGAGAGCAAAGAAAGCGGGACAGATCCTGCAAAGGGAAGGGCTGGATGCCCTGATTGTGAATTCCAATGAATCCGATTACGCCAACGCGCGTTATTTTTCCGGATTCTGGCCGCTGTTTGAACGCTGCGGTGTAGCGATCAATCCGGCAGGGGAGGCTGCGCTGATGGTAGGGCCGGAGAGCCGTGAATTCGCCGCGGACCGCTCCAGAATCGATAAAATCTTCGTCTTAAAAGAATACCGGGAAGGCGCAGATCCCGCTTATCCCGAACTTCAGGCTGATACCTATCACGATGTATTCAAAGCATTAGGAATCACGGGTTCCAAGCTGCGCATCGGTGTGGCCAGCTATCTGGATACCTCCGTTGTCATCATGGAAGGCATCAAAGCCGCATTCCCGGAAGCTGAGATCGTGCGGGCTGACCACGTGATGGTAGAGCTTCGTTCCATCAAGTCCGTGAACGAAATCAACTGCCTGAAGGAAGGCTACCGGATCGCGGAGCTGGCAACCCAGCAGGTGATCAAAGAGATCCGTCCCGGAATGACTGAGCTTCAGATGGTCGGCGTGGCTGAGAGAGTGGTATATGAAAACGGAGCGGAATACGAAGGCCTTCCGATGTATGTATTCTCCGAAGCGTCCACCCGCCATGCGATCTCCCGTTCTTCCTACCGGAAATTCGAAAAGGGTGATATCGTACAGCTGAACCTGTCAGCGAAAATCGACGGCTATTCCGCTTCGATCGGTTACCCCATCGTTCTGGGTAAACTGGAAGGAAACAGAAGAGATGTGGTCATGTTCGGACTGGAAGCCCACAACTGGACACAGAAACAGATCAAGGCCGGCGTGATCGCCGCTGATATCGCGAAGAATTTCTATCAGTACTATGTGGAAAATAACTACCAGGATAACTTTGTCTACGGACCCATGCACGGTACCGGTATGATCGAAGTGGAAGCGCCCTGGGTGGAGACGATCTCCAACTATGCGCTGCAGCCTAATATGACGTTCCAGATCGACACATTTATCTCCACCAAGACTTTTGGAGTCCGCTGGGAAAAAGGAATCGCGGTTACCGAGAGCGGCTGCGACGTTCTCTCACCGGAGATCGGGAAGCTGTACGAACTGGAATTCTAGGCCGCTCCCTAGGGGAGCCTGAGAGAGCTTGAAAGGAGTTGAATAAAGATGCAAATGGTTGATATGTTTTTCAAGGAGCTGGAGGACGCGAAGAAACGGAAGGTACCGTTTATCATTCCGATCGGGACGATAGAGTATCACGCGCTTCATGCCAGCTGCGGCACGGATACGATGGTCATCAATGGGGTTTTAAGGGAGCTGGAGAAAACAAAAGAGATCGTAGTGTGCCCGCCGATCTGGTATGGTGTGGCCAGTTATGCGGTCGGCGGACCTGAGACCGGGACGATCCATGTAGATGTGGATGCCTATGAGAATTATATCTATTGTATCCTGAAGTCTCTGATCTATGGCGGTGTGAAGAACATCTACTGTGTAGCCCATCACCAGACGGAGGAAGCCGGGCTGATGCCTATGACTCTGGCCTGCCATAAGGCGGCGAAGAAGGTTACGATGGAGTTTATGGAGGAGACCAGAGGTAAGGGCTGGTGGGGCAGCAATGATTACGCCGATTATTATGAGAATCTGGGATCGGGTGATGATCCGTTCTCATATATCAAAGTAATTCCTCTTATGAGCGCCGAGTGCCAGCATAAGATCGGCGGGTTTGACCACGCAGGGAAGTATGAGTCGAGCCTGATGTATGCGCTTTATCCGGACCATGTGGATCTGGAGAGGACGAAGGAGAATACGGAGTGGTTTGCGCTGAACTCCGTGGAAACAAGCATGGAGCTGGGCCGGTTTATGGTGCAGTGTGCGCTGGAGTCCCTGGAAGAGATTATCGTATAGTATGTATTGGTGAATTTGTGTGAGGAACAGAACCTTTTTCGGCTTATGGCCTGCGGATGGCAGTCTATTGGCTGGTGAAAGGTTCTGTTTTTTTAGCGGGAGGAGCCGGGTAGATAATTGCAGAAGGTGCCCGGGGGAAACTGCGGGATGGGCCGGGACTATCCCGGAGGGGAGGGATGGCGGAAGTTTTGGGAGGGGTTGGCGGAAATTTGGGGTTGTAAAATATTCCATTTAGCAGTATTATTAGTTACAGTTATCTGAAGTTAGATCTTAGATTCAGCTTCTGAGATTATCATGATTCAAATCAATGCAAGTTTCTGCAGGGGTGTGCGGCAGTGAGCCAGCGCAGCTTTATCGAACCTACTTACCATTGAGAGTATGTTAACTGCTATACAGGAAATTGGAGGGCGTCTTTCCGGGAATTGCCGGTTTATTTTTGGTGGCTTGAGCGGTGTTGGGCGATAGGAAAATGAAATATGGAAAGCGTTAATGGTCTGGAGAGGATGTCATGTGTTGGAAAAAATGAAAGATAGTTTTCAAAAGAATTTTGTTCATGCAACTTTGAACTTTATTTTTATTCTTGTATTTGTCAATGTGTTTCAAGCGGTATTCGGGGCGGAGAATTCTATCGTGGGGGTGATCTTTACGATTATGATGTCGGCGTCCATGGTCAGAGATATGACGGCGGCCCCGATGAAGCATCTGATGGTGCAGGCAGGGGTGCTTTTGTGGATGGGGGCGGCCTCGTGCCTGGTGAATACGCTGAATCCCTATGCCGCACTCTTGGTTAATCTGGTTACAGTGTTCTGCATTTTGTATGCGTTTACGTATGAGTATGCGAGCCATATGTATTTCCCATATATTCTTTCCTATCTGTTTCTGGTGTTTATTTCACCGGTCGGCTTTGCGCAATTGCCCAAAAGACTGCTGGGACTGCTGGCGGGGGCGGTGTCGATTATCGTTTATCAGCTCTTTAAGGGCCGTAAGCGTGTGGTGGAGACGGCGCAGGATGTGCTGACATCCATGATCGGGGACGCTTTGGCGGGCATCCGGTATCTGCTCCATGGAGAAGGAGAGATGGCTGATCCTGCGGATGTGCGCAATACGCTCTGCAGGCTCAGCAGGACTGTGTATGAAAGACGCAGGAAGGTTCTGTGTGTATCAGATGCCAGCTTCTCTATGATCGATGCCGGACGCGGGATGGAACATATGATTCTGCTTCTGCATGATTTGGAAGGGAATATGACTTCAGAGAGGAAGGAATTTCTGAAACGGGTTGCTGTACAGCTGGAAGAGTACCGGCGCTTTTTGAACCGGCAGACGGACCGGATCGGGGAGCCTGACCGTCTTAAGATCATACAGGATACAGAGGATGCTGCGCAGGAAGAGTTTTATCGTTCCCTGGTTTATATTTCTGATCATCTGACCCATATGACGGATCCCCGGAAACGGACGAAATACCACCGGACCGCCCTTTCCCTGTCGGTGCGTTTAAAGGCTGCCCTGGATGTCAGCCCGGTGCGGGTGATATATGCGCTGCGTGTCTCTGTCCTGCTGGCGCTGTTTACGCTGCTGGTACAGGTACTCCATCTGGAACATGGGAAATGGCTGCTGTTTACGCTGGCCTCCCTGTCCCTGCCTTATGCGGACGACGTGGGAGTCAAGACGCGTAAAAGGATCGTGGCAACCATTGCCGGCGGAATAGTGTCGGTGGCGGTATTCGGGCTGATATCCAACCCTGTGGGAAGGACGGTGGTTATGATGCTGTCGGGATACCTTTCCTTTTATTTTACCGATTATACCGGTACCTACGCCTGCTCTACCATCGGTGCATTGGGGGGAGCGGTATTCATGGGAGCCTTTGGCGTGGGGGATGTGGGACAGATGTTCCTGATCCGCCTTACCTATATCGGGATCGGAGCGCTGATCGCGCTGGCCGCTAACTGCCTGATCTTTCCCTATCGCCGGAGTATGGCTACAAAACAACTGTTGGAAAAATATGCGGCTACCACAGGTATGCTTACGAAGGTATGCTTTGAGGAGGACGTGGACCCACAGCTCTATTATGAACTGGTGATCCAATCCCATCTGCAGGAAGAAAAATTGGCCCAGAACGCCTCACAGGGCGGCTGGGATGAGATATATGAATTGCTTAAGAGGGGGCGCGCAGCGGTCAGAAGAGCCCACAGGCACAGGGTACCGGACTGGTAAGGGCGTTATGCCATCTTGTTGCCGTTGGCGGTGAACTTGAACTTGGCGTTCAGCAGTTCACATGCCCTTCTGCACATTAGCATACGATGACTGTGGTATCCTGATCGTCCATCCCCAGATCCCGCAGGATCTGGATAGCCATTATTGCCCCGGTATGCGCGTGATCATGCCGGTTCACTGAATTTCCGATATCGTGCATATATCCGGCGATTTTTGCCAGCTCTATTTCCTTTCCGGAATATCCCAGCTCCTTCAGGATCTTTCCCGCTGTCTCGGCAACCTTAACCGCATTTCCGCATTTTCTTTGATCTGTCCATATGTGATTTCCTTCTTTTGGGGCATCTCTTTCTTTTGGCCCATTGATCTACCTGACTTTCTTTTATTTCTATAAAAGTACCTTCTTAGTGTAACTTCCCTTTGTAAAAATTATAAGTGATTTGTGTTAATATAGTGTGTGTGATTTCTTTAGTTGTAGGATTCTCCCCGCTATGATAAGATAGATAAGAAACGTTTACGCGGTAAAGGAGTAAAGGAGTGCGGGTTATGAATGACCAATTAACTCAGAGTGATATAAAAAAGATACAGGAAGAGATCGAATACCGGAAACTGGTAGTCCGAAAGCAGGCAATCGAAGCGGTGAAGGAAGCCAGATCACACGGGGATCTCAGTGAAAATTTTGAATATTATGCGGCCAAAAAGGACAAGAACAAGAATGAGAGCAGGATACGCTATTTGGAGCGCATGATTAAGACCGCGCGGATCATATCGGATGATTCAAAGGACGATGAGGTTGGGCTGAATAATCTGGTGGAGCTTTATTTTGAGGAGGATGAGCAGTCGGAGGTCTATAAACTGGTCACTACGATCCGCGGTAATTCTCTTAAGAAAATGATCAGCACCGAATCCCCCATCGGGAAAGCCATCCTGGGACATAAAGCAGGGGAGAGGGTGCAGGTTAAGGTGAGCGAAGATTACGGTTACTATATCGTCATAAAATCCATTGATAAAACGGCGGATGACGATGACCCTATCCGCAGCTTTTAAGGCAGGATTACCTGTTTATGATTTACGGAGGTATGGGCAAAGCTTAAGAAGCGTATACTGATCTGAAGAAAATTTGAGAAATTTCAGATAAGTTCAGATAAGTAATGAAGGTTTACAGAGAAGATATGGTGTATTTCAGTGAAGATTGGAAATATAACAGCGAAGAAGAAAAGGAGTATACTCTATGGCATTGAAAATTATCACGGATTCTGCGGCGGACCTGCCGGATTCAGTGAAAGAGAAATATCATCTGCATGTCATACCGACACCGGTGACGATTAACGGAACTGATTATTTCGACGGGGAGACGGTTTTCCCGAAGGAATTTTATGAAAAGCAGAGGGCGGGCGCCGACATCTCCACCTATCATATTAACAGCCATATGTTCGAGGAACATTTCCGGCCATTTGCAAAGGAAGGAGACCAGGTTATCTATATCTGTTTTTCTACCGGCCTGGCCGGCACGATGAATGCCGCCCTGCTGGCCAGAAAACAGCTGCTGGAGGAATACCCCGGATTCGACCTGACCATTCTCGATTCCAAGTGCGCGGCACTGGGCTTTGGCCTGCTGGTCTACTATGCCCTGCGCATGCAGGAATGCGGTGCAGGCCAGGAGGAGATCATTCAGGCGGTAGAATATCACAAGAGCCATATGAAGCATATTTTCACGGTCGCCACTCTGGAATACCTGTATAAAGGGGGACGCTTAAGCCGGACCGGAAAGATGGCGGGGGATATCCTGAATATCCGGCCCATCCTGGAAGTAACGGAAGAGGGCTCCTTAAAAGCAGTGGAAAAAGTGAGGGGCAGGAACCATTCGCTGACCAGATGCGTGGAACGGGCGGCCGAAAAGAATCCGGATCTGAAGAATCAGATCGTGGGAATCTGCCATGGGGACGATTATGAGAGCCTGGAAAAGGTAAAAAAGATGCTGGAAATAAAGTGCGGCTGCACCAGATTCATGGAAAGCTATGTGGGGTGCGCGATCGGCGCACATACAGGAACGGGAATCATCGGTATCGTATTTTTGGATGAGACATCGCCGTATCTCACAAAGTATAAGGTGATACCGGAGGCGTAAAGTGCTTTGGCCGCAGTTTCCTGTGACTGTTCCGGGAAACGGCCGGAACCGATGCGGACCGACAGATCCTTACCCCGGGATCTCAGGGAGAGAGGGATACTTATGAGAATCGGAGAACAGATCAGGGCACGGCGTGAAGAGCTGTGTCTGACTCAGGAAGAGCTGGCGGAAAAACTGGACATCAGCAGACAGGCGGTATCAAAATGGGAGTCCGGCGCGTCAACGCCCACAGCGGAGAATCTGCGGCGGCTTTCGCAGACACTGGACGCGCAGTTCGATAAAACAGGAAAAGAGGACACCGACCCGCATTCCATTGCCGATCCGGATTCCATCGCGGATCTGTGGGACCAAGTGGAGGAGCAGAGCAAGGAAAAGGAGCCCGGGGATGATCCGTGCCGGGAAGCGAAGCACGGAAAAGTTCAGGTGAAGAATAAGAAACAGCCGCGGGTGCCCCTGGAGAAGACAGGGAGGGGCTGGAAGGCCGCGGCCATAGCTGGCTGGCTGATATTGGCGGCCGTCGGCTGTTTTGCCGGATACCGGTATCTCTTAAGACCGGCAGAGCCTGCTGCGGACCGGATATATACGCCTCAGCAGCCTGCTGAGATCACGGGCGTTTATTTTTACGATAATATGGGAAACGAAGTAGTGGAGGGAGATAACGGATATCCCTTGTCGGACTCGGATGTATTGATTGCTGTGTACCGTGGGGAAGCTCCGGATACCGTGTCGGTTTGTATGGCAGGGAGCGGCGACGGAACGGAGGAGGAAGGAATCGTGATCAGCGGTATCGAAGACAGAGGATACGTGCTGATTCCTCTGAACAGTTCGGAGATATCCCTGACAGGGCAGTTAAAGGTAGTCATGCGGACCGGCACCGGTTCTGTGTCATCCCGGAATTATCCTGTCTATTATGAGGAAGCGCAGTCCGGCGGGGATGCGCCCGCTTCTGATTCCAACGTTTTCGACACTTCCGGTTATGCGGACGGAGAATGGATTGCAACCGACGAGGCGGATAAATTTACGGCGGATTACCTGGAAGAGCTGGAGAACGGACAGCGCACCAAAGATTTCGATGAGACAGATGTCCTGCTCAGCTTCCTGGTTGAACTGAATCCCAGCCTGCCGGGCTGCAGCCGGCGGATCGGGGAGACCAACAGTGAATACGAGGTGTCGATCCTGGATCTTACCGGAGCAGGGACCGACGGGACACTTTGGGTGAAAGTGCGCAGAAAACTGCTGGATACCTCCTACAACAAGGATTTGGAAGTCTGGTATGTCAGCGAGTATAAATATGACAGCAGACCCTATGAATAGATGCCGCTAATTTTAAAGAAATCTTAAGAGAATACAGCCGGAGATTGAGCTATACTAACCTTATAGTAGAAAAATGAAACTGCGATTCGGAGGAATTTACTATGATTATAGGTTTGCTCATCATCGGACTGCCGCTCAGCGCCCTGGCATCAGTGGTTCTGTATCTGCCATTTTTCCTGCGGGGAAGAAAATATAAAATGCCTGGGGCCCGGCATCTGGCCTGCTACGCACTGACGGTAATGTCAGTCCTGATCATCTATGTCACTTTGCTGGTCGGAGGCGTTTCGTTCTTTCCGGATTACCGCCTGCTGAATTTGCAGCCCTTCGTCTGGCTGACACACACCTATGAGATGGGGTTTGCAAGAATGATCCAGCAGCTGGTCTCCAACATCCTGATGTTCATTCCCCTGGGCTTTTTGATGCCCATCGCTTTCCCGAAGCTTAGATCCTTTTGGCGGATGTCCCTGTGCGCTCTGGGAATAACGGTTCTGATCGAGATCGTCCAGTATTTCACCGGGCGCTCTGCGGATATCGATGATGTAATTATGAATACCGTGGGGGGAATGATCGGGTTCGGAATCTACGCCGGTATGAACCGGCTGTTTCGGCAGAAAAACTGGTGGAGGAAGGCTGTGGAAAAATGACGGGAACTGTAATATTCCCACGTGAGAGCGATGTACTTGACGGTATACAGGTTTAGTATGATCCACAGCGGAAGAAAGAGACAGCTTATAGCTGTCTCTCAGGGGGGCAAGTAACCTTAAGTGTGAGAGAATATTGGATTTTCCTGATAATTCCGCATTTATTTGTGACCAAAAATCTGTTGATAGCTTTTGATCTCATTTGTCTCAGGTTCTGCATCCAATACCATGATCCCTCCCATCAATTCAGCCCATCTTTTGCAAATCTCCGACTCCTGCTTGACTTTGTCCGCATATTGAAGGGATTCACATTCATAATACCCGATAACTGTATCGTTGTTATTCCAAATCGTATAATTGTGAATTCCCTGTGTATTCAGAGCTTCTGTCATTTCCGGCCAAATTTGCTGATGCGTTCGAATATATTCCTCTAATTTTCCCGGAAGAATTTTTCCTGTCCACACTCTTTTTTCCATAATTTCTATTACTCCTGCCTGTCAAAGCCAATCAGCTTTTTATAATTTCATAATCGATATGAAGTACTTCCGCTATTTTAGCAATGGTATCCGCATGGTGTCCGACTCCAAGAGCATAGTGATGGGTGGGGCCTGCCATTACCCATTTTTTGATATATTCTTTTGTAGTCGGCTCAAAAAATCCTCGCGTATTTGTATTTCCTGTGGGCGGAATCGGTCCATGCTTTGAAATCCCTTCGCCAAGGATAAATTTAAACTTCCCATCGTAGCTCTGCGTAATTCCAAGCATTGTAATAGGGCCTTCTTTGATTTTAAATTCAATGGAAGCGCCTGAGCCCGGCTTTCCATGGAATTTTTTGAGGGAGCGCAGCACCGGTTTCCCATCTGCAATCGCAATATGATGAGGTCCGTCATGCCCAACCATAATATAATCTTCATCAAAATCAAATGGATGAAATTCTGCAAAGCTTCCGCCAATATTTAATCTATCCATAATAAACATAGCGATACAGGTTTTAATATCAAACTCTCCGCACATAGGAATCCCTTCTGCATTTAACAAAGAATTTCCCACGATAAAAGAACTCACTACTTGCCGATGATTCGAATCCGGCCGCCCGTTATAATAATAAGCCAGACCGGTCAGATTATATTTTTCCACAAACTTATCTAACGTTACTGCTGTCTTGGATGCATGATACAGATCTTCTTCTGTCAGTTTCATCGTCAATGGATCGGAAACCGGAACCGGAGTGTCAAAGCATTCCAGAATCAGCCTGCTTTTCTCTTCGATCTCTTCTTCCGTTACTGTTTCATATACCGCTAAGACGTCATCCACCTCAAGCAGTGGAACATGAACGCCAAATGCATCTGCAATTGCCGTTGGATCAGCATGCATATCATACATAGCCTCCAGCACATGTCCCATCAAACCAAAACGTGCGCCTTTTAAATCATGAAGCACTTTAGCAATTTCACACCATTCTGAAATATTTGTTTTTGCTTCATTATCATCATATAATACACCAATAATCACATCCTGGACCTTTTTACCCATACGGATCGCAACCCCCGTAAATTCCGGAACCGAACAGATATTATCATTTTCCAGCTGCTGACGGGTGTTTGCCTCCTCACACTCTAACTGTCTTCGGGGTTGAAGCGCCACTAAAATAATCGGAATATCTAATGCTCGTATGATCGGTGCAAACACGGAAGAGGTTGCATAAGTGAGCATATTACAAAACAGAATATCTATCTTGCCGCCTTTGATCTCTTCCGCAGCAGCAAAAGCCTTTTCGCTGTAATCGATCATTCCGAAATCTACGACATCCACTCCGTTTTCGTATACGATTTTTTTGAATTCTTCATGATATTTCATTAACTGTTCTTCCAAGCCCGGAAACTGTCCCCAGTATACCGGATGGGCAACGCCAAATACGCCGATTCTGGCATTTCGCTGTTTTAATCGTTCTACCATTTCTCTAATCTCCTTAACTCTTAGACATGAAAGATATTTTTCTGTTGAATAAAAAAAAATATTTGTTAAACTTTAGTTAGAACTGTTTTCGAAAGGTAAATAAACTATGCCGTTAAATTTTTCCCTGAGCTTTGCAGACATTCAGCCCAATATCCGATACGTACAGCGTTTCCGTGTCACAAAGGAAGAGTATCCCGATTTCTTCCGGCCATATGACTGCCGCTTTTTCTTGGTTTCCAAAGGAAGCGGCTGTCTCTATACCCTTGATGCCTCTTACCGCCTTTCCCGCGGCGATGTTTTTATGTATCATTCCGGTACGGAATACCGTATGGTCAGCGATGACGGGAATCTCCTGATTCTTCTGGGCGTAAACTTCGATTATACGCAAAGTAATAAAAACCTTGTGGTTCCGATTCCGCCTGAACCGATCAGAATATTTGATGAAAATAGGATTTTAGAACGGGTTTTTCTAACTGATATGCCTGCCATGAATCAGTTTATCTATCTGCAAAATATGCAAAGCCTGGAATCTACATTACAGGATATGCTCATCGAGTTTGATTCTAAAAAAATTTTTTACAGCCAGCGTTTAAGCGGACTTTTTTTGTCTATTCTTTCTCAGTGCTACCGCACACTCTCACTCGGACAAAATCAGCGTTCCTTTTCTGCGAAAAAGGCAGAGCAAATTTTAAGCTATATCCAGCAGCATTATGCGGAAAATATTACAAATGTCACTATCGGGCAGCATTTTAATTATCATCCAAATTATCTCAACAAACAGTTCATAAAATATACAGGTAAATCACTGCATCAATATCTGATGGCGTACCGTATCTCCAAGGCAATCGAAATGATCACTTCCACAGATATGACCATTTCAGAGATCGCTGATACCACCGGCTTCAGCGATATTCATCATTTTTCAAAAACATTTCGTCAAAAAACCGGTATGTCTCCCCGTGGACTGCGTTCCAGCAAACAAAATCTAGTGCTTGATATTTAGATTTTCCGTCGTAGGCTTCCTCCCTTGATCGCATCGATGGATACTGCAGCCAACAGAACGAGGCCGATAATAATATACTGCCAATAGGAACCTACAGATAAAAGCGTCATTCCGTTATTCAGCATAGCCAATATCATAGAACCCAAAAATGTTCCGAATATTGTTCCTTTTCCACCTGTTAAAGCCGCGCCGCCAAGGATAACAGCGGAAAGAGCCGTCATATTATAAGTGGCCGCAGCATTTGGCATACCTGCTCCTGTCTGTGCCGATAAGATAATGCCGGCAACGCCGCACATTAATCCATTTATCAGATATAATTCGAAGCGTATTTTATTGACTTTGATGCCCGCCAGGAAAGAGGCTTGCGTATTTCCGCCTATCATGTAGATCGATCTTCCGAATACGGTCCATTTTGAAATAATATGAAAGATGATATAGCATATCAGCATGATCCACAGAGAGGTCGGTAGACCGACCAGATATCCTCTTCCGATAAAGGTAAATTCCGGATTAGAAATCGGCAGAGACTGCCCCTGCGAGATCAGATAGGCGATTCCGCTTAAAGACTGCATCGTTGCGATGGTGGTGATAAATGCATTTAATTTTAATACCGTAATGAAAAAACCGTTCACTGCGCCACAAACGACGCCTGCAATTAACGCCGCGATACATGTGATTTCCCAGCCATAGCCTGCGCGGCTTACAACCGCAGCTACCATACCGACCACTGCGATCTGTGATCCTACCGATAAGTCAATGTTTCCGGAAATATTGACTAACGTTACAGAGCATGATACACAACCGACGATCGCTGCATACAAACCAATATTTAAAAAATTCTTCCAAGATAGAAAATGTGGAGACATGAGCGCAAAAAATACGATTTCCAATACCAATGCGCAAATAACTGTCGTAAACGATGTATGAGTCATTTTCCCAACAACTTCTTTTAAACTCCTCTTTGCCACACTCTTAACCTCCTATCGCATACTGAACAACCAATTCCTGCGTAGCTTCTTCTTTATTTAAAAAACCGCTTTTTTGTCCGTCGGACATTACCATAATCTTATCGGACATTGCCAAAAGTTCCGGCATCTCTGACGTAATGATAATCACACATTTCCCCTCCTGACACAACTGATCCAGAATCCTGTAAATTTCTGATTTTGCACCGACATCAATGCCGCGTGTCGGCTCGTTTAATATCAAAACATCCGGATCCAATTCCAGGCAGCGCGAAAGAATCACTTTTTGCTGATTTCCGCCTGATAAGGATTCTACTGCCGTATCGATTGTTGGTGTTTTTATACTGAATTTATCCACCCACTTCTTTGTCTTTTCAATTTCCAGACGGTTATTCAGTATCTTTTTATGGGACTTACTATAATATCCGGCCATCGTATTTACCGCGACGCTTTGATTTAAAACCAGACCTTCTGTTTTTCGTTCTGCAGGAACATAGGCAAGACCAGCATTAATGGCGTCCAGGGGTGTTTTCGGAATTAAATTTTTTTTATTTATACGGATTTTTCCTTCATGAACGATATCTTGTCCATATAAAGCGGAGCCGATTGCCTGATGCCCGGACCCCATTAAACCATAAATTCCCAAAATTTCTCCATTCCTAGCCTCAAAGGATACATTTTTCAGACTGTCTGTCGTCAGATTTTCAACCTGCAAAGCTACTTCTCCAACGATTCCGCCAATCTTAGGATACATATCGTCCAGTTCCCGGCCAACCATTTTGGAGATTAACAGGTCATTCGTAGCCTCTTTCATATCGATCTGGCCTGTTACACATCCGTCCCGCATAACCACCACGCGGTCGGCCACTTCAAAAAGCTCATCCAATTTATGGGATATATAAAAGATCGATACGCCCTCAGACGCAGCTTTATGTATCAGTTGAAACAGATATCCTACCTCTATATCATTTAACGCGGAAGTCGGTTCATCTAAGATCAGGACTTTTGCGTTGTTGGACATAACCTTCGCGATTTCAATCAGCTGTTTCTGCGCAACAGAGCAATCTCCGATATTTATCTTGGGATCAATCGTTAAGCCAACCAGTGATAGAATCTCTTTGGATTGTCTGTACATCGTTTTATAATCTACCAGGCCGTATTTTTTCGGAATATTACCCATAAAAATATTTTCTGCAACAGAAATCGTGGAAACATAATTTAATTCCTGATGAATCACTCCAATACCTGCATTGGTTGCATCTGACGGAAGTTCAAAATTCATCTCTTTGCCTTCCATCGCAACCGTACCGATTTCCTGTTTATAAATTCCGGAAAGTACTTTAATCAGAGTGGATTTTCCTGCGCCGTTTTCACCTAGAAGTGCCACCACTTCCCCTTTGTGAATGGTTATATCTACATCGCTAAGCGCCTTTACGCCGGGAAAACTTTTACATATTCCTTTCGCTTCCATTACGATCTCATCTGAAACAATATGGTCATTTTTCATATATTTTTCTGCCATTTTATTACCTCGAATTCAATATCTACAGACATAAAGAAACCGTAAAATAAAATTATTGTTTCTTAATTATATTTTATTTTACGGTTTCTCATATGAGACAGCTTTCTTTCATTTATCTTAAGTAATAGCATACCTATAAAGGAATTACTCAAAGTTATCCCACGGACAATTGCCTTCCGGGTAAAATTCGCTGATGTTATCCCAGGTAATCGCTTCAAATTTACAGCATGTGCTTTCAGGAATAGTTCCTGTCTCAAAATACTGCTCGATCAGTTCACAGCATTGTTCTCCATAAAGCTCAGTAAAATTAGAAATCGTACATACCCAGGACTGCTTTCCATCTGATTCATACATCGGTTCTACAAACTGGACACCGCAGTTTGCTGAGAAAATACGTACATCCCATTCGCGGCCGGCGGTAACAGCTCCTGCATATACGCCCTGCGCCGAATTTTCATTAATGGTAAATACAATGACAGATTCTGCATCCGGATGCGCTGTCAAAAAGTCTGTGAATCTTTGCTGGCTGATAGCCGCGTCATTTTCACTCTCAATTTCTACTACTTCGCCGTATTTAACTCCATTTTCATCCAAAGCGTCAATGGACGAACGAACACGTTTCTGCACTTCGTCGCCGGAAGCAATCTGAGTCATCAATACAATATAATCTACCGATCCCTCATAATTTTCCTGAATATACTTTGCTGCTGTTTCTCCATTAAAATAACCAAGCTGTTCAGAATCGATTCCGAAGAACGGCGCATCTCCCAGGGCGATATCGACAGCCAGAACCGGAATCCCCGCCTCGTCAAAAATCCCTTTTACCATATCCCCCACGGATGAGTCTACATTCAGGTCAACTACAAAATCTACCTCCTGCAATACCATGGTGTCTGCGTTTGTAATCGCCTGCTGGCCGTTGGAATTATTATCTGCATATACCAATTCCCAACCTCGTTCCTTGCAGGCCTGCTCAAATCCATATTTTACCAATTTTCCAAACGCGCCTTTTTCATTAATGTTGCATAACCCTACTTTAATCGGATCGGAATCCTCATTCTTCACTGTTGTATCGGTCTGTGTTTTCTCAGAGGTCTCTGCATTTACGTCTGTCTGTGTCTGCCTGGCTCCTTTTGCCGATTGGTCTTCCGTTTGCTTAGCCCCACATGCTGATAGTGAAAAAATCATTACCGATGACAGCAACATTACTATTGCTTTTTTCATACCTTTCCTCCATTTTATAATTTTTGTACAGTTCCATGGTTCTGCTTACTTTTTAATTTTACTATGTGCTGAAAATTATTCAATAGGTTTCACTCTTTTACATCTTTTATTACAAAAAAGCGTTTTTTGACAAATATCTGCATTTTTGTAATCATTCTCATAGAAAAAATCCGATAAAAAGTATCTATATTTAAAACTTTTTTGACTGCCGGCTCGTTATATATTATATAGTAGGTAAGAAACTTAACTAAGAAGACCAGGAAATCACAGAGGGGAAAACTTTGGAAGACAGGAAACTGATCAAAGAAATTCAAAAAGGAAAGAAAGAGCTTCTGAATATCATTGCTGAGAAATACTATGATGACATTTACCGTTTCTGCTGTTTTCAGACGGGAAATCCGGTACAGTCCTACGATTTGGCCCAGGAGACCTTTTTAAAATTCATCCGTATGGTCGACCGGTATCAATACCGGAACCTGAAAGGATATCTGCTGACGATTGCCAGAAATTGCTGCATAGATTATTATCGGGACAAAAATCAAGGCACGCCGGGATTTGACCAGCTTTCCCAGGAGGGCCGGGAGGACGAGCGGCTGGCCGGACTGGAACTGCGGGAATGCATCCTTCAGGCTATCCAGCGGCTGCCTTCTGTCCAGAGGGAGGCCGTGGTTCTTTACTATTATTATGATATAACACTCCGGGAAATCGCCCAGATGACCCAGACCGGGGTGTCAACGGTAAAATCCAGGGTACGGCAGGGTACACAGAAATTAAGAAAGTGGATCAAAGAGGAGGAATTGAAGTGAATCGGGAATGGGATAGAGAGGCGTGGTTAAAAAAGGAGTGGATCAGGGAACAGCAGCCATACCGGACAGACCCGGATAAAAAGGAGAAAGCGCTGGCCGGGATCCGGGAGGAAGTGAAAGGACAGGTTCTGCGTTACCAGCCGGGCCTGCCGGAAATAATAGCCGGGCAGCTCCAATATCTGTCCGCCGGATACTGGATTCTTCAGGGTATTCTGCTGGCCGTGATGCTGTCGGTCATGTACTGGATGAACCGCAATGTGGAGGATGCCATGACCTATATAGCCGCCGGTTCCGCCTTCGCCGCTTTCGCGGGCGTCATCGGCGTCCAGGAACTGGGCCGCAGCATGGCGTACCATATGGCGGAGCTGGAGCAGACTTTTTATCTGAATATGAAACAGATACTGGCGCTGCGGATGATCCTGTTCGGCGGAATGGATCTGCTGTTTTTGACTGCGCTGGCCCTGGTGACGCACCAGGGAACAGAGTACGGCATCGGGGTAATGTGTATTTACCTGCTGGTCCCGTTTGCCGCCTCGAATATCGTGTATTTTGCCACCCTGACACTGGCTAAAAACCGCAGGGCCAGGTATATCCAGACCGGAGCAGCCATGTTGGCCGTCCTGTTCTCCATGATGCCGGCCATGACCCAGGAGGCTTACCGGACGGCCGCGGTACCGGTCTGGCTGGGAATCCTTCTGATCATGCTGGCTGTGCTCGGAATACAGATACGGATCCTGCTTCAAAAGGCGGTGAAAGGAGAGTTATTATGTTGGAATTGACACTGGACAGACTGACCAAGCGGTACAGGAATAAAATAGCGCTGGACCAGGTGTCCGCGAGCTTTACACAGGGGGTATACGGGCTGCTGGGCGCCAACGGTGCCGGAAAAACCACAATGCTGCGCCTGATCTGTGACATTTTGGCCCCCACGGAAGGGGAGATCCTCTGCAACGGCACACCCATACGCAGGCTGGACGGCGAATACCGGAGGCTGCTCGGATATCTTCCCCAGGACTTCGGATACTACCCCGATTTTACCGCCCTGAGATATCTGATGTATATCGCGGCGCTGAAAGCCCTCCCGCCGCAAACCGCCCGTGATAAGGTGGAGGAATGCATTAGCCTGGCAGGGCTTAAGGGGGAAGAAAAACAGAAGATCCGCAGCTACTCCGGCGGGATGCTGCGCAGGCTGGGAATCGCCCAGGCCCTGCTAAATGATCCGCGCATCCTGATTATGGATGAACCCACTTCCGGCCTGGACCCCAGAGAGCGGATTCGTTTCCGGAACATTATCAGTTCCCTGTCCAGGGACCGGATTATTATCTTATCCACCCATATTGTCTCGGATGTGGAATATATCGCGGATGAGATTCTCCTTCTGCGATCCGGACAGCTGATTCAAAAAGGGACAGTCACAGAAGTGACTGAACACGTCAAAGGCCGGGTATGGGAATGCATGGTACCCCCGGCAGAGGCCGAAGAACTGGGCCGAAGATTCGCGGTCGCGAACCTGAAGAATCTGGGGGGACTGGTCAAAGTGCGCATCGTCTCCGACGAAAAGCCGTTCCCGCAGGCGGCGGAAGCGGAACCGGGACTGGAAGACCTGTATCTGTACTATTTTGACCAAAAGGATATGCCGAACTACAGGGAAACCTATGGCCCGGACCAGGACGAAAGAGGGGGGAATGGAAATGTTTCGGACAGAACTCTATAAACTCTGCCATAAGAAAATAGCGGTGATCGGATTCCTGTGCCTGGTATTTTTTGCGGTATTCTATTTTTATGTTTCCGGGATCGAAGATGTGACAGTCACGGACAACGGGAAAACCTATCTGGGTATGGAGGCGGTCCGGGTTGACCGGGAGATCGCCCGTCCCTATCAGGGGGTGATGACGCTTGAAAAAGCCAGACAGATCCTGGACAGATACGGTTATGCGGATTTGAAAAACCATACGGGAAATTCCAATTTCAGCAACGAGTTTGTGACCAGATATATGACGAATGCCGGCAGAGATGACGGAAAAGACATCCGCCTCTATACGCCCGAAGAGTCAGGGATGACCGGACAGGTAGCGGCAGGCGGGATCATCTTCGGGTACACCCGCGGCTGGAGTTCATTTTTGGAAACCTATATTCTGATCTTCGTGTGTCTTTGCATATTCCTTTCCATTGTGATCACCCCGTTATTTTCAGAGGAATATGCGCTTCGGACAGCTGACATTCTTCTGACAACGGCACACGGCAAAAAAAGGGATATCCATGTCAAATACGCCGTATGTTTCAGTATCGCTGCGGGACTGACGCTCTTTGTGTACGTCCTTACCTTCCTGCTGTACGGTTTTTCCTACGGATTCGACGGTCTCGGGGCCAGTGCCAGCCTGATGGACATGGTGGACCCGGGCACGAAGATGCCGGTGTGGGCCGTTCTGGCGCTTTTGCTGGGATGTTCCCTGCTGGCGGCATGGCTGCACACCTGTATCACCATATGGATCTCCGCCTGCTTCCGGCAGCCGTTCCTGGTCGTAATCCTGTCTGTGATCCAGTATCTGGCTCCCTGGGCAGTGAACCAGATCATCCTGGGAAGTTTACCGGTCACGTTCCTTTCCATGTGGCTGCGACGCATTACGATGCTGTTCCCGTTTTACCTGCAGTTCGCGTGGGGCTATCACGATCCGGTGAGTTTTAAGCTTTTTAAACTGTTCTTTTTCGCAGCGTTTTCCACCATCTGTCTGCTGCTGGCACGAAGGAAATACAGCCATTATCAGGCGGGAATTTGAATGCCGGTCACAAGGAATTTGGATAGGAATATGAATAGGAATTTGAAAAGGAACCGGAATAGGAATTTAAATAAAAGAAGTCTGGTAAAAACGGCATTTTGCGGTTATAATACCGTTAGCGGATAGAACCAAAGAGCGATAGAGGCAGGGAGACGATAGAATGGGTAAAAGAGTAAACTGTGAATGCTGCGGCAACTACTTTTATGACGATGAATCCGGGTATTACGAATGCCAGATCAATTTGGATGAGGATGAGATGGGAAGATTCCTGACCGATTCCTTCCGGGACTGTCCGTATTTTCAATATGACGATGAGTACCGGATCGTACGAAAGCAGATGTAGATAAACCGAACGCATATATAAAAAAACGGAACGCATATATAAAAAACCCAACGCACGTAAGACTGTTTGAATAGCCAGGGCGCAGACCGCTTCCGAAAACCACCCCCTGCGCCCGCCATATGAGGCCCCGGCACAGCAAAAGCAGTGTGAGCGGAAAACTTATCCAATGTAAGCGGAAAACTTATCCAATTCCCCCTTGCAAAGAATCAGAAAACAGTTTATAGTATTAAAAAACAGAACGATCTGATACAGCAGATACAGCGTTGAGAAAAGCTGCGGTTGTGAATTTCTACAGAGAGCCGGTGGGTGGTGTGAACCGGTGAAACGAAGAACCTTTCCACTTTTTTAGCTGTTGGTGAAAGCCAGAGGCCGGTATCCTTTATCATACCTTTGAGAGGCCAGCGCGGATGTGCGCGGCAATTTGGGTGGCAACGCGGATTCCTATTCGTCCCATAACAGGGGGGAACAGGAATTTTTTTGATTTCATAGGAAAGTACTCCTATGAAATCAAAACGCTCCGCGGGATCGCACTGCGGCGGAAAGGAAGATGCCGCTAACGCGGCCCGCCGCAGGCGGAGAGTTTCGCATCAGGCTGTTCTGAATAAAAAGAGTTGTTGCCGGCGGGTAAGGTACGGCAGCCATGAAACGGAGGAAAACAACATGCTGGATTTAAAATTTGTCAGAGAGAATCCCGAAGTAGTAAAGCAAAATATCAGAAATAAGTTCCAGGAAAGCAAGCTGCCGCTGGTAGATGAAGTGATCGCCATGGACACCGAACACCGGAAGGTACTGCAGGAGATGGAGGCGCTGCGCGCCGAGAGGAACCGGATCTCCAAACAGATCGGCGGTCTGATGGCTCAGGGAAAGAAAGAAGAAGCGGAGGAAACCAAGAAAAAGGTCACGGAGTTTTCCGCGCATTTGGCAAAGCTTGAGGAACAGGAAAAAGCAGGCAATGAGAAAATCACGAAAATCATGATGACCATCCCCAATATCATTGATCCCAGTGTACCGATCGGAAAAGACGACAGTGAGAATGTAGAGGTACAGCGCTATGGAGAACCGGTGGTGCCGGACTTTGAGATTCCGTATCACACGGAGATCATGGAACATTTCAACGGGATCGATCTGGACAGCGCCAGAAGGGTTGCCGGAAATGGTTTCTACTATCTGATGGGCGATATCGCCAGACTGCATTCCGCGGTGATCTCTTATGCCAGGGATTTTATGATTAACCGGGGATTTACCTACTGTGTGCCTCCGTTTATGATCCGAAGTGATGTAGTGACCGGCGTGATGAGCTTTGCGGAAATGGATGCCATGATGTATAAAATAGAAGGGGAAGATCTCTATCTGATCGGAACCAGCGAACACTCCATGATCGGAAAATTCATCGATTCGATCCTGCCGGAAGAACAGCTGCCCTATACACTCACCAGTTATTCGCCCTGTTTCAGAAAAGAAAAAGGGGCCCATGGCCTGGAGGAACGCGGTGTTTACCGGATCCATCAGTTCGAGAAGCAGGAAATGATCGTGGTGTGCAGGCCCCAGGATAGTATGATGTGGTATGATAAGCTCTGGCAGAACACGGTGGATCTGTTCCGGTCCCTGGATATCCCGGTCCGCACGCTGGAATGCTGCTCCGGTGATCTGGCCGACCTGAAGGTGAAATCCGTGGATGTGGAAGCCTGGTCTCCGAGACAGAAAAAATATTTCGAGGTGGGCAGCTGTTCCAATCTGGGAGACGCCCAGGCCAGAAGGCTTAAGATCCGGGCAGTAGGGGAAGGCGGTAAATATTTTGCCCATACGTTAAATAATACCGTGGTGGCTCCTCCGAGAATGCTGATCGCGTTCCTGGAGAACAACTTGAATGAAGACGGCACGGTGCGGATTCCGGAAGCCTTAAGGCCTTATATGGGCGGGGCGGAAGTTATCGGTTAATTAGCTGCAGAGAATGGAATACGGAAATGTGGAAATCACAAGCTCAGATTGGAAAAGATACGGTTGTTCCGTTATCTTTTGAATTTGGACAGGGTTTCCGCATTTTTTATGCAAAAGAGACTGGCTGAATGCGTAAGAATCGTAAGAGAGCCCAATTTGTTCCTGTACCGGTATGGGTTGTATTTGAGGAAAATACGGAAAAACACCTAAATTTTGATTAACCTGGTTAATATTGGTAAATTTGCAAAAAAAGTCAGCCGTATTTAACATAAAATGATAAAATATTATGGCAAAATGTCATATTTTAGTTTTGCAACAGAAAAAAGTATGTTATAATGAGTTCACTGTGAACGTTTTCACTTTAAATGAAAGAGTTGTAAAAAAAGAAATATAGCAGGGGTGGAAGATATGTTTATCGTGCCGATTAGCAGAATGGAAGGGGTCTCATCCATCGAAGAGATGAATAAGGCCGGAAAATTAGAGGATAAGGCTGCCAGACAGGATTTTGGCGCTGTGTTGGAGCAGGCCATTGAACAGGCGGATCTAGCGCAGAAGCAGATGGAAGAAACGGATATCGCGCTGGCGATGGGAAATATAGATGACCTGCATTCCGCGCTGATCCAGGCGGAACAGGCGGCGACTGCGGTGGAGTTTACGACGCAGCTGACCAGCAGAGCAGTCAGTGCATATAATCAAATAATGGGAATGCAGATTTAAATAAATCTATGATGGTGACAGCAGATGAGCGGGAAAGACAAAATAAAAGAAAAGATCAAGGGGAGTTCCGTCATAGGTCACATGAATGCCGGTAATAAGAAATGGATCATCGGAGGATTAGCGGCCGTCGTAGTGATTGCGTTGGCGGTGACCATATGGCTGAACGTAGGAAAAGATAAGTATGAGGTGCTGTTTCCAGGCGCTTCCAAAGAAGAAAATGCAGAGATGTATACGGTATTACAGGCCCGTGATATCAAGACCCAGCGCAATACGGAGGGAGAAGTTATGGTACCCGAGAAGGAAGCCGGGGATATCATGCTGGATATGTCCGCGCTGGGATATCCGAAGACGGCCCTTCCGTTTAACATATTCTCGGATAATACCGGATTTACCACAACCGAATTTGAGAAGAAACAGTATTTGCTGCTGAATCTTCAAGACCGGCTGGAACGAACACTAAAAGACATGAGCGGTGTGAAGAACGCGATCGTTACCTTAAATGTACCGGATGAGAGCAATTACGTCTGGGAAGAGCAGAGCTCGGACAGTACAGGATCGGTATCGCTGACCTTTATGCCTTCTTTTGAGCTGTCTTCCGATAAGGTGACCGCGATCAAAAAGCTGGTTTCCAACAGTGTTCCCAGGCTGCTGCCGGAGAACGTGACAGTGGTCAACGCGGAAACAATGCAGGAGCTTATGTCCGACGATCTGGGAACCAGTACATATGGGCTGAACCGGCTGGATTTTGAATCCAAGGTGGAGGAGAAGCTGGAAAATAAAATCAAGAACGTACTGACGCTTGGATACGCAGCCAGCCAGATCCGGGTGTCCGCTACCGTCGTGATCGATTATGACAAAATGATCACGGAAGATCTCCAGTACCAGCCCCAGGAGAACGGACAGGGTGTGGTGGATAATTTTGAAGAGCGCAGGACCACCGATGGAACGGGGAATCAGGCCGGAGGGGTGGCAGGGGAAGAGAATAATACGGACATTCCCACCTACGGCGCCCAGACAGAGGAGGGCAATGCCCAGAACACCGGGGACTATTACCGGAATGTAGATTATCTGGCCAGTTATATCAAACGGCAGATTGAAAAAGATAATGTAGAGCTTCAGAAAGCCACAGTTGCGATTACGGTCAATGACAACAATCTGACCGCCGCCAAAAAACAGCAGATTATAGATTCAGCCTCCAAGGCGGCCAATATCGCCCCGGAGGATATTGTTGTTTCCAGTTTTCAGCAGGCGGCCGGGACCACGCCTCTTCAGGCTGATCAGTCGGGAGCCGGAACTGCCAGTATTCTGGAGAAGGGGCTTTTCTATGTGATTATCGGGGCTGCCGTCGTCCTGGCACTCACAGTTCTGATCATCGCGCTTATGGCGCGCAGGAGAAGAAAACACGCCCGGGAAGATGAGGAACTGTTCGGAGCGATTGAAGAGGAGATCATACCGGATCAGGGAATGAAGGAAGCGGCCGCAGGTGACGCAGTCGTTTTGAATCCGATGGAACCGGCGGCAAAGGAGCAGACGCCGGTGAACCGTGTAAAGACATTTGCCAAAGCGAATCCCGAAATCATAGCGTCCATGATCAGTTCATGGCTGAAGGAGGGAGAGCAGTAATATGAATGCAACAGAGCGTAATCCGGCGGAAAAGGCCGCTGCGGTAATTTCGATGCTGGGAGCCGACAGCGCATCCCAGGTATTCCATTATCTTTCTGAAAACGAAATTGAACAGATTTCAGTGGAACTCTCCCGGCTTCCCCGGCTGGAACAGGGAGAACTTGAGAATATAGCCAATGAATTCTACGACTGCTGTGTCACGGAAAAGGTGATCACGGAGGGCGGCCGTGAATATGCGAAAGAGGTTCTGGAGCGGGCCTTTGGCCAGCAGCAGGCGAAGAGTCTGATGGAACGGGTCAGCAAAGCCATGAAGACCAAGGCTTTCGCTTTCATTCGAAAAGTAGATTATAAGACCCTGATGTCGATCATACAGAACGAACATCCCCAGACACTGGCGCTGATCCTGTCTTACGCCACTCCAGAGCAGGCGTCCAAGATCGTGGCCAACCTGCCGAAGGAGACCAGAATCGATGTGGTGGAGCGGATCGCCAATATGGACCGGGCAGTGCCCGCCATTATCAAAATCGTGGAAAATGTGGTCCAAAAGAAAATCGGCTCTTCCACTTCCGAGGAAACCACTGAGGTGGGCGGCTTAAACTATGTGGCCGATGTGATGAACCATGTGGACCGCAGTACCGAGCGGGATATCTTTGAAGAGTTAAATATAAAAAACCCGCAGCTGGCCGAGGATGTCCGGAAGCTGATGTTCGTGTTCGAAGACATCGCTTATCTGGACCCGCTTTCCATCCAGCGTTTTATCCGGGATACGGATACGAAAGATATCGCTGTTGCTCTTAAAGTGGCAAATAAGGATGTGGCAAACGCCATATTTTCCAATATGTCCACCCGTATGCGGGAAACGATACAGTCCGATATGGAATACCTGCGTAACATCCGCATGAGTGATGTGGAGGATGCGCAGCAGCGGATCGTGGGTACGATCCGACGTTTGGAAGAAGAAGGGGAAATCGTGATTTCCAAGGACGGAAAGGATGAGATCATTGTCTAAGGTGTTAAAGCCCGAACAGACCGTATTTGATCAATATCAGGTACCTCTGTATCAGGAGTCCGGTATTGGAAAACCAGATAAGGAAGTTCGGACTGATACCGAGGAGACGGGGTATGCCCTGATATCCAAAGGCAAAAAACAGCTGCTGGAGCGGACAAAGCGGCAGGCGGAGCTGACAGCGGCTCAGATTCTGGGGGATGCCTACGCCCAGAGGGACAAGATCGTAAATACCGCCACCGGGGAAGCTGCGAGGATCAAAGAACAGGCTTACGAAGAGGGATGGCAGGAAGGGCTTTTGAAGTCCACAGAGCAGATACGGAAACTAGGTTCTGAACTGGCGGAGGCTGTGGACGAATTAAAAGAAAGTGCAGCCAGGCAGGAGAAGGAACTGCGGGAGCAGGTGACCGGCCTGGCCCTTAAGATCGCGGAGAAGATCCTGTGTGAGAAGATCGCTGAGGATGACGGTATGAACGCGATGGCCAGGACAGCTGTCCTGTCTGAAAAGGAAAAGAGCCCGATGACCGTGCTGGTGGCCGCAAAGGCAGTCAGTCAGGCCGAAGCCATCGAGCAGGCCCTGGAGCCGGTCAGGGAAAAATACGAAACAATGATCAAGGTGAAAACCTCCGATCTGCCGCCGGGGACACTGCGGATCGAGACGCCGGACGGGCTGGTGGATGCCTCCGTATATGTACAGCTTGAGAATCTGAAACAGCAGTTAGAAACGCTTGAGGAATAGAACGCCTTATGGATACGCGAAAGGTACATGAAGTGATAAGAAATTCCAGCCTGTATACTTATATGGGCAAGATTGATAAAATAGTAGGAACGACGGTGGAATCCACCGGACCGGCCTGCAACATCGGGGATGTCTGCACGATCGAGATCCCCAAAAGCGGCCAGAGCATGAAAGCGGAGGTAGTCGGTTTCCGGGAGAACAAGGTGCTTCTGATGCCCTATGAGGAGATCGAGGGGATCGGCTATGGCAGTGCCGTGAGAAATACCGGGGACAAGTTAAAGATACCGGTGTCGGAAGAACTGATCGGACGTACCGTAGATCCGCTGGGTATGCCGATCGACGGGATGGGGCCGGTGGGGAATGTCAAGTATTATCCGATCACGGGGGAACGGTCGAACCCCATGGAACGGCCCAGAATAGACACCGTGATTCCGATGGGGGTAAAAGCCATTGACGGGCTGTTAACCATAGGAAAAGGCCAGAGAATGGGAATCTTCGCCGGCAGCGGAGTGGGAAAGAGCACGCTGATGGGAATGATCGCCAAGAATGTTAAGGCGGATGTCAATGTGATCGCGCTGGTTGGCGAGAGAAGCCGTGAGGTGGTGGAGTTCATCAGCCGGGATCTGGGAGAAGAGGGTTTGAAACGGTCGGTGCTGGTGGTGGCGACCTCCAACCAGTCGGCGATGATGCGGGCAAAATGCACGCTGACAGCTACGACGATCGCGGAGTATTTTAAAGACCAGGGACTGGATGTGCTGCTGATGATGGACTCCCTGACCCGGTTCGCCATGGCTTCCAGAGAGATCGGTTTGAGTATCGGAGAGCCTCCGGTGGCGAGGGGATATACCCCTTCCATCTATTCTGACCTGCCGAAGCTTCTGGAACGATCTGGTAACTTTGAAAAAGGTTCCATAACAGGGATCTATACGGTATTGGTCGAAGGAGATGACACCAATGAGCCTATCTCGGATACGGTCCGGGGGATTATAGACGGACATATCATGCTGTCCAGAAAGGTGGCAGCCAGGAATCACTACCCTGCCATCGACATTCTCTCCAGCATCAGCCGATTGATGAATGATATTGTATTACCGGAGCACAAAGAAGCGGCCAATAAGATCCGCAAATACCTGTCCGTATATGAAAACAATCTGGATCTGGTATCCATCGGGGCCTATAAGAAGGGAACCAATAAAGAACTGGACGATGTGCTGCAAAGAATTGATAAAATCAATGAATTCTTAAGGCAGAAGACCGATGAGCGCTTTACCCTGCAGGAGGCAGTGCTGCGCATGATCGCGCTGGCGGAATAGGAGTAGGTTGCAATGAAGAAATTTTCCTTTTCTCTGGGGAAAGTATTAAGCTTCGAAGAGCAGACACTGGAAAAAGAAAAAAATCTGATGGGCCGGCTGAACGCGCAGCGCATGGAGCTTGAGGAGAAGCTCAAACGCCTCGAGGAACAGATCGGGGATCTGCAGGAAGAGAAGAACAGCCGGATTCAAACAGGGACCACGATATTTCAGCTGAAAATACTGATGGGTTCCATAGAAAACGGGAGAAAGAATCAGATGGATCTGCTTCGTCAGAAGGAGCAGCTGGAACAGCAGATCGAGATACAGCGCCAGAATGTAGTGAAGGCGTCCCAGGAAGTGAAGAAACTGGAGAACCTGAAGGCGAAAAAATTGGAGGAATACCATTATGCCGAAGCGAAAGAGCAGCAGGAGACGATCTCCGAACATGTTGCCGGCGAATTCGTAAGGCATGGTGTTTCTATATAAAGGAAGAGGTACGGGAAAGGTGGTGAGAAGATGAACGTACAGAGTATTAACAGTGAGTGTGTCCAGTCGAATGGAAAGAGCCAGCCGAAGGGGAAGGAAGCATCGGATTTTATGGATGTCCTGAAAAAATCCCTGGAAGCGTCTCAAAACCGAAAGTCAGGTGTAAACGAAGGAACGCATATTCAGAAGGCGAAGGATGCCGGACAGAAAGAAAAAGCGGAAGAAAAAGACTCTTCCCGTGAAGTGTCTGACAGCGGCCACGAAGACAGGAAAGCGTCTGCAGGGAAAACCGGTAATGATACGCAGATGTCCGACGCTGAAAAGGAACCGGAGGATGACAGCGGAAAAACAAAGGGCCCGGAAGCCGATGCCCTGCTCATGCAGGAAGCGGCCATGCTGGTGCAGATACCGCAGGCGGTTCAGGAAGAACCCGGGGAAATACCTCCGGCAGAGGATACGGTGAGTCTGAGCCAAAATCTGACTGATCCGGTTCAGGTACTGGCCTCGGCCATGCAGGCAGCGGAAGGTGTCAAAACAGATGGACGAACCGATTCCGATGTGCAGAGCCAGAAGTTGGCGGATGTGCAGAAGGACGGATGGACGGATTCAGGTAAGATGCCAGATTCCGGGATGCAGAGTCCGGCTGTAAAACCAGGCCAGACAGGCAATGCCGGGAGTCAAACCCGGGAACAGGCCGCCATGCAGAGTCATGACACAGGACAGGCGGTATCCTATCAGGATATGTTAAAGGCCAGAGCAGATCTGATGAAATCCATGGCTTCCGGGAACGGCAGGAACACAGAGGGTGAGACAGCGGCAGAAACACAATTGACTGTGGACGCGGATGACCTTCAGAAAAAGGTAAACGATGGCGCATACCTGCCATCTGCAAGACTCTACGGTATGACAGACCGCTATGAGGCACCGGTGGTCAGCAACAGCGGCATGACTGAGAACACTCCCCTGGCGGAACAGCTCAGAGGCGGGATCGAACAGGGAATGGCTAAGGGGCTGAACCAATTCACAATTCGTCTGAAACCCGAAGGCTTGGGGGAAATCGTAATACATATGGTATCCGCCGGCGGAAAGATCGCCATGAGTATCGGCGTATCCAACACGGAGACACAGCGGATGCTGAACAGTGAGATGCTGAATCTGAGGGAAGCGCTGCAGCCGCTGAACGCGGAGGTGGAAGAGATCTACCAAAACAGCCAGGGCGGGCTGGATTTTATGAATTATCAGCAGGACCTGAATGGGCAGCAGTGGAGAACGGACCAGCAGGGTGCAGGCCGCTTCCAGCACAGGGTATTAGCAGGGGAAGAGACAGAGGAAGTATCAGGAGAGGTGCAGCAGATGCGTCTGTACACGCAGCAGCAGGCAATGAGCCGGTTATATGCGTACATATAGGCGGAGCAAACGAAGGAAGTACCCTTCGGGTATACCTATATGTCTTTTAAAACAGACAATTAAGGAAAGGTAGAAGTTCATGGCAGTTAATACGGATTATAGCGATTATAGCAATTATGCCAGGGCTGCGGCAGCCGCTTCCGCGGAAAAGACCCAGGGAAGCACTATCGATGCAGTGTTCGGCGATCCGAAAGACCAGCAGGTGTCTATGGATGATTTCCTTCAGCTGATGGTAGCGCAGCTGAAGAATCAGGATTTCATGAATCCGGTGGATGACACACAGTATCTCACCCAGCTGGCTCAGTTCACAACTATGCAGCAGATGGAAGAGATGGCGTACAACGCGAAGAGCTCCTTTATCACCTCGCTGGTTGGAAAAAATGTGGTGGCCGCCAAGATTACCGTCAGCGGACAGCTGGACCGGACAGAAGGGATTGTGAACAGAATCTCCCTGGTCGATGAGCAGTTTTTGATCTATATCGGTGATAAGGCCTTTACTTTGGATCAGATTATGGAGATCGGTACAGCTTCATCAAGCGGAAGTAACCCAGATGATAAAACTGAGGGCAGCGATAAGACTGAGAACAGTGATAAAACTGAGGGCAGCGACAAGACTGAGAACAGTGACAAGGTTGAGAACGATAACCAGACAGATAACAGTACACAGTCAGACAACGGTGCGTAATGTGAATCAAACGAGACTTCTAACGGAGGAAGAATCCGGATGAAGAGCAGTGTGCCAAAAGCAATACTGAACGAAAGGAGAGAAGCGGATGGATCCTATCCTGATGCAGAAACGCTTACAAGCCCCGATCAGTACCGGGAATCCGGCGGTTTCATGGCAGCCGGGGAAGCCCGCAGGCGAGTCAGCGGAGCAGGAAAAGTCGTTCCAGAATCTACTGGAGGAACAGATTCTCAAAGAGTCCCAGGTATCATTTTCCAGACACGCGCTGGAACGGGTGGCCCAAAGGAATGTGGATGTCTCAACGGAAAGGCTGGAGAGGCTGAACGAAGGTATCCGGCTGGCGGAGGAAAAAGGGTTAAAGGAACCCCTGATTCTGATGGATTCCACAGCATTTGTAGTCAGTGTCAAAAATAACAGGGTAATTACGGTGGTTCAGGATGAGAACCTGAAGGGAAACGTATTTACCAATATCGACGGAACCGTAATGATATAGCCGGTCCTTTTTGGAGGTTATCCCTGTCCCGAATGACGGACGGACGGGGCGGTTCAAAAAAAGGAGAACAAGAAAATGATAAGATCACTTTTTTCGGCAGTATCCGGAATGAAAGCGCACCAGACGAAACTGGACGTGATCGGAAATAATATTGCCAACGTAAATACCTATGGTTTTAAGTCCAGCCGGGCCAGATTCCAGGATGTATTCTATCAGACACTGGAGAGCGCCACAGGCGGCACGGCCACCAAAGGCGGTACCAACGCAAGCCAGGTGGGGTATGGTGCCCAGCTGGGAGGAATCGACCTGAACACCGGCCGCTCGGCTCTGCAGAGCACGGACCGGCCCATGGATGTAGCTATTACCGGCGACGGATTTTTCCAGGTGCAGGATTCGGACGGAAATATATTCTATACGAGAGCCGGTATCTTAAGTATCGACCCGAACAGCGGGAACCTGATTGACGCCAACGGAAACGCAGTGCTGGGTGTCACCGGAGATCCTCTGGGCAAGGCTGCCGGATCGGATAAGATCCATCTGTCCATGTCCGGAACGCAGGCTACCAGGGCACAGGCCACACAGCTCATTAACGGCATCAATTTTACGATCACCGCGGAAAATACGACCAAGGACGGGAATACGTCCATCAATTTCAAGCTGGATCCCACCCTTCCCGACGGGTCGGATATCAAGGTAAAAGCAGGAGATATGACCAGCGGTTCGATCACGGTCAGTGTAAACCCCACGGCTGTATTTTCCAGTCTGGAAGATTTTAATAAGAAAATGAACACGGCGATCACCGAGGGGCGTTCCGGTGTTCCGCATCCGGCCGGTAACTTTACGATACAGGCGGTCCCTGGGGATAAGCTGTTCCCGGCGGGCGGCCTGACCGGAAAGGAAGTCCTGGAGAGCACCTTCGGAGCAGTAGCAGGGACGAATAAGTTAGACAGTTCCGTGGCCGCATCGGGAATTTTCGGGGGGATTTTCCCGGAATCCATGAGCACCAGTCCGAAGTTTACAGCGGAGGGAACGGTGACTTATTCCGCATCCTACCGGGCGGCAGATCCGGATAAGGGAACCCTGGCGGCCTGGGTATTGAAGGCGGAAGTGGCCGTGAAGCAGCCTGACGGTTCCAGCATAACCAGAACCTTCCAGGGGGAGGTGAATTCCAGCAGTACCGTGTCGAAAACCGTACTGTTAAAGGAAGTCGGCACCCCCGGAGGAGAAGAGGAAGGACAGTATATAGAGCTGAAACACCAGGGATTTGAAGGAATCAGCAGCGCCTATCGGGAAGAGAGCGGAACCAGCGGTGAGATCACCGACGGGGCGGCGTTTACCAGCCACCCGGTCAGCACGATTACGGCGGCGTCGGATTCCAGGGATCTGGGCCTTGGCAGTAAGATTTTTGTACTGGAGGGCGGCACGGAGAGCGGCAATGTAGCGGTGTCCAACGACGCGATCTCCATTCTGGCCAACGGTATTGTACAGGTAAACCACCCGACGCTGGGTAATCTGCAGCTGGGACGGATCGACCTGGTAACCTTCGAGAACCCCAACGGTCTGGAAGAGGTGGGGAATTCCTATTTCCGCGAAACCGCCAACTCCGGGGCGGCACAGGCCTGCGAGGCCGGAACCAATGGAACCGGCGGGCTTAAGACCTCGGCTCTGGAAATGTCCAACGTAGACCTCTCCTCAGAGTTCTCGGACATGATCGTCACACAGAGAGGGTTCCAGGCCAACTCCAGAATCATTACCGTTTCAGACTCCATTCTGGAAGAGCTGGTTAACCTGAAACGTTAAGGACAAAAGGAGACAAGGCCGGACATAAGTCCGGGCTGTTACATAGGACAGGGGGACGGTATCCGTGATTATCCTAACGAAATTAAACGGTGAAAAATTTGTGCTCAACAGCGAACTGATTGAAACCATTACCGAGAATCCGGATACCACCATCCTGCTTACGAACGGAAAGCATCTGCTGGTACGGGAGCGGATGGAAGATGTGATAGAGAAAACGGCGGAATTTCGCAGAAAGACCTTCACGGATCTGCTGGATGGGATACGGCGTCAGGATTCAGAAGAATGATTAAGGAAAAGGAAGTAGTTTTGCTATGGACATAATGTCAATTTTGGGATTGCTTATGGCGGTCATCCTGGTACTGTTTGGTATCATGTTTGACACGAATACTATGAGAGTGGTTCTGGGGAACATGAATGCATTTATCAGCTATCCAAGTCTTGCGATCACAGTGGGAGGCACGATCGGCGTTATGATGCTGTCGTTCCCGGCCAGCTCGTTTAAAAAGATCGGGAAGCATCTGAAGATTGTTTTCCGCCCGAAGAAATTTGACCCGGGAGAATCCATCCGGCAGATCGTGGAACTGGCTACGGAAGCCCGTATGAAGGGACTTTTGTCTTTGGAAGACAAATTAATGGATATCGATGATCCTTTTCTGTATAACAGTCTGATGCTGGTGGTGGATTCCGTGGATCTGGAAAAGGTGCGGGGAGTTATGGAGACAGAGCTGGAGCAGTTTGACGAACGCCACGCGCTGGACCGTTCTTTCTATGAGAAAGCAGCCAGCTACGCGCCGGCCTTTGGTATGATCGGTACGCTGGTGGGACTTGTGCTGATGCTGGGGAATATGAATGACGTCAATTCCCTGGCTGCCGGAATGGCGACTGCGCTGATCACCACCTTTTATGGTTCTTTGATGGCAAACATTATCTGCCTGCCCATCGCAAGCAAGCTGAAAGTGCGGCACGACGAGGAATTCCTCTGCAAGCAGCTCATTATGGAAGGTGTGCTGGCGATACAGGAGGGGGAGAATCCCAAATTCATAGAAGAGAAGCTCTATAAGCTGCTCCCGGCGGGACAGAAGCTTAAGCTGGATGAAAGCCGGCAGATGCCGGAGGAAGAAGAACCTGTAAAAGGACGCAAAGCGAAAAAACAGAAAAAAGAAAAGTAAAAGGAGTTTGGCAAGATGGGAAACGAGCAGAACAGCCAGCTGATGGCAAAAGGACAGATGCTCCGGGAAATTATAGACGTATATGCCAGCGCGGCAGGAGAGGCGATTACCTCCATTCTGAAGACGAAAATTGAATTTTCCGTTCAGGAAATCGGGGAAATGCCTGTTTTGGATGTGGAATACTCCATACTGGAGCCGGCTATATTCGTGAAACACTGTCTGACCTCCAACGTGGCTGGGACGATTGTTCTGATTCTCCGTCAGAGAGATATGCAGCTGTTCCTGAATGAGTTGATGGGAATCGATGATCTACCGGACCCGGATTTTGTCTTTGATGAAGTGGCTGTTAACGCGGCTAATGAGATTATGAATCAGATGACAGCAGGGGCGGGAAAGGCCATGGCAGATTACCTGGAGGATAGCCTGGAGATGTCCGCCTGCCAGTTAACCCTATCCGACGAGACCGGCGAGAGCCTGGCCAATATCATGGGGGAAGGCGTCCAGACGAAGGTGATGACGGTCCGCTATAAGATGCTCATCAACGATATGATCGAGAGTGAATGTATCCAGTGTATCTCTGATACGGCCATGGACAGCCTGGAACAGGAATTAAAAGCCAGAACGGAAAAAGAGGCGGCCCAGGAAATGGCCAAAGGCGCTCCGAAAGTTATGAATATGCAGGAGGGAAGCTCTCAGGAGGATGCCCGGGTAAAAATGACAGGCCACTCTGTGGCTGCGTCCCAGCCGGTATACGGAGGAAACCTGGATCTGATCATGGATGTTCCGCTGAACGTCTCAGTTCTTGTCGGCTCCGCGAAGCGCAGGCTTAGGGATGTGCTGAACTTAAACAACGGCTCAGTTGTGGAGCTGGATAAACAGGCGGATGCGCCGGTGGACATCATTGTCAACGGTCAGCTGATCGCCAGAGGCGAGGTTGTGGTGATCGATGACAACTTCGGAGTGAAGATTACGGAGATCGTGAATACCAAGAACATTATTGGAAATGGTGGATTAATTTGAAACGCTTTAACATCCTGGTGACAATCGGCGTAATCGGTATTATTTTTCTGATTATCGTACCGCTGCCTACCTTTCTACTCGATTTTTTATTTATCCTGAATATTACGCTGTCCTTTCTGATCCTGTGTATGACGCTCTATATCAGGGAAGCACTGGAGTTTTCCGTATTCCCATCGATACTGCTGATTACGACACTGTTCCGTCTGGGCTTAAATATTTCATCCACCCGTAAGATTCTCTTTGACAACGGATATGCGGGACAGGTGGTTAAGACCTTCGGTGAGTTTGTCATCCGGGGAAACGCGGTGATCGGGTTTATCATCTTCCTGATTATCGTCCTGGTTCAGTTTATCGTCATCACGAAAGGATCTGAGCGGGTGGCGGAGGTGGCTGCCAGATTCACCCTGGACGCCATGCCGGGCAAACAGATGGCCATCGACGCGGATCTGAACTCGGGATTGATCGACGAGGATCAGGCCAGAATACGAAGATCCAAGATACAGCGGGAGGCCGATTTCTTTGGTTCCATGGATGGCGCGACCAAGTTCGTCAAGGGCGATGCCATTATTTCCATTATTATCACACTGATTAACTTCCTGGGCGGAATTATTATCGGTTTCATGAACAACCAGGGCGGTTTCTCTGAAATAATGCAGATCTACACCACAGCCACCATAGGGGACGGGCTGGTATCCCAGCTTCCGGCCCTGCTGATCTCGGTGGCGACCGGTATGATCGTGACCCGCTCGGCTTCCCAGGGGAGTCTGAGCGAGGATGTCAGCCGGCAGTTCCTGGCCCAGCCCAAGGTTCTGATGATCGCGGGCGGCGCGGTGGCCTGCCTGTGCCTGATCCCGGGATTCCCGGTGCCTCAGATTCTGGTGGCTTCCTGCGCGCTGATCGGCGGCGGATATTTCCTGCTGCGCAAGCAGAAGACGGCGGCGGTGGAGGAAGCGGCGGCTCCTGGTATGGTGGAAACCGAGGTGACCAGTGAAGCGTCCTTTTATAAGAATATAGAAAATGTCTATGGACTGTTAAATGTGGAACAAATCGAGATGGAATTCGGATACAGCCTGATACCGCTGGCGGATGAGAGCAGCGGAGGCAGCTTTATCGACCGTGTCGTTATGTTCCGAAAACAGATGGTACTGGAGATGGGATTCGTCATCCCTTCGGTCCGGATCAAAGACAGCGGACAGCTGAACCCGAACCAGTACAGCATCCTGTTAAAAGGAGAAGAAGTGGCCCGGGGAGATATCCTGATGGATCACTATCTGGCGCTGCCGCCTGTGGGGGATACCGCGGATATCCCGGGTATCGACACCATCGATCCGGCCTTTCATATTCCCGCTAAATGGATCAGCGAGGATAAGAAAATCCAGGCAGAGATCGCCGGGTACACACTGATCGATCCCACATCCGTAGTGATTACCCATCTGTCCGAGGTGATCAAAGCCCATCTGCACGAACTGCTGAACCGGCAGGAGGTCAATAACCTGCTGGAAAATCTGAAAAAAGTAAACGCAAGTATCGTGGAGGATACCATTCCATCCGTAATCAGCATCGGGACGCTGCAGAAAGTACTGGCGAACCTGCTGCGGGAAGGGATTCCCATCCGGGATATGGAGACCATCGTGGAGACACTGTCCGATTATGGGCAGCAGGTAAAGGATACGGATATGCTGACCGAGTATGTGAGACAGGCCCTGAAACGGACGATCTCCCACCGGTTCTCAGAGGCCGGGCAGATGAAAGTGTTAAGCCTGGATGAAAAGATCGAAAATATGATCATGTCCTCGGTAAAAAAAGTAGATACCGGTTCCTATCTGGCACTGGAACCCTCCACAATCCAGAAAATTATCGGCGCGGCTACCGGGGAGATCGATAAGATCAGTGATCTGGTTCCGGTTCCGGTCATTTTGACTTCTCCGATTGTGCGGATCTATTTTAAAAAGCTGCTGGACCAGTTTTATCCGAATGTGACGGTGGTATCCTTCAACGAGATAGATAACAATATACAGATTCAGGCGTTGGGCAACATCGCGCTGAATTAGAGGTGAGTGATCAATATGATATTAGAAGAGGCGGAGGAAATCGCTGATCCCGAACAGGAGCTGCGCAGATATCTGGTTACAAAAGATGCAAAATTGCGGAATCGTCTGACCCTCCATTATCTGTATATTGCCCGCTCTCTGGCCTATCAGCTGCGGGGGATCGCGCCGGGCTTTGCCCAGGAGGAGGATCTGATCAACCAGGGGGTTCTGGCTTTGATGGACTGTCTGGACCGTTATGATGACACAAAGGGCGCCAGGTTCGAGACTTATGCGTTCCTGAGGGTGAGAGGGGCGATGATCGACTATATCCGAAGCCAGGACTGGGTCCCCCACCGGACCAGAAGCCTGCAGAAAAAGGTGGACGAAGCGTATCACACGCTGGCCAGCCGGAAGATGCGGGAGCCGGATACGGAAGAACTGGCCGCTTATCTGGGAATATCAAAGGAGCAGGTGGAAACCCATATGGCTTCCATCAGCAGGGCGTCGGTGCTGTCTTTTGAGGCTGTCCTTCAGGACTGCTCCGGTGTGATGGCGAAAGAGGAACTGGAGGCCGGGGATGACTCCATCAAACCCCAGGAAAGCCTGCTGCAAAAAGAGATGACACAGATGCTTTACAGGGCCATTGAGAGCCTGCCGGAGAAAGAGCGGCTGGTCGTGACACTTTATTATTATGAAGAATTAAAATATTCGGAGATCAGTGAAGTGATCGGCGTCGGCGAATCCCGGGTATGCCAGCTGCACGCGCGGGCGCTTAATAAGATGAAACAATCGTTGGAAGAATATATGAGAGGATAGGTGAGAAGATGTTTTCCGGATTCTATACGGCAGCATCGGGAGTTCTGATGAATCAGCGGGCGCTGAATCTGTCCGCAAACAATGTAGCGAATATGAAAACACCCGGTTACCACAGTAAGCGTCTCCTGCGCACGACCTTTGAGGAGGAACTGGTCCGTCAGGAGAATGGCCAGGCGACGCCAATCGGGGGCGGTACCCCCATATCCATCGTGGCGGCCGAGGCCAGCAGTTACAAGCAGGGGATGATCGAGGAAACAGGGAAAACTTATGACCTGGCCATCAACGGCAGCGGTTTCTTCGTGGTACAGGGGGAGAACAGGGAATATCTGACCAGAAGCGGGAATTTTACCCGGGATGAGGAAGGATATCTGATCCTGCCGGGGATCGGAAGGGTACAAGGAGACAACGGCCAGATCCAGGTGGGGGATGCGGGATTTACGATCGGGCTGGACGGCAGAGTCTATGATGCCGATGGGCAGGAGCGGAATCAGATCCGCCTGGTAGCCCCGGAGAATTATGATAATCTGGTATTTTATGACAATGGTACCTATGGAGTGGCAGACGGGGCGCAGCTAAACCGGGTTTATCCGGATATCTACCAGGGAAATCTGGAACGATCCGATGTGGATCTGAACGCGGAAATGACCAGAGCCATGGAAAGCCAGAGAGCGTTCCAGTCCTGCGGGAAGGCGCTGACGATCATTGACCAGATGAACCAGAAGACAAGTTCCGAGATCGGAAAACTATAATGGAAGGAAGGCTTTTCTATGAATATCGCATACTATACCGCGGTATCCGGCCTGCAGGCGTTTCAGGCACAGCTGGATGCCACGGCGAATAACATGGCAAATGCCAATACCATCGGCTATAAACCGCTGAAGGCATCTTTTGACGACCTTCTGTATACACAGATGGACGTAAAGACACAGGGGGAGCATAGCGTCGGACATGGCGTGCGCGGCGCGGGCATGGAGACGGTTTTCGCACAGGGACTGTTCGAGAGGACAGACCGGGAACTGGACTTCGCGGTGTCCGGGACCGGATATTTTGCCATTGATAACGGGGGAGGCCGTCCCGTATATACAAGAGATGGTGCATTCCAGGTTTCCTCCACTCCGGAGGGGAATTTCCTCACAACCAGAAATGGTGATTATGTGCTGGATTCCAATGGAAACCGGATCGCGCTGGCCTACCAGACGGTGGAGGATGAAAACGGAAACCCGATCCAGGGTACCGGCCTGGATCTGAGCGGATTATCCGCCAGAATCGGGCTGTATACCTGTGAATATCCCAGCGGACTTATCCCTCTTGGGAAGAATCTCTATGGGACCAGCCCCAACTCCGGGCAGTGGACACCGGTTGCCATGCAGACAGAAGGCAATAAGATCTTAAGCGGAGCCCTGGAACTGTCCCGGACGGATGTGACCGATGAGATGGTGAATCTGATTCAGGCCCAGCGTGCGTTCCAGTTAAACAGCCGGATCGTGACGACCGCCGATCAGATGGAAGAGTTCGTGAATAATTTGCGATAAGAATACTAAGTCAAAAGGATTTGCCATAAATTGATTAGAAAGGGGGGAACTCCATGGGTGAAAAAAGTTTTATCTACAGCCTGTTTTCCAAATATCTGGACGAAAACGGTGATACACAAGCCGATGGCATGGAAACCAACGGAAATGAAGCCCAAGGATCGCGAAAGTCCCCTCCGGCAGAAGGGCCGGAGGATGTCCGGGATTTGATCGAGACCGTAGAGGACTGGAACGAAAAAGAACGCCGGAAAAAAGAACGCGCTTTGGCGGTTCTGAACGGTGAAGATCTCCCCGATGAGACAGAAGAGAAGGAACAGGGGGAGGAAGCCCCCCCTGTATCGGAGGAAGAAATAACGGCGGATGCTTCGGTGGAGCTTAGCATCTCGCCGGACAAAATGACTGCGTCCGTCATTCTGACCGGCCCGAAAGGGGAGGGCAGGGATATTACGCAGAGGGACCTGGAGGATGTGCTGGAGGACAACGGCATTGTGTTCGGTATCGATGAGGAAAAGCTCCAGGAAATCGTGGACACCAAAGCCTACCGGCAGATGTTTCTCATCGCCCGGGGCCAGCCTCCCGTGAACGGCCAGAACGGCAGGATCAAAGACTACTATCCCCGGCAGCATCAGCTCAAGTATGCCACCCGGGAAAACGGAAATATCGATTTTAAAAGCCTGAACCTGATACATAACGTAAAGAAAGGGGAGGTGATCTGTGAGATCACGCGCCCTACCGAACCGGAGGATGGCATGGATGTGTTCGGGGAACCGGTGAAGGGAAAGATGGGCGTAATGCCCCCGGTCCCTCAGGGGAAAAATGTGGTTTACTCCCCGGAAAAGGATAAGCTTGTGTCTGCCTGTGAAGGAAATTTAAGCTTTCGTTCCGGCCGGTTCCAGGTGGAAAATGTGTTTCAGGTAAACGGTAACGTGGATAACTCTGTCGGCAATGTGGATTTTTCCGGCAGTGTCCTGATCTATGGCGATGTGCTGGAAGGTTTCCAGGTGAAAGCCAAGGGAGATATTACGGTAATGGGAATCGTGGAGGGCGCGTTTCTGAAGGCGGGAGGGAATATTCTGCTTCATAAGGGAATGCGGGGCATGCGAAGCGGTATCCTGGAGGCAGAAGGAAGCGTCACAGCAAAATTCCTGGAGGACTGCAAAATCTATGCCCGCGGCGATATCCAGGCAGAGTACATCATTAATTCTGAGGTGTCCTGTGAGAATAATCTGACCCTGCTGGGACGCCGGGGCGCATTTATCGGCGGGAAATGTAATGTATTTAATCTGATGAAGGTAAAAACCGTGGGGGCGGAGAGCCATATCCCGACTCAGGTCACACTGGGCGTTACTCCCCAGCAGATCGCCCAGGTGGAAGAGATCGCAGGGGAACTGAAAACGATCACGCAGACACTGGAAGAATGCCAGAAAAATATCGCCTATCTGAGCGCCCGGCAAAAATCAGGGACTGCCACTCCCAAACAGCTCGAGCGGCTGAATGAACTGAAACTCAAGCTGCCGGTCAATTCTCTGAAACAGAAGCAGTTAAAAAACACTGCCGCACAGATTACCCAGAAAATCCGTGAAGTGGGCAAGACGAGACTGACCGCGGGGGAAGTCTATCCCGGCACCGTCATCTGTATCGGGGATTCCAAACTTACCATCAGCCGGAAAGAAGACCACTGCAGCTTCTATTATCTGGACGGAGAGATTAAGAAAGGCCTGTAGGCGGATCAAAGGAGCAAATAGCGATGGCAGACATATTAAAAGTGACCTCCCCCATGATCAGCAAAAATGTGATTCAGCCCAACAAGGCGGCCCAGGACCCTTCCATTCCGTTTGATCTGCAGGAAATCAGCCATATTGTAAAGAATCCCAACAGCAGCGAGCTGTTAGGACAGCACAATATTTTCCAGAAGGAAGCCGGAGCGGCTACTTTGATGAATCTGATCAAGGACCCGGATGTAACGGTGAACTATCTGAAAAATATTTATCTTCTGGAAGAGATTATAAACCTTCTGCCTGTAAACAACAAAACTGTCACACAGGAAATCCGGCAGCTGTTCCAGTCCCTGTTGATCGGGCCGGATGCCATCGTGGATGAGCTGAAGAAACAGGAGTATTCTTCCACACTGTTTCAGGGGCCGCTGTTTGAATTCCTCAGGAATCTGTATGAGGAGAAACCAGGGATCAAAGGCGAGATCGCGGAGCTGTTAAAGGCGGTGAACGCAGAAGTCTCCAGACAGGATGTGCTGGACTCCGTGGGCAACAGTCTGGAATATCTGGCAGAGCAGCTGGCGCCAAGCCAGAACCTGTCCGGGAAGTTAACGGAACTGGCGGCGGCGTTTCGCAGGCAGGACGCGCCGGAGGATTTTCAGAATCTGAAAACCCAGGTGCTGGCCATCGTCAAAGAGCTGGAGAACAGCATTCTATACACGCCGCAGGTGGCGCGTGTGATACCGAATATTATCTATAATCTGTCCAGGTTCCAGGATAACCCTTCCTATCTGCAGGAGGCACTGCTGAACGTGCTGGTCCATGTGAGCGGCAGGGAAAACAAGGATCTGTTAAAGACGCTGGTGCGGGAATATCTGACGGATGAGTACCGCGGCACGCAGCAGAGAAGGTCGAAAGTGATGGACATACTGGCTGACATCATCAGCAAACAGGACAAGGAGACCCAGATGAGCAGCTTAAACGGTGAGAAGATCGAAAAGATTATCACAAGCCTTCTGTCCTCGCCCTGCAACTATACGCCGCTGCTGCATTTTGTGATTCCGGTGGACTATGAGGGGATGAAATCCTTCGCGGAGCTCTGGATCGATCCGGATGACCGGGATGAGCCGAAGGAGCGGGAGGACGAAGGGCATCATATTCATATGCTGATTACGTTTGACATCCAGGGGATCGGACAGATGGAAGCAGAATTCATGGTGATAGACGGCAGAATACGGTTCAATCTGTACTGCCCGGAGCGCTATACGCAGGTATTTGAAAGCCTGGCCCCGGAATTTAGAAATATTGCCCGGGAAAAGGGTTACCATATGACGGAGGTGCGCGTGGAGAAGCTTAACAAGGTCCGTTCTCTGATGGATGTATTTAAAACGCTGCCATACAAAAGGACAGGTGTCGATGTCAAAATATAAAAAGCGGAAAGCTGTAGCCTTAAAATACAATATAGAGGAAGACGTATCGCCGGTGGTCATCGCCTCCGGATACGGCACTGTAGCGGAAAATATCATCAATATTGCGGAAAAGAAGGGGATACCCGTATTCAAGGATGACAGCGCCGCGTCCATGCTATGTATGCTGGAGGTGGGCAGCAATATTCCGACGGAACTGTACGAGGTCGTGGCGGCCATCTACTGCAAACTGATGGAGACATCCAGGAAGCTCCAGGAGGGGGCAGGACCGGTGAATAAACCGGATAACCAGCCGCCTGGAAAGAAAATACGGGCAGGTCTGGTATCCGCCAGAGGGCGCAGGGAAGAGGACGGGCAGCGATAGAGCAAAATGATGTGAGGAGGTGGCAGCATGGTAGAGTTACCCGATAGTTATGTGGGATCTTCCTGTGTGGTTAAAACGAAAAATAATGATCTGCTGACCATGGGAACCCTGCACCGAGTGAAGGAAAAATACATAGATATCAACAGTTCCCGGAACGAACTGCCGGAGATCCCTTATAATCTCCTGGTAAAGGTAGAGATTTATAACACCAGAATCGGTTTTCGGGTGCTGATCGGCCGTGTGTACATATCCACGAAGCAGATGGCGCGCATCACAGATCTGAATGAGGCTACCAACGATGAACGGCGGGAATACTTCCGTATCAGTACCAGAGATGAGGGAATCATTTACAATCTGGTCCGTAAAGAGGAGGAAGAGGAAGCGCAGAATGAGGATGCCAATGACATCCGGGTGCAGCTGGTGGATATAAGCCTGGGAGGCCTGATGTTTAAAATAAAGCGGGAGCTGACCCCGGATGACAGTTTCAGCATTATGATTCCGGCGTTAGGTGATTCCATGCTGTATGCCTGTGAGATCCGGCGCAGGGTGGAACGGGCGGACGGTTATCTGGGATATGGCTGCGAATTCATGGATATGACGAATCTGCAGGAAGATCTGCTGTATAAATATATCCTGAAGCGTCAGAATGACCAGCTTCGGCGGATCCGTTAGGCGGGAGATGAGAAGCGATGGCTAAGCGAACAGCCCGGGAACAGATGGTGATCCGGAACCGCCGGATGCTGATCTATACATTTTTGCTGATACTAATTTTCCTGTATGCGGCGGCAAAACAAGAGATGAGAAGCGGGGAGATGCCTTCGGAGGCAGCTGACACCGATGAGTTTTTAAGGGACGGCACAGAGGCTGCCGAAGATCCTGGTGCAGCCGGAACGGAAGCTGGATTCGTGCTGGATCAGGAGGATATGTGGTGCCTGGTCCTTACGAACGCCCGGTATCCCGTGCCTTTAGATTATCAGGAGGATGTTAAGCTAAAGGAGATCCCTGAGAGCTCTTTGCAGGTGGATGAGAGGATCTGGGATCCCCTGGTGGAGATGCTTGATGAGATGAAAGACCAGGGGCTAAAGCCTGTGATCTGCTCCGGATACCGGACGCTTGACAAGCAGGAGCTCTTATTCAGCCGCAGACAAAAGGAATATCTGGAGAAGGGGGATTCCATGGAGGAAGCCAGGGAACAGACGGAACGTGAGCTGGCGGTACCCGGTTCAGGGGAACACTGCCTGGGACTGGCAGTGGATATCAGCAGTGAGAGCCATCCGCAGTTGGAGGAAGCGTTTGGAGATACACCTGAGGGCTTGTGGCTTCGGGAACACTCCTGGGAATATGGATTTATATTGCGGTATGACCGGGGAAAGGAAGAGATTACGGGAATCAACTACGAGCCCTGGCATTTCCGCTATGTGGGGGAGAAGGCTGCGGAATACCTGAACCGGACAGGCATGTGCCTGGAGGAATTTTATATCGAGGAAAGCTTATATGGATAGTGGATGTTGTGTGATGAGATGTAATTGGAAAAGCGGTTCGCCAAGTAAAACTGGCGGTATAGGTAAAAGCGACAAAAACGGGCAGTAAATTTGTGCAAATTGACGATGAAATTTAGAAGAAAGCGTTCGATATTTATATCAGAGCGGAAGAGATGGATGTCTCGGAAGTTTCAATGCCAAACAAGGGCCCGTTTGGCATACATACTAATAAGCGGGACAGGGAAGTCCCAATATAAAATATTACATGGAGGTAATAGTATGAGAATTCAACACAACATTATGGCTTTAAACTCCAACAGACAGTTGGGAATCAACAACAGCGCGGTTTCCAAATCCCTTGAAAAATTATCATCCGGTTACAAAATCAACCGTGCCGGTGATGACGCCGCAGGCCTTGCAATCTCCGAAAAAATGAGAGCGCAGATCAAAGGCTTAACCGCAGCTACAGATAATGCACAGGATGCGATCTCTTTAGTACAGACCGCAGAAGGCGGATTGCAGGAAGTTCATTCCATGTTAAACCGTATGCAGGAACTGGCTACAAAATCTGCAAACGGCACATACAAGGATGATGTTGACCGTAAAGCTCTGCAGGATGAGATCTCCGCATTAAAAGACGAGATCGACCGTATTGCGGATACCACGAATTTCAATAAAATCAACTTGCTGGATGGTACTTTGGACAATGGAAAAACAACATCTTTGACCTTCAGCGCAAAAGATTTTACCGCTACTATGGGAACCGCATTCGCAGGTACAGTATCCTTAGAGGGTAAGAATGCCAATGCAGCAGGAACGATTGGCGTAACGATTGCCGCCGACGGAAGCACCGTGGCTATCGATTTAGGTACAGCAGCGGCCCATACGTACGCAACCGAAGATATCGAAAAAGCCGTCAGAAGCGCAGCACAAAGCCTGTTGGATGGTGGATCAGTTTCCGCCGCCAATAAAGACAAAGTGGAAGCTCTGCTGTCCTTCCGTTTAAGTGCGGATACTGCGAGCATTGATTTGGGCGCAGGTGCAGTGACCAAGGTAACATCCGGAGCCGCAGGTGCCAGTGCAAAAGGAACCGGCGATTTACTTTTACAGATCGGTGATACATCGGAAGCTTCGAATGTATTGCAGCTGAATATCGCGGATATGCATGTGGCTGCATTAGGACTTGACGGAATCAACATCGGTACATTAAAGGGTGCGCAGGATGCCATCGGCAAAATCACAGCTTCGATCAACCAGGTATCCACTACCCGCGGTAAACTGGGCGCGATCCAGAACCGTCTGGAGCACACCATCAACAACCTGGGTGTAACCACCGAGAACATCACCGCGGCAGAATCCCGTATCCGTGACGTAGATATGGCGAAGGAAATGATGGAGTTCACCAAGAACAGCGTTCTGATGCAGTCTGCTCAGGCTATGCTGGCTCAGGCGAATCAGCAGCCGCAGTCCATCTTACAGTTATTACAGTAAGTTTTTACACAAGGAAGAAAAAAGCCGCCGCAGCAGGGATACGATATCTCTGCTGCGGCGGCTTTTCCATTTCATAAGAAAGTGCTCCTATGAAATAAAAAACATGTTGTGTTATAGGATTTATATCAGATGCAAATCCCGAAGCGCATAATAAATCCCGTCATGATTATGATCTGCGGCGATGTTTGCGGCATTCTTTTTTAAATCTTCCGGAGCATTGGCCATTAGAAAACCGTACCCGACGGTATTGAGCATCTCAACATCATTGTAGTTATCCCCGAAAGCTACGGCATCCTTTACTTTTGCATCCCGCAAGGTACGCTCAATGCCGGGGCTCTTTCTTAACCAGCAGAATCGCCTGCACCAGCGCCGCCGTTACTTCAGAAGAATACCTCTCATCGGCCTTTTGGCGTGTTTCCTGATCATCCTCACCGATCACCACATATTTTGGCGCCAGCCGGTTCAGAGCGATCGCTGCGATATCTTTTTTACACTTATTACATTTACAGCAATTAAACCGCTGAATCGTGCTGTCCAGCTTCCCGATCACCAGATCTTCCATCAGATTGACCAAAATCATCTCACGGGATTCATGAAAGGCCACCCCCGAGGCAGAATTCCGCCTGACAGACGAAGAGAGAACGGAAGCAGTCGGATAGCCGGACATAGGCCGGACCGGGACCTCCGGAAGCTCCTGGTTCTCCGAACGTCTGGCAGCAGAGGGCATTATTTTCCGATACATGATTTCTTTATCAATATCCGTTCTGCTTTTGGACATTAGGATAACCCCCTTTCGATCAGTTCATTTACCAGCCGGCCATAATCCAGTACGGCGTTACTGTAAGGGGCATACTCCAGAATCGATTGCTGCAGGGACTGCGCTTCCCGCAGGGAGATACTTTCCCGGACGGAAGTCTTGAGTACCGGCATATCCAGATCCGCGGCCACCATGTCCAATGTGCCTTTGATTTCTTTGCTGAACCTGGTACGGGGATTGTGTTTGGTCAGAAATGTACCCAGCATCTGAATATCGGGATTACAATAATTTCTGACCCTGTCGATGGTTTCCTTAAGCTGGGTTATCCCCTGAAGACTGAAGATATCAGAGAGCAGAGGGACCAGCACATAGTCCGCGGCTGTAAAAGCGTTGACTGTCAGTATGCCCAGAGCCGGCGGAGAATCGATAAAAATATAGTCATAAAGAGGCAGCAGGGAAGACAACGCATTGCGCAGCAGATATTCACGGGAGGCCCCGGTAAATTCCAGCTCAATACTGCTGAGCAGGATATTGGAAGGGATAATGTCCACGAGAGCGGTTCTCTGAATCGCAAACCGTGTCTTTAATTCCCCCTTCAGCACATCATAAATCGTGGCCGAACCGTCTGTGTCAGCCCCCATGCTAAAACTCAAGTTACCCTGCGGGTCCATATCCACGGCCAGAACCCGGTATCCCCGCGCTTTAAATATAACGGCCAGTGCGTTTGCCGTTGTTGTCTTGCCCACACCGCCTTTTTGATTGGATAATACGATCACTTTTGCCATACGATTGGGAATCCTCCGATTCTTCACGGAATTGAATTTACAAAATTCGACCTATCTGTCGTCCATTATAACAAGGAATTGGGGAATATACAATCCGGGAAAACAGATCCCGTTGAAGATTCTTTACCCTGGGGTATATCGGCTTATTATAAAGAGAACATCTGCCAAAGTCAAAGGAAGATGCCGCTTACGCGGCCCGCCAAAAAATGTGAAAAAAAGATACGGATATAACGAAAAACAGCTAAAGTTTTGACTGAACTGTCCGATAATATAACTAGAAGAAAATGTGAAAAGGGGTGTTATGGATGGATATGAAGATTACCAGGAATTGTTCTATTTACCAGAAGACCGTAAACAGCGGCAAAGGTGCCGATAAAAATATTCCTTCGCCGGTTTTGGCAGAGGGAAAACTGCGCAGTGACGAGATCTGCATCAGCAGCGATGGAGTAAAAAAACAGGAGTCAGCCAGGATGGCGGCAGGAATCGCTTCCTCCGTGCGGGAAGGCGCTTCCCCGGAACGGATTGCACAGTTGAAACAGCAGGTGGCGGCGGGAACCTATCAGGTACCGGCTGAGCTGGTGGCCAGACGGCTGGCGAACGGGCTATAGGAATGTGTGTGGTAACGGCGGTGAAGATCCCGTTGGAAAGAGAGGCTTATATTGGAACAATTGATAGAATTTTTAAGAGAGTATGTTGCTTTTTTTGAAGAGATGGAGCACAGACAGGAAGAAAAACTGGAAAAACTGCTGTCCCGGGAGCTTTCGCAGATCGAGGAAACGATCATGATGCAGCAGGCGATGGACAAACGGCTGGAAAATATGGAACGCCGCAGGAGCAGCCTGTTTGAACAGCTTGGGTATGGAGGCAGTACGTTCCAGGAGCTGATCGCGTCCCAGAGCGGGGCGGAGGCCAAAGAGCTGATCGGGCTGAATGAGCGTCTGGAACACGCGGTCGGGAATATACGGTTCTATAATGAAAAAGCATCTGGGCTGGCCCGGGCGGAGCTGGAGAAGATGGGAGCGGATACGGGATCGGCGGTGACGAAGAACGGCGGTATCTATAAGCCGGAAGCTGCCTACCGCCGGTCCATGCTGGAGAGAAAGATCTAAAAAGACCGATGAGGAAGATCATCGGGGGAGAGGAAGCGTGAGAGTTTGAGACCGACATTTATGGGGCTGGAGACAGCCAAACGGGGAATCATGGTGAATCAGAAAGCCATGGATATCGTGGGAAATAATATCAGTAATCTGAAAACAAAAGGATATACAAGACAGAGGCTGGATACGGTGACGGTCCAGGTACACGGCAGAGGAAAGACACTGCCGCTGGCCGGCCAGGGTGTGGAGGCCGTGGGAGTCGCCCAGGTGCGTAACTCCTATCTGGACGCCAAATTCCGCCAGGAATACGGGGATGTGGGATATTATGATCAGAAGGCGGCGATCCTGCAGGAGCTGGAGGCGGCCATCAGCGATCCGGAGGTGGAGAATACGGGAATCGGGAACGCTCTGAAGGTACTGTCCAATGCGCTGGCGGATTTCAGCAATAATCCGGACCAGGAGACCCACGCGAATATCGTGATGAATGCCATGAAGGGCGTCACCCAGATACTGAATGAGTACAGTGGAAAGCTGACATCGATGGTGGAGGAGCAGAAAAACAATTTACGGCTGTCTGTGGAGGAGATTAACACAAGCTTCGATCAGCTGACCATTCTCAATCAGACCATCGCCGACGAGGTAGGCTCCGGCACGGACTATGACGGGGTAAATTATCTGCCCAACGATCTGATCGATAAACGGAATCTGATACTGGACGATCTGGCCCGTTACGGGTCAGTGGAAGTGACACCGGCCAATGATGGCAGCGTACAGGTAAAATTCAACGGCAAAGTGGTAGTGGATAATCAGGGAGGCCGGTTCAGCAATGATCAGATGATGCTGGACCGGGACGGAATCACCTTAAAATGGAACAGCACCAATGAAATGATCGGTGGAAACAACGGTGCTCTGAAGGGATTCCAGGAGGTGCTCACCGGGAAAAACGCCGTAAACCGGGGAATCCCTTACTATCAGGAAAAGCTGGATGATGTGGCGGTCACGCTGGCCGATGTGTTCAATCATATCGTACATGAGGACGATCCCGCGAATCCCGGCCCTTACAAACAACTGCTGGAAGGGGCTGCGGACGGATCGTTCACAGCAGGCAGTATTACCATAAGCGACAGATGGACCAGCGACAGTTCCTATGTGATCCGCAAGAATAATCCAGCCGGGAGCAAAGATAATACGGATATCCTGGCGATGAAAAAAGCGCTGGAGAATGATTATGGATTCGGCGGGGAATATAAGGGCAGCTTCGGTGAATTTGTGAGTTACATAACCACCTCCCTGGGAGATGATATCAAGGCGAATCAGGCGAGGCTGGAAGCTGCGGTATCGGTGGCGGAGCGTGTGGACACGGACCGGATGGCTACGTCCGGCGTATCTTTGAATGAAGAGGGAATCAATATGATGACCTATAACAAAGCGTACCAGGCGCTGGGACGTCTGATGACGGTGATGGATGAGCAGCTGGATACCATAATTAATAAAATGGGGCTGGTAGGCCGTTAAGGAGGAGCTTATGCGAATAACAGAAGGAATCATGACCAACAACTATACGCGGAATCTGCAGACGAACATTAAGAACCTCTCGGATTCCAATCTGAAGCTGACGTCCCAGCGGAAATTTAACCATGTATCCGAGGACACGGCTGCTGCGGCGAAAGCCTTTTCTCTCCGCCGCCAGATCGATCAGAGTGAGGAACACATCCGGACAGTAGAGGACGCCATGGGCGAGCTGAATACGGCAGGCGAGACCATCATAACGGTCAGTTCGATCTTAAAGACGGTGTATGAGACAGCCACCCGGGGCGGGGGAGCGATGGATCAGGATGCTATGGACGCTGTGGCCAAGTCCCTGGACGGCCTGAAATCAGAGATTTTACAGACGATGAACGGAAAATATGGGGACAAATACCTGTTTTCCGGTTCCGCCAATGACGGGCAGCCGTTCACGGTAGACGCGGACGGTACGCTTCTTTTTAATGGAAAGCCGGTGGATGATTATGACCCGGCAGATCCCGATACCTATTTTCCGGAAAATAAAGAGGTCTATCTGGATATCGGGTTCGGAATTGACGGGCAGGCAGGGATTAACGCCAAGACGGGGATCAAGATCTCCACATCCGGCGTGGATGTACTGGGATATGGAACCGAAGACGGCCAGCCGAACAATATCTACAGCCTGATCGGGAAAATGGCGGATGAGTTTAAGGCTGGAGACAAAGAAGGCGCACTCAAAACGCTGGATCATCTAAAGAAAAAGGAGAGTAATATCTCCATGGCCATCTCCGAGGTGGGAACCAGACAGAATATGGTGGAGAGGACCAAGGACCGGCTGGACAGCGGGCTGGTTCACTTAAAGGAGAGCCAGAAGAATATAGAGGCGGTAAGCCTGGAGGAAGAATCCATCAACAACAAATCTTATATGGCGGCATGGATGGTTACGCTGCAGCTGGGGTCCAATATCATTCCGCCTTCGGTATTTGATTTTATGAGATAATTCAGGAAGAAAATGAGGTGTTAGAATGAACGTCTTAAAAATTACGACGACGCCGATCAAATTATCCATGACTTCACAGCGAGCCAGACTGGAATCACAGATTCCCGACCCGGAAGTGGGCATTATTCAGAATCCCGGTAAACTCAATATGAGATCCGAGAATATTAAGGTAAATATCGATACCTTTGAGGCCCGTGACAGTAGGGGAATGAGGAGCGCCAGAACCTTGATGCGGGATGCGGCCCAGGCGGGGAAACAGGCGGCATCGGATGCGGCTGCTGTATACGCCCAGACCGGCAATCAGATGATGCAGATTCAAAAAGGGGTCACGATTCCCGATATTATAAAGAACCAGATGTTAGCCCAGAGCAAATTCAATACGGAACTCAAATTCCTGCCGGCCAAGGGGCCGGATATTTCCTGGGAGCCGAATCAGCTGGATATTGACTACACACCGGCTAGCGTGGAGTTCGATCCGCAGGTCATGCCCCAGTCCGCGGTCTATGTCCCCGGTGAGCTGGCCATCAATGTGGAGCAGTATCCAAAAGTGGAGATCGAATATGTGGGGGAACCGCTGTATGTTCCGCCAAGCGCGAACCCGTCTTATGAGGAATAGGCAACGGGGCGGCTCACCGGACGTTGCAAGAGGAAAGGGCAGGTATCATCAGTGAAAATAGAGACACGGGACTTCGGAATTATCGATATCGAAGAAAAAAATATCATCACGTTTGTGCAGCCGATCTTCGGCTTCGAGGATTATACACAGTTCGTACTGGTTACGGACTCGAACATGGGAAATGGAATCTGCTGGCTTCAGTCGATCGAGCAAAAAGCGGTCTGCTTTATTATGCTGAACCCGCTGGAAGTGTGCCCGGACTATGCGCCGGTGGTGATGCAGGATGTGCTTTTTAAGCTTCAGGCTGCGCCGGAAGATGAGCTGGACTGCTGGACCATCGCGGTAATCGGGGAGACCTTCCAACATTCCACGGTTAACCTGAAAAGCCCTGTGCTTATCAATCATGAGACGAATCTGGCTCTGCAGGTGATTCTGGAACAGGATTATCCGATCCGGCAGCCGGTCTTCGATGGGCCGAGTGAGGAGTGACATATGCTGATATTGACCAGAAAAAAAGGGGAATCCATAAAAATCGGTGATGATATCGAGATTTTTGTTACCGATGTCAAAGGAGATAAGGTGCGTATCGGTATCAGTGCACCGGAGCATATGAAGATTTCCCGCACCGAATTATACCTGACTGTGGAGAATAACAAAGAGGCTGTGGATAAGGTGGATCTGCTGAAAGTATTCCAGCTGTCCAGGAATCTGCGGACGTTTGAGGAACCGGCAGATGAGGAGGAACAGGATGGGGAGTCATAAGGAACTCATGGAACTGCTGGTTGAAAAAAAAGAGATTCTGTCAGCCTATGAGCGTGTGACAGACGGGATGCTGGGAGACTCCCTGGATATGGTGGACGTGATCCTGGCAGGTATGGAAAAACGTCAGGGGCTGATAAACGAAACGGATTTTATGGATGAGCGTATCAGGCTGCTGTGCGGTTCCGGTGAAGGACGGCTGTCGGTGATCATCAAAAACCAGTGTGATTATACGGGCCTTTCTAAGGATGAGCAGGAGCTGTTCCGGGCGGGACAGGATATTCTGGGGATTTTGTGCAGGATACGGGAAAAGGACCGGACACTGGCGGTATGTATGGACAAAATCAGGGAAAAGCTTCAGGAAAAAATACGGCAGACAAACACCAATACAAAATTTGCGGGATATCTGAACCGGAATGAAACCAGTAAAGGTGTATTATATGATAAGAAGAGATAGGAGGAACAGCCATGTCAACAGTGAGCGGAGTCGGTAATCGTAATTATGTGTCGGGCCTGGTCTCCGGTATGGATACGGAAGAAATGGTAGAAAAGATGCTGTCCGGAACGCAGGCTAAGATCGATAAGCAGACCGGATTACAGCAGCAGTTGGAATGGAAGCAGGAGATATACAGGGATCTGATCCAGAATATTAATTCTTTCCGGGATAAATATTTCTCCTTTTACAGCTCGGCGAATACAAACCTGTTAAGCCGGAGCTTCTACAATACGATGTCGGTCATGAGCAGTTCGGATGCGGTGAAGGTAACTTCCGCGTCCTCCCAGGCACCGGCGAACCTTACGATCCAGTCGGTGGATCAGCTGGCTACAGCTGCGAAGGTGACATCGAAGAATCCGGTAAAGATGCTGGCAGGCAGTCTGCCGGCCGTAAATACCACCAGCCCGGATAAGACGTATACGATGGATGTAACCGTGGACGGAGTGACGAAGAAGATATCCTTTCAGGGTGCCGCAGATCAGGCGGGCCTGCTGGAGAATGTGAATAAGGCGATGTATCAGTCCTTTGGCTCGGCAGTGGGACTGGGAACCGACGGCGGGCGGCTGAAACTGGTTCAGATCAATGCGGACGGTACGGGGAAAATCGGCAGCGACGGCAGAGCGGTGGAAAGTGATCCGTCCAGACAGGTTACTTTTCAGAAAAATGAAGACGGGGAAGATGCCCTGGCAGCGCTGGGACTGAGTGACGGAGCTACTAATATCATGGGCTATAACACTATGCTCCGGGATCTGCCCTTTGCCACCGCGCTTCAGGGACGGAGTTTTTCCTTTACCATCAATGGGACAGTGATCGACGGGATCAAAGATACAGATACTCTGGGCGATGTGATCAATAAGATAAACAACAGATCGGATGTGAAGATTACCTATTCCAGCCTGGAGGACCGGTTTGTGATGCAGTCAAAAGCGACCGGATCGGTGGCGGACATCACCATGGAAAATAAAGAGGGCAATCTCTTAAGCGCGATGTTCGGTCTCGGGACCGGTGATTCTGTCACCGCGGGCACGGATGAGCTGAGAGCAAAATTATCCGCCGTGGTCTCAGGTACCGGCCTGGCGGATGTGGTAAGCGCAGCCAATGCAGGCACCGCACAGGTATTTTCCCTGAATGTCAATGGAACAAACTACAGCGTGTCCGTGGGAAAAAAAGAGGATGGAACAGACTATGCGGATGGCGCAGAATTCATAGACGCTCTGAATGAGAAGTTAAAAAAAGCGTTTGGAGAGACTGACGGTTCCGCCAACATAGAGATCCGGTATGACGGTACCAACGCGGAAGTGATATCCGATCGGTATCTGGTGAGCTTTCAGACGGCGAATGTGGAATCAGATGTCACAAAGGCGCTGGGCTTTACGGACGGACAAACCCAAAAGGTAGGCAAAAGTACACTCCTAAGTGATGCAGGGATTGCCGGAACCATATCGGTGGCCGGAAGTTCCCTAAGCCTGTCGGGGCTGACATTTCAGGAGCTGGCAGATCAGATTACTAACGCAGTATCTGCTGCTTCGCCGGGGGCACAGGCAGTCTTTGACGAGGAGACAGGCAGCCTTAGCATTACCGGAGCGGGAGCGAATCTGTCGGTGACCGGATTGGACGCAGAAGGTTCAAAAGCGCTTCAGGATCTGTTCGGGACAGATACCCTGGTCATGAATCAGGCAGGAACACAGGTCAATGATATCCTCGAAGCCGGAAAGAACGCGGTCTTTACTGTGGATAACGGCGGAGTGAGCACGACGGTGGAAAGATATTCCAATACCTTTGATCTGGAAGGAATTACCATCGAGCTAACCCAGGTTTCCACCACCCCTATCCACTTGACTACTGCCCAGGATACTGATAAAATATTAGAAGGCATTAAAGGGTTTGTAGACGATTACAACAAGCTGATTGAGGATCTGAATGCCCGGATTTCCGAGGAAGCTACATATAAGAAGTACGCGCCGCTGACCGCAGACCAGAAGAAAGAGATGAGTGAGCGGGAAATCGAACTGTGGGAAGAGAAGGCCAAGGCGGGACTGCTCCGGAATGATGACAATGTCAGTACGCTTCTGTCGGATATGCGGACCGTTCTCTATCAGAAGGTCGACAGCGCCGGATTATCCCTGTATGATATCGGGATCGATACCAGCAGTAACTGGAGGGACAACGGGAAGCTGATCCTGGATGAGAACAAGCTGAAGGAAGCGCTGGCTAAGAATCCGGATCAGGTACAGCTGCTGTTCACAGACGAGGATCAGGGGATCGCGGTGAAGATGGACGCGGCTTTGAAGGCAGCGGCGAACCTAAGCAGCGGCAGTCCCGGAAGTATGGTGCGATACGCCGGTACGAAGTCGATCCTTTCTAACGATAATACGATCTATGATCAGCTGAAGGATATCCAGACTGCGCTGTCTAACCTGAACCGGAAGTATGAGTCCGAGCGGGAGCGTTACTGGAAGCAGTTTACGGAGATGGAAAAGGCCATTTCCAATCTGAATACCCAGAGTTCCTTTATCTCCCAGCAGTTCTCATCTTCGAATGGTTGATATTCATAACAGTCAGATCCGGCTTGAGCCGGCGCGATGAAGGAGTAATAGGATGCAAAACCCATATGAAAAATATAAGCAACAATCAGTCATGACCATGACACAGGGAGATATGATCAATCTGCTGTTCGACGAAACCATCAATTCTCTGAACAAGGGTCTGGCCTGCCTGGAAAATAAAGATTTCGCGGAATGCAACCAGCTGTTCAAAAAGGCGCAGAATATCGTAAGCCATCTGTCGGCCACGCTGAACCCTGAGTATGCCATCGCGCAGAACCTGTCATCCCTGTATGAATATTTTATCTATCAGATCGTACAGGCGAATATAAAAAAGGAGCCGGAGGGAATCCAGGAGATCCTTCCCATGCTGACCGAATTAAAAGAAGCATTCGCACAGGCGGATAAGCAGGTGCGGATGGGAAGTCATGGATAAGAGGTGGATGAGTTATGTTTGAGGATGCAGCGTTTCGGGCGTTAAGCGGCGGTTTGGATGCTATGTGGCAGAAGCAGCAGGTAGCCGGCCATAATATTGCCAATGTGGAGACCCCCGGTTATAAAGCGAAAAAGGTACAGTTTGAGCAGATACTGAAGGAAAGTGAAGAAAAGGGGAGCCCGGTGACGGAGTATAAGACCGTGGTCACCACGGATGAAGAGACCGAGGCCCGCCCCGACGGGAACAATGTCCAGGTGGAGAAAGAAGAGCTGGAGCTGTGGCAGTCTTATCTGCAGTATTCTGCGCTGACCGCCCGGATGTCCGGCAGGCTGTCCACACTGAAGTACGTGATCAATAATACGGCGAAATAAAAGGAGCGGGTTATGGGATATTTGGATTCATTGAATATAACGGGTTCCGCGTTGACGGCGGAGCGTTTCCGCACGGATATTATCCTGCAGAATCTGGCGAACCAGAACACGACCAGAACCGAGGAGGGCGGCCCCTACAGGCGGCGTCAGGTGGTGCTTCGGGAACGGCCGCTGGATTTTAAAAGTGAACTGGACCAGGCCTACAGGAATGTGCAAAACGGCGGAGTCTATGTGGAGGAGGTCGTGGAGAGCCAGAATGACCTGGTTCCCGTGTATGACCCGGAGCATCCCGATGCCGATGAGGAAGGCTATGTGATGATGCCCAACGTCAACAGCGCGGAGGAGATGGTGGATCTGATGGCCGCCACCCGGGCCTATGAGGCGAATCTGACGGCGCTCAATGTGGCGAAGGCCATGGCGATGAAAGCGCTGGAGATCGGTAAATAGAAGTTCCCGCAGATGGAATGACGGCAATAAAGGAAGATAAATAAAGGTAAAGAGGGGTTCTCGGTGAAGAAAAAGCACAGAGAAGACGGGGGCGGTCAGGATTGGTTGAATACCTATGCGGATATGATAACCTTAGTTCTGACCTTTTTCGTTTTACTATACAGTATATCAAATGTAAATATCACTAAATTAGAGCAGATCGCCCAGGCAATGCAGAAAGAGCTGGGAATCGAGCCGGAAGTATCTCTGGAGGAGATCCCGGATGAACTGAAATATCCGGAAGTGGGAGAGTCTACCGGCGGCTTTGAGAATCCGGGCACCTCGCAGGTATCTACTTCCACACAGGCGATCCAGCAGATGGCGGATGAGATCCAGCAGTATCTGCAGAGCAATGAGATCGACGCTACAGCGGTGAGCACCGACAATGTAATCTATATCCGGTTTAAGAATGAGCTTTTGTTTGACCCGGACAGCTCGGGCCTTCGGGAAGAGAGCAAGGAAGTGCTGGACAGGCTGGGCTCCATACTGGAGGATAAGGCAGGAGAGATACTGGCGGTCTATATCAACGGGCATACTGCGCAGGCCCCGAATTCCCCCATCAATGACAGGCTTCTGTCTTCTGAGCGGGCGGATCACGTGGCGATCTATCTGGAGGATCATACGAACCTGGACCCGAAGATGCTGATTTCCAGAGGATACGGCAGAAATTATCCTATTGCGGACAACAGCACTAAGAAAGGCCGGGAGCAGAACAGGCGTGTGGATATGATCATCCTGGGCAGGGACTTTGACAAATCAGAGATCGAATCGGGCGATATGCAGGTATTTGATCCCTTAAGTCCGATTGATGTGCCGGATATGGACGACGGACAATAGGAAGGAACAGACCAGTGGTAAAAACATACGATTTTAAATCACCTAAAAAGTTTACAAAAGAGCGCATGAGCACGGTTGAAAACCTGTACGACACTTTTTCCAGGTCGCTGGCTACTTATCTGACCGGGCTTTTGCAGGTCTACTGCGAGATGCATATCACCCGGATCGTGGAAAAAAGATACCAGGAATACAGCAGCCAGATCGAAGACCGTTCTTTGTTCGGGCTGGTAACTTTGATGCCGGAGAATAAGGAGTGCAATGAGGCTCCGCTGGTGATGGAGCTGGATACCGCCCTGGGCTTTTTTATGATCGAACGGCTTCTGGGCGGAGCCGGTACGGAATATCAGCTGCACAGAGATTTTACGGATATTGAAAAAGCGGTGCTGGAATATCTTCTGGGGCGCTTTAGCGATTTTATCGGGGATGCGTGGCAGGGATATATGGGCGTGGAGGCCCACCTGACCGGCCTGCAGACGAATCCGCACCTGCTGCAGATGAGCGCGCCGGAGGATGTGGTAATTCTGGTGGAGCTGGAAGTGCTGTTAAATGATCTGTCGGCAAATATCCATATCGTAATGCCGGCCCCCAATGTGGAGGAGCTGACTTCTAAGTTCGGTTATAAATACGCCATGAATAACCTGAAACAGGATGACTTTAAGATCCGGATGCGCCAGCAGTTTATCAAACAGCATCTGCTGGAATCCGAGGTGGAGTTAAGAGCCATCCTGAACACGTTTGCCCTGGACGCCCAGGAGGTTATGGATCTCCAGGTGGGGGACGTGATTCCTATTGGAAAGCATTTGGATACGGATATTGAGATTTTCGTGGAGGACATGGCCTGCTTTGAAGCAAAGCTTGGCCACACGAAACTGAACAAGGCCGTATCAATTAGTAAGGTATTATAAGCTGCAGATAATGCGGCACTGGAGGTTAGCATGAAAGCTGCGGATAAAGGGGCTTTGAAGGAACTGCTGGAGATTTTGGCGGTACCTGTTGGTGAAAAAATCAATTTACTGTTTGGAAAAAAGGCGGGTATCACTGTAGAAGAGATACAGGAGTTGGACCGCCGGCAGCTATGTTCGGTGCTTCCGGCTTCCGGCATATTAATAGAAATATCGGATCGCTCACAGGATGAGAATTCTTCCCAGTTTTATATGTTGGAGCGGGAAGCGGCGTCACGGATCGTTAATTTTGTTATGGGAATTGGGCTTTCGCAGCCGAATCCGATGGATGAGATCGCTTTGAGCGCGCTCAGGGAGGTGGTGTCCCAATGCCTGGGTGCGGCGCTGGAGGAGCTGGGAGAATTTTATGGTAAAAAGATAGAAAAGGAAATAAAAGGTGTCTATGCGGAAGGATCTGCGGATTCGGCATTGTACCGCATCTCTCCGGATAAAGAGAAGTTTCTGGCCGTACGGTATCATATGATGCTGGAAGATATCATGGATCTGGATGTCTATGGGATAGACAGGGACAACATGTCGGAATTGCTGGGGATGGACACTGCAGGCAGGCCGGGGAAAAGTATCCGGAAGTCTAAGGCGGTAACAGTCAAGAGTATTCAGTTCCCGGAGTTTAAGGTGGTACGGGATGAGAACAGAGTGAATGATATAGACGAATCCAGACAGAAGCTGATGGATGTGTCCATGGACGTCTCTGTCAGGGTAGGGCAGACTGTCTGTAAAGTCAGAGATATTCTGGCACTGGAACAGGGACAGACCCTTCTGCTGGATAAACAGGCGGGGGCTCCCGCCGATGTGGTGGTCAACGGCGCGTTGGTTGGCCGGGCGGATGTGATGGTGTCAGGAGATAAATTCGCAGCCAGGATTATCGAGATTATCAGCAAGACAGATTGAACAAGAGGGATTGCGTATGTTGGAATTGATTGTGAAGCTGGTCATTTATCTCGTGGTTCTGGCCGGTGTATTATATCTGGCCTATATCACGACCAGATTTGTCGCGAAAGGGGCAGGGCCGAAAGGGATGTCCGGCAATATACAGATTCTGGAAAAAACGCCTCTTGGCAGGGACAGTTACCTGCTGATCGTGCAGGTGCAGGAGCGGTTCCTTTTGCTGGGGGTTACCCCTTCGGGAATCGAAAAGATTCAGGAACTGGATCACTATGAGCAAAAGAGGCCGGCACCGGCGGCAGACTCAGACTTTGCGAAGCTGCTGGCCAACCGCCTGAAGAGTGGGAAGGACAAGCTGCTGAGCGGAAAAAAGAGCGGGGGAACAAAGGATGATTTACTATAATTCCCGGAAGTACTGCCGGAGAATATGCGGCAGGGGAGGCTACCAATGATGGATAAGTACAGGACTGGCAGATGGAAAGCGGGGAAGTGGGCGGCCGGTGTTATGGCTTTTTGTGTGGGTGTGTTTGGTTTCGCCCATCCGGTCAGCGCGGCGGAGGTCACCATGAAGTTTCAGGATGCGGCAGGAGAGGGCAGTTCCATGAATTCCCTGGATATTATGCTCCTCTTCCTTTTTTTGGCAGTTGTTCCTTCCCTGGTTCTTATGATGACCAGTTTTACCCGGATTATCATCGTGCTGTCCTTTTTGCGCAACGCCATGGGTACGCAGCAGTCCCCGCCGAATCAGATTCTGATCGGTCTGGCGCTGGTGCTGACCTTTTTTATTATGAGCCCGGTATTAAGCGATGTGAATACGCAGGCATATCAGCCTTATAAGTCCGGGGAGATTACCCGGGAGGAAGCATTCGAAAAAGCGCAGGAGCCGATGAAGGAATTCATGCTGAAACAGACGGAGAAGAAAAGCCTGGATCTTTTTATGTCCATATCCAAAACGGAGCTGCCGGATACATCAGTGGAGGGGCCGGAACGATACATGGAACTCAGTTTAACCGTCATTGTTCCATCTTTCGTGTTAAGTGAGCTGAATAAAGCATTTACCATGGGATTTCTAATCTTTATCCCGTTTCTGATCATCGATCTGGTGGTGTCCAGCACCCTGATGTCCATGGGGATGGTAATGCTGCCCCCGACCATGATCGCGCTGCCTTTTAAAATCATGATGTTTGTGCTGGTAGACGGATGGGACCTGGTGATTAAGACTCTGGTGCAGGGATTCCACTAAGGAGGTGGCCGTATGACGACAGAACAGATTATGGAAGTAATGAAAGAAGCCATGCTGGTGGCGTTTAAGCTGGCCGGGCCGCTGCTGATCGTCAGCATTATCGTGGGGCTGGTCATCGCCATTTTTCAGGCGGCGACCCAGATTCACGAACAGACACTGACCTTTGTGCCGAAGCTGATCGTGATCGCGATCCTGCTGCTGGTGCTGGGCTCCTGGATGTTAAATGTTTTTGATTCCTTTGTGCAGGAGCTGTTCGCCATGATGGCGGCCCTCTAGCGGCGGGAGCGGATTATGAATGGTTTGTTAGGATATTTCGATGTATTCCTGCTGGTGTTTGCCCGGATGGGCGGCGCTATCTTATCCAATCCCATGTTCACCAAGCGAAATGTACCCATGCGGGTGCGGGTCGGTCTGGTGCTGGCCTTAAGCCTGCTGATCGCGCCGGGATTAGACGGCGGTGTGGTGTCAGGCTTTCACACGCTTGAGATGGCCATGGCTCTGATGAAAGAGGTTGTACTGGGGCTGTGCATGGGGCTTATTTTACAGATTTTCTTTTATATGATTTTTGTCGCGGGAGACCTGCTGGATACGGTTTTCGGACTTTCCATGGGGAAGGTGATGGACCCGGTTAACGGAGTTTCGGCGTCGATCTTCGGACAGCTTCTGAATGTCTGTTTTTTCCTTTACATATTCGCCACCGGAACCCATCTTTTGCTAATCAGGGTATACGCCTATTCCTTTGAGATGATACCGGTGGGAACCTATACGCTGGTGGTATCGGAAATCAGCGGGTTTCTGCTGACACTGTTCCAGAGTGCGTTTGTCATGGTTATAAAACTGGCTCTCCCGTTTGTGGCGGCGGAGTTCATCATAGAGGCGGCGATGGGAGTTCTGATGAAGCTGATTCCCCAGATCCATGTGTTTGTGATCAATCTCCAGGTAAAAATACTGGCCGGTATGCTCCTGATGATGCTGTTCGCCCAGCCGGTGGGGAATTTTATAGACCGCTATATCGCGGCTATGTTTGATGAGGTCCAGCGCCTGCTGACGATGATCTGACCAGCGGTGAGAGAACGCCGGACAAAGGGGCGGGCAGGAAGGCAGAACGTCTGACAGAATGACAGGCAGAGCTGAAAGGGGGGAGATGCGGTGGCGGCTGACGAAAAAACAGAGAAAGCCACTCCCAAGCGGAGAAAAGACGAGCGGAAAAAGGGAAATGTTTTTCTGAGCCAGGATATGGTTACCGTGTTTTCTCTGCTGGCATTATTTAACGGATTGAAGATGCTGGCTCCTACGATCTATCGGGAGCTTAAATATTGTATTGAGTTGTTTTTCAACTACGCGGGGACGCTATATCCCGTCAACGCCGGTAATTTAAACGACAAGCTGCCAAAGGCCATGCTTATTTTCTTTCAGGCAGCGCTGCCGCTGCTGTTACTCAGTGTGGCGGTGGCTGTGATCATCACTTTTTTGCAGACCAGACTGATGGTATCCATGGACGCGCTGAAATTTAAGATGAGCCGGATCAGTCCGCTGAAAGGATTTAAGCGTCTTTTCTCCCTTCGTTCGGTGGTAGAGCTGTTAAAAGCGCTCATTAAGATCAGTGTCCTGGGGGCAGTGATTTACATTTATCTGAAAGACCGTATCGTACAGTTCATGCGGCTGATGGACGGCAGTGTGATAGGGGCTTTCTCCTTTATCGGGGATACGGTGGTCTCCCTGGCTAATACGGTGGGCGTGGCTTTCCTCTTCCTGGCGGCCTTTGATTATCTCTACCAGTGGTGGGAATATGAGAAGAATCTGCGGATGAGTAAGCAGGAGATCAAAGAAGAATATAAGCAGACCGAGGGTGATCCCCAGGTGAAAGGCAAAATCAGGGAGAAGCAGCGGCAGATGGCTTCCCGCAGGATGATGCAGAAAGTTCCCGAGGCGGATGTGATCATCCGGAATCCTACGCATTATGCAGTGGCGCTGTCTTATCAGCCGGAGAAGAACCGGGCGCCGGTTCTTCTGGCCAAGGGTGCGGACCGGATCGCATTTAAAATCATTGAGATCGGAGAGGCAAACGGAATCTGTATCCTGGAAAACCGGCCGTTGGCCAGGGGCCTGTATGAAAATGTGGAGCTGGACATGGAGATACCCGAAGAATTCTATCAGGCGGTGGCTGAGGTGATGGCCCTGGTCTATCGGATGAGGGATAAAGGAAAGCAGTCCAAACAGCAATAGACAAATACAGCAATTTTAAGTGGAGTACGGATACATGGCAAATGTAAATGAAAATGAGATCATACAATTAGAACATGTGAGCAAGATATACCCGACGGGCCAGAAGGCCATCACCCAGCTGGATTTAACGATCGGGAAGGGGGAGTTCGTACTTCTGGAAGGGGAAAGCGGTGCGGGGAAAACGACACTGCTGGACCTGCTGTTAAAGGATACGGAGCCTACAGAAGGGACGATACGGGTAAACGGCATAGACACAGGAAGGCTGAAAAAACGCCAGATCTACCGGTATCGCCGGATGTTCGGGGTGGTGTTCCAGGATTTTAAGCTGTTTTCAGACTTTACCGTCTATGAAAATGTGGCATTCGCCCTTCGGGTCAGCGAGACCGCCCCGGAAAAAATCCGTGCAAAAGTTATGGAAGCACTGCGGGAGGTGGGACTGGAAAGAAAGGCGAAGCTGTATCCCGGCCAGCTGTCGGGAGGGGAATGCCAGCGGGCCGCAGTGGCCAGGGCCATCGTGAATCAGCCCGCGATCCTGCTGGCCGATGAGCCTACAGGCAATCTGGACCGGAAAAATGCGATGGAAGTTATGTGGCTGCTTCACAGGATCAATGAAGGGGGAACCACCGTACTGGTGGTTTCCCACAGCCAGGAAATACTGAAAAATATGAAAAAGCGCATTGTCACCCTGCAACATGGCAGAATCATCAAGGACAGCAGCCGGGGAGGATATTTCTATGGGAATTAAGACCTATCGCTATCTGCTTCAGATGGGGTTAAAAAATCTGTGGAAAAATAAAGTATACTCCATGGCCACCGTGGTTACGATGTCGGTCTGTATTTTTCTGTTCTCACTATTCTACGCGACCGCTCTGAACGTGGACAACGCGGTGCAGAAAACCGAGGAAAAGATATCCGTGCTGATCTTTTTCGAGCCCGGAGTCACGGATCAGCGGATCGAAGAGATCGGTGAACTGATCCGGCAGAGGCCTGAGGTGAAGGAGACGGTATACATCTCCGCAGAGGATGCCTGGGCGGACTTCCAGAGCTCGGTATTTCCGGAGGAGGCCAATCTGAAGGGAATCCTCAAGGAGGACAACCCATTGGAAAATTCCGATAACTATGAGGTCTATCTGAACAGGATCAAGGATCAGCCTTCTTTTGTCACATTTGCGGAAGGGCTGGAGGGCGTGCGCAGTGTCAAGCATTCCACCGACGCAGTGAACGCGCTTGTGAAATTGGAAAATGTGATCACCTCCGTGGTGATGGGGATGACAGGGATACTGATCATCATTTCCGCGGTACTGATCCGGAATACGCTGGTAGTGGGAATCGAGGCTCAGAGGGAAAAAACGAGGGTCATGCGCCTGATGGGAGCCCGGGAGGCTTTTGTACGGATACCATTTATCCTGGAAGGGATCGTGATGGGGCTGATCGGTGTGGCGGTGCCGCTGGCGGTATTCTATTTCAGTTACCGTTGGGGAGCAGGTTTTATGGCGGAGGAGTTCCATCTGTTCCAGGATGGTATCCGGTTGATTCCGCTTCGGGAGCTGTATCCGAGAATGGTGCGGGCCTGTATTCTTCTGGGCGCGGGAGTGGGTATCACCGGCAGCCTGTTTGCCATGCTCAAGCTGAAAGATAAAAAAAACCGGACCGTATCATAGAAATAACAAAACCTGCCGATACACAAAAATTTGTCAAAATCAAGCCAAAATCGTATAATTTTCACATTGATCATGTATCCTAGTAGTGATAAACTTCAATAATAGTAAATTTTAGGATTCGGGAATGCGTGAAAGAAAAATACAGGTGAGATATTTCGGGAGGTATCATATGATAGAAAAGCAATTGTGTGACATCATCACTGGGCGCTGTCACAAACAAGCAAAGGACTGCAGCAGTGAGGAATTGTACTATTCCCTGCTGGAGCTGACCAAGCAGATCACAAAGGAACGCGGATACAACGAAGGGGAGCGCAAGCTCTATTACATTTCCGCCGAGTTTCTGATCGGCAAGCTCTTATCAAACAATCTGATCAACCTGGGTCTGTACGAAGATGTGAAAGAAGTGCTGGCGAAGTTTGGAAAAACGATAGAGGAGGTAGAAGCGGCGGAGCCGGAGCCATCCCTGGGGAACGGCGGGCTGGGCCGTCTGGCTGCCTGCTTTCTGGACTCCATCGCCACGCTTTCCCTGCCTGGCGACGGTATCGGCCTGAATTATCATTATGGGCTGTTCCGGCAGATATTTGAAAAACATAAGCAGAAAGAGTTAATCAATCCCTGGATCGAGCCGGAGAGCTGGCTTGACCGGACCGATATCCATTTCGAAGTGCCATTCAAAAATTTTACACTGAAATCCCGTCTATACGATATCGATGTGACGGGTTACGAGAGCAAAAATAACAAACTCCATTTATTTGACGTGGAGACGGTGGATGAAAGTCTGGTTGAGGAAGGGATCAGCTTCGATAAAAGCCAGGTGGAAAAGAATCTGACCTTATTTTTATACCCGGACGACAGTGACAAAGAAGGAAACCTGCTCCGCATATACCAGCAATACTTCATGGTCTGCAACGGCGCGCAGCTGATCTTAAAAGAGTGCAAAGAAAAAGGTTACGATCTGCACAAACTGGATCAGCATGTGGTGATCCAGATCAACGATACCCATCCTACCCTGGTGATCCCGGAGCTGATCCGGCTGCTGATGCTGGAGGGCATCCGTCTGGATGAGGCCATCGGCATCGTCTCCAGGACCTGCGCCTACACCAACCACACGATCCTGTCGGAAGCGCTGGAAAAATGGCCCTTCGAGTATCTGAACGAAGTGGTGCCCCACCTGATGCCGATCATCTGCGAGCTGGACACCCGGGTCAAAGAGGAGTACGCCGATCAGAAAGTGCAGATCATCGACGGGGACAGAAGGGTACACATGGCCCATATCGATATTCATTACGGGTTCAGCGTCAACGGAGTGGCGGCCCTGCACACCGAGATCCTGGAGCATTCGGAGCTGAAGCATTTCTATGATATTTATCCTGAAAAATTCAACAATAAGACCAACGGGATCACCTTCCGCCGCTGGCTGCTGGAGGCAAACCACCCGCTGGCGGACTATATCGAGTCACTGATCGGGAATGGGTTCAAGAAGGACGCGGCGGAACTGGAACAGCTGTTACGTTACCGGGACGTAAGCCAGGTGAAGGAACAGCTGCTGGCCATCAAGAAAGAGAATAAACTGGCGTTAAAGCGTTACCTGGAGGAGACGGAACATATAGAGATCGACGAAAATTCCATCTTTGATATCCAGATCAAGCGTCTGCACGAGTATAAACGCCAGCAGATGAACGCGCTCTATGTCATCCACAAATACCTGGAGATCAAAAAAGGCAGAGTGCCTTCCACGCCGGTCACCCTGATCTTCGGGGCCAAGGCGGCTCCGGCCTACGTGACAGCCAAGGATATCATCCATCTGATCCTCTGTCTGCAGGAGTTAATCCAGGACGATCCACAGGTGCGCAGGCACATGAACCTGGTTATGGTCCAGAACTATAATGTGACCAAGGCTGCGAAGCTGATACCGGCCTGCGATATCTCCGAACAGATTTCCCTGGCGTCCAAAGAGGCCAGCGGAACCAGCAACATGAAGTTCATGCTGAATGGGGCGGTGACACTGGGTACCATGGACGGCGCCAATGTGGAGATCCATGATCTGGTCGGGGACGAAAACATCTATATCTTCGGAGTGGGAAGCAAAGAAGTAATCGAACACTATGCCAGGGAAGACTATGTATCGAGAGACTATTACGAGAAAGATCCCAAGATCAAAGAGGCCGTGGACTTTATCACCGGCCCTGAGCTTATGAAAATCGGGGACCCGGAAAATCTGAACAGACTGCAGAAGGAACTGATCGGCAAAGACTGGTTCATGACGCTTCTGGATCTGAAAGACTATATCCGCACCAAAGACCGGATGCTCAAAGACTATGAGGACCGGAAGGGCTGGAGTGAAAAGATGCTGGTAAATATCGCGAAAGCCGGATATTTTTCATCCGACCGGACCATAGAACAGTATAATAGGGATATCTGGAAGCTGAAATAAGTCGGCAATTTCTTATAACATTCACATCCAACCGCCGTCCAGGGTAATCACCTGTCCGGTCAGATAAGAAGGGGCATGCGCCAGCTGATAAACCATCTGAGCCACCTCCTGCGGGTCGCCGCAGCGTCCCGCGGGGATCTCCTCCATCAGTTCCTGACGCTCCGAAGCGGACAGGAACTGATTCATTTCCGTCTCAATAGCACCGCAGGCCACGGCATTCACCTGAATATTACTGGGCGCCAGTTCCTTAGCCAACGCGCGGGTAAACGCGTTCACCCCGCCTTTGGAAGCGGAATAAGCCACTTCACAGGAGGCACCCGCATTTCCCCAGACCGAAGAAATATTGATGATCCGACCCTTCTTTTTCGTAAGCATATAAGGCACAGCCAATTTACTGCAGTAAAACACCGAGGACAGATTCGTATTCAACAATCCCTGCCACTCATCCGCCGACATATCCTGTAAAAGGCCGATATGAGACACCCCGGCGTTATTTACCAGGATATCCACGCCCCCGAAGCGCCGTTCAATTTCCGAAAAAATCCCCAGCGCCTGCTCATAATTCCCGACATCACCCGGACAGACCAGGCACGCCTGTCCTGTCCGTTCTTCTATTTCATCCCTTACAGCCTGCAGCTGATCCAAAGACCGGGCGCAGTTCAAAACGACGGACCAGCCCTCCTTAGCAAACTTTAAAGCAATGGCCTTACCGATTCCCCGGGAAGAGCCTGTGACCAGAACTGTTTGACTCATCTGTTAACTCCCTTCTGCTTAAATGCTGGCGGACCGCCGCCAACAGATCCTCCTTTTTTCTGATCTTACTACATTCCGCTGCCAAAGCGCAAGGAGCATTACAAAAAAACTCCTGCCGGTCCCCCAAAGTACCTGCCCACAGCAAACGATGGGAGGGGACTACCCCTCCCAATTCCTCTCTCAGGAAATCCACGCTCCGTCCAGTTTATACTCCCATTCCGTGCCGGACTTCTTAGCTTTGCAATCATCATACCCGATCGAACCATCCCCGCCCCGCCATTTCTTAACCGTAAAATCAAAAGAAGAGCCCTTTACGGGGGTATCCGTAAGAGTAATCAGAATCCCATCCTCAAAACTCAGCCGGTCCTTATCAATATAACCCTGTTCACTCAATTCATCCCACGTACTCTGAAACGCTTCGTAACCCAGCTGAGTCCATACCAGATAAGCAAGAGCTGCTTTCTCAGCGTCCGAAAGATTATGCACTTTTGTAAGATCCAGAGCGATGGTATGGATATCGCTGTTAAGCGCCGAATCCGTCTCAAAGATATCCCGGACAATCGTCAGATAAAACCCGGTCATATCATCCCCGGCATCCGTAATCCGAACCAGGGAGGGATTCGCGACGATCCCGGGATATATCTCCTCAATAAATCCGTCATACTCCACATCCACCAGCATTCCCGGCACAACCTCCCCGGCCTTCACGGGATTACCCGAAGAATCCACGATCGGAATATCAGCCGTTCCTACGGTAAACAGGTCCGACGAAGCATTCTCATTCACAGCCAAAAGAATCGTCGAATCCGACACCTGAATCACCGTCCCCTTCATCACCGCTTCCGGCGCGGCAGAGGGCCCAGCCTCAGATCTCCCGGAAGAATCCCCCGCCGGTGGTTCTCCAGATACCTCCCCTCCATCAGCACCACTAGTCGCCGGCGTCGGCGCCAGCCCCATATCCCCCGCCTCATTAGAATCCGCTGCCCCCACCGATTTCCCGGAATCCGTCTCATCCGTCTCTCCCGTTCCCTCAGTCTGACACCCAGTCAAACCAATCATCAAAACAAGCAGCAAACAAAAACCCCTCTTACACCACCTGATCCTACTCATACCAAAACTCCTTCCCAGGCCCTTCAGCACAAACGCCCAATATAAGCCCCAAAAAATCCAATAGAAACCTCTTTTCCAATAAGTGTAAATCAAACGCCCAACTGTTGCAAACCCCAGTATAAAAATATAAATACTTAAATATATAAATACATAAATATAAGTTCAGAAATATAAGTTCGCTTTTACCAGTGTAGGGGAGAGAGGGGCGGGGCGCGGCCTTGCTGAACCGGGCAGGCTATCCCGTGGGGCGGAATCGCTTGAGACCGGGCCTTAGAACAGGTTACGCAGGTGGAGGGAGAACCTCGCATGGCCTGGAACACTGTCCGAGCCGTATTTTGGCGAGTTTGTTCCAGGCCATGCCAATAAGAGGTTCTCCCTCCATCGTAGTTACCTGTTCTTAGGTCCGGCCGAAGCGATTCCGCCCCACGGGATAGCCTGCCCGGTTCAGCAAGGCCGCGCCCCGCCCCTCTCTCCCCGGCCCTCCCCCAAAAGCCCCCTCCCCATCGTTCCAATATTGCATTTTCTCCAGTAGTTTGCTATGATAAGGGATAAGAATTTTCTGGAAAGGAAGTAACGCTATGATAGCAGATAAAATGATAGGTATGGTTCAGAACAGTTCGGCCATCCGGGCAATGTTTGAGGAAGGGAAACGTCTGGCGGCGATCTATGGAGCAGATAAGGTATATGATTTCAGTCTGGGCAATCCCAGTGTGGATGCTCCCGCGGAAGTGAAACAGGCGGTCATGGACATCATACAGGAAGAAGATTCTCTGGCTGTCCACGGATATATGAATAATTCCGGCTTTGACGACGTGCGCCAGGCGATCGCGGAATCCCTGAACAAAAAGTTCGGTACTTCTTATCAGCTGCATAATATTCTGATGACTGTAGGAGCGGCAGGAGGTCTGAATGTGATTTTCAAGACATTACTGAATCCTGGTGATGAAGTGCTGGCGTTTGCCCCGTTCTTCGGGGAATACAGAAGTTATGTGGCCAACTTTGAAGGGAACCTGGTGGTGGTTCCTCCCAACACGGAAACCTTCCAGCCCAACCTGGACGAATTTGAGAAGCTGATCACCGGCCGGACGAGAGCAGTCATAGTCAACTCTCCGAACAACCCCACCGGCGTGGTATATTCCGCGGACACATTAAAAAAGATGGCGGAAATCCTTCACAAAAAACAGGAAGAATTCCATACCGATATCTATCTCATCACGGATGAACCATATCGGGAGCTGGTATATGACAAAGTGGAAGTGCCGTGGGTCGCGGATTATTATGAAAATACCATCGTCGGTTATTCCTACAGCAAATCCCTGTCCCTGCCGGGAGAGCGGATCGGTTATCTGGTGATCCCGGATGAAGCCGCTGACAGTGAGATGATCATCAATGCGGCGAATGTGGCCAACCGGATTCTGGGCTATGTCAACGCGCCGTCCCTGTTCCAGAAGGTCGTCGGCCGGTGTCTGGATGCCAAAGTGGATGTTGACTTCTATGACAAAAACCGCAAGGCTCTCTATGAAGGGCTGAAAAAGTGCGGATTTACCTGCATTAAGCCGGAAGGCGCCTTTTATCTGTTCGTAAAATCTCCGGTTCCGGATGAAAAAGTGTTCTGTGAGGAAGCGAAGAAACACAATATCCTGATCGTGCCGGGCACCTCCTTTGCCTGCCCCGGATATGTCAGGATCGCGTACTGCGTAGCTTATGAGACAATCGTAAATGCCATGCCCGGCTTTGAGGCCCTTGGCAAAGTGTATTTTTAAAGGTGGAGATACGAATGAGAACGTGGGAAAAGAATATCCGGAAGGTAACCCCCTATGTTCCCGGCGAACAGCCGGGAAGAGAGAATATTATCAAGCTGAATACCAATGAGAATCCCTATCCTCCGTCACCGGAGGTGCGGCAGGCGGTAAAAAGCATGTCCACCAGAGCCATGCGGCTCTACCCGGACCCGGCGGCGTCGGATCTGGTGGAGGCGCTGGCCCATCATTACCATCTGAGCAGCGGCCAGGTATTTGTGGGAGTGGGCTCCGACGATGTGCTTGCTATGGCGTTCATGACCTTTTTTAACTCGGACAAGCCGCTGCTGTTTCCGGATGTGACCTATTCGTTCTATCCGGTATGGGCGGAGTTATTTCAGATCCCCTTCGAGACGGTGCCGCTGGATGATCAGTTTCATCTGGTGAAGGAGGATTATGTTCGTGAGAACGGCGGAATTATTTTCCCGAATCCCAATGCGCCTACCGGTGTGTACGAGCCTCTGCAGGATGTCCGCTGGATCTTACAGCACAACAGGGACAGCGTTGTCATCGTAGATGAAGCCTATATTGATTTCGGCGGAAAGTCGGCGGTGAAACTGATCGACGAATTCGAGAATCTGTTGGTGGTCCAGACCTTTTCCAAGTCCCGCTCACTGGCAGGTATGAGAATCGGGTATGCGATGGGGAACCCTCGGCTGATCCGATATCTGAATGACGTTAAGTACTCGTTCAATTCCTATACCATGAGCAGGGCGGCGATTATCCTGGGCGTGGAGGCAGTCAATGACGAAGCTTATTTCCGGGAAACCCTGGATCAGATTATCACCACCAGGGAGCGGGTGAAAGAGGAAATGCGGGAGCTGGGGTTTGCGTTTCCGGATTCCAGGGCGAATTTTCTGTTTGCCACTCATCCGGACTATCCGGCCCGTGAACTGCAGGCTGCGTTAAAAGAAGAGGGGATCTATGTCCGCTATTTTGATGCCCCCCGGACAGATAATTATCTGAGAATTACCATCGGAACGGATGAGGAGATGAATGTTTTTCTCGGTTTCCTGAGAAAATATACAAAGAGGTATCTATAAGAGTCTGATCTGTACAGGAAAGTAAATTAAGAAAGGTAAAACGTTACGCATGAAATTTATAATCGATATTGTAAAAGGTATTTTTGTGGGGGTAGCCAATATTATCCCCGGAGTCAGCGGTGGTACAATGGCGGTTTCTATGGGAATCTATGACCGTCTGATCTCTTCCATCACTAATTTGTTCAAACAGTTCAAGAAGAGCGTGATCAGCCTGCTCCCGATCGGGATCGGCTGTGTCATCGGCCTGGTGGGATTCACCTATGCGATCCAGTATCTGCTGGCCAATCAGCCTTTTCCCACCTGTCTGGCATTCATCGGTATGATACTGGGCGGTGTGCCGATCCTGGTGGCAAACCTGAAAAAGGGAATGCGAACCACACACACGAAGTTCGGTGCAGTCCAGGTCATCGCATTTCTTGTCCTGTTCGCGCTGGTTATCGTGATGCCTCTGATGAAAAGCGAGGGACAGTCGGCTTCCCTCACGGACCCCGGGATTTTTACCATTATAAAACTGTTCCTGGTCGGGATCATCGCGTCGGCTACCATGGTCATTCCCGGAGTCAGCGGCTCTCTGGTCCTGATGATCCTGGGATATTACTATGGAATCATTGACACGCTGAAAAGTTTTCTGGACTCGCTGGCCTCCTTCGAGATAGATGGGATACTCTCTGGAGGAATTGTGCTGATTCCTTTCGGGATCGGCGTACTGCTGGGGATCTTCCTGATTGCGAAGCTGATCGATTACCTGTTCCGCAAGCACAGTGTAACCACCTACAGCGCGATTATGGGGCTTATCGTGGCTTCTCCTTTCGCTATTATATACAATGTCATGCAGGAAAGCGGTATGCACATCACAGTACTCAACACCATCGCAGGTGTAGTGCTTTTGGCGGCAGGCGCGGTATTTACCTATATTATGGGTTCCAGGGGTGAGGAATAAAAGCCCCCTCAATTTCTTTTCGTAAGAATACATGAGGTCCCCATGCCCGCAGCCGCAATCCGCCGGGAAATGAATCAGTCATACCAGATATGGAACATAATTGCAGGTTTCGCTATATCCATATAGAGAAATCCTCATATTTGAAAATACCGCTGCCGTGATGCAGCTTGCCTTCTTCCTTCAACTGGGTGAAGGCTTTTTTCATATCCTGGATGAGAGCGGGCTTCACGTCCGGATCGTGGTGAGCCGGAAATACCTTTTTCGCGGGAAGTGCGGCGATCCTCTCGACAGAGGCCAGATAGGCGGCCGGATCGGTGGAGGGGTAATAGGCGAAGAGCGTATCTTTATAGACCAGATCACCGGTAAACAGATACCCCCTGGCTTCCTCCCAGAAACACATATGTCCGGGAGAGTGGCCCGGGGTATGTAATACCTGTATCACCCGGCCGCCGATATCAATGAGGTCCTGGTCTTTTAATACCCTCACGGGAGTGCCCTGGAAAAATTCATAATTGTCCACGTTAAAATTTTCCGGCAGATCACAGCGTTCGACCACATAGGCTTTGATCTGTTCCATCGTCAGCGGGAACTCTCCGGTAAGCCAGCAGACCTCGTCTTCATGGGCGTAGAATTCAGGAAAATACCGGTGGCCGCCGATATGGTCCCAGTGGATATGGGTTGCCACGGCTATGACCGGTTTGTCGGTTAATTTTATGACTTCCTCGTAAATATTTTCAATGCCAAGCCCCGTATCGATCAAAAGACTGCGGGTACTGCCGTTCAGCAAATAGGCGTGGGTTTCTTCCCAATGCCGGTATTCGCTGATCATATGTGTATCCTTATCGATGTGGTCGATGGTAAACCAATCACCCATTCTGCAATTCCCTCCGTATTCTTTGCGTTTATATTTTAACTTAATCTGTTGAACATTGTGTTTAACCTTTTCCTACAAAACTGATTTGCAGTAACAAATTCCAGTTAAGATATGATTCTATTCTTTCTTGTGAGGTTTGTCAATTTACTTTATGATCATATTTGCAGGTAGATGCCTGCCTATAAATGCCTGTAAATGCCGGATAAAAAGGCCGGCCCCCTTATGAATCATCAGGAGGTAAGAAATATTATGGAAGAAAAGTATTATGAATCGCAGCAGTTTGAAAATTTGAAATACAGAGAAGAAACTTTCAGGAAATACAGGTTTGAGGACTGTACGTTTACCAACTGTATATTTGAAGAATGCGTGCTGGTTCAGTGTTCATTTAGCAGCTGTACTTTCCGCAAATGTACGATTACAAGCCTGAGAGCGTCTGATCACTCCCAGATTCAATTCGTGGAATTTGCAGACTGTAATCTGATTGGGGTACATTGGGAGGAGCTTCTGCCCGCAGGAAAGTTTGCGGAACCGATCAAAAAACTGCAGACATGCCGGTTGAAGTACAATACATTCGCCGGCATGGACTTGAGAAAATTTGATTTTTCGGGACAGGATATCTCAGATTCCATGTTTGCCAAATGCCGGCTTATGGAGTGTAGCTTTAAAGGATGTAATCTTGAACGAACCGAATTCCTTCAATGCAATATCCAGAAAGCGGATTTCAGGCAGGCCTCGGGATACCAGATCGATGTTCTGACCAATAATATGAAAGGAGCCAGGTTTTCATTTCCGGAGGTGATGTCCCTTCTTAGCGGACTGAATATAAGAATTGACTAAATGAGAGGCGGCTTCCTTGTTATCCTCTGTAAATCCAATGAGAATCCGGGAGTTAAGGTTCTGCAGGTACGCGATGACGGCGTCGGTATCATGCTGGCTGCGTTTGGGACAGACGGTCACGCGACCGTCTTCCGTGATCAGATACAGATGATAGGACGTGGATTTTCTCAGCAGGGGCCTGTGCACTTTCAGATGCCGGTACACCCAGAGCATGTGGTGAATCGGAAGAATGATGGTCCCCCGGTTGGACAGGTCAAAAAAATAGTGCTCGGTTACATACATGTGGCCGGTGGATAGCAACGGCTCGTTTTCCAGTTCCTGAACTGCCGTGGCCAGAGCATTCTTGTCCTTACTAAGCCGGCTGAGTCTGCGGGATACCGGGGCCAGTCCGGGATCGGCCAGGTAGACCAGATCGGTAATCAGGACGGCGAAGGCGCACAGAAAGCCAAGCAGAAGAAACAAGGTGAGAATAGAAGGAAAGAGCAGATGGTAATCTGCTTCATCCAGAATCAGAGGACTGACTACCTGGGACAGATCCTGATAGGTCCAGTCCAGATCTTCGGACATACGCTCCACCAATTCTCTGTCGCTCTGGTTCTGCCGGACGATTTTGGCGCGGATATTAAGCTGCGCGATGGGCGCAGCCAGGTTCTGAACCGTATCGGGAGAGAGGATGACAATGAGACAGGTGCCGTCCAAAAAGGTATAGTAGTAGGTTCCGTATACTTTGCCGAAACGTATGTAATCGTAACCGGTATTGTGAAGATCCTTCAGGGAGATTTTGACATAACGGTTATCGGAGGAATAAGCATTTTTTAAGGTCTGCACGGAATCTATCTTCATCGGCGTGTAGATGCCCTGGAAGGGATTGTACTTCCAGGCGGCTGCCAGTATCATAAGAAAGAGAATGGGGAAAATGAAATCCGACAGATAAAAACGTCGTATATTTTTATAGACTTTGTTTGTATTCTTCATTCGTTTCATATGGAATCCTTTGTAGGCCTGATTGGCCGGAGGCATTTTCTTATTTCACAGGAAAGTGCCCCTGTGTAAATAAAAACGCTCCGCGGGGATCGCACTGTGGCTGTAATTTCTATTCCAGTATACGGGATTTTGGAGAAAGAATCAACAGAAGAAAGAATCAACCTTGCTTTTCCACGGAAAACTTGATAGTATATCTAACAAAAGGCTGGTGGAGAAAATGGAAGCGTATACGGGATTTGCCGGGGTATATGACGAATTCATGGACAACGTGCCCTACGGGGAATGGAGCGCTTATCTGGTCGGAGTATTAAAGGATCTGGGGATCGGGGACGGACTGGTTCTGGACCTGGGCTGTGGTACCGGCAATATGACGGAACTGTTGGCAAAAGCCGGGTATGACATGATCGGTGTGGATAACTCGGAAGAAATGCTGGAGATCGCCATGCATAAGAAGGAACAGTCAGGGCTGCCGATCTTATATCTGCTGCAGGATATGCAGGAGTTCGAGCTGTATGGGACAGTGCGGGCGGTGGTCAGTGTCTGCGATTCGTTAAACTACCTGCTGGAAGAAGAGGACATGCTGAAAGTATTCCGCCTTGTGAATAATTATCTGGATCCGGGTGGATATTTTTTATTTGATTTGAACACTATTTATAAGTATGAACAGATGGGGGACTGTGTGATTGCGGAAAATAGGGAGCACTGCAGTTTTATCTGGGAGAATACCTATTATGAAGAGGAACAGATCAATGAATACGATCTGACTCTTTTTGTAGAGGGAAACCACTCGCTGTATCGCAAATTTGAGGAGACACATTATCAGCGGGCATATGAGCTTGAGAAGGTAAAGAGGCTGCTATTGGAGGCGGGCCTTCAATTCGAAGGGGCTTATGAGGCGTTCACCGGAGAAGAACCGGGGCCGGCCAGTGAGCGGATCTATGTGATCGCAAGGGAATGGGGAAAAAGATAGGAGAGTGGAAAATGGGAGATTATATTGTAAGGGCAATGGGAGCGCAGGGACAGATCCGGGCATTTGCCGCTACCACAAGGGATATGGCGGAAAAGGCCCGGCAGGCCCATAATACGAGCCCGGTGGCCACAGCGGCGCTGGGAAGGCTTATGACGGCCGGAGCCATGATGGGCTGTATGATGAAAAGCAGGCAGGATATTCTGACACTTCAGATACGCGGGGACGGACCGCTTGGCGGAATTACCGTGACCGCAGATGCCATGGCCCGGGTCAAGGGTTATGTTAATGAGCCTTCCGTGCTTTTGCATGCGAACCAGCAGGGGAAGCTGGATGTGGCGGGGGCTGTGGGACATGGATATCTGCGTGTCATCAAGGATATGGGACTGAAGGAACCGTATGTGGGAGAGGTGGATCTGCAGACCGGAGAGATCGCGGAGGATCTGACCTATTACTTTGCCACATCGGAGCAGGTGCCTTCCTCGGTGGGACTGGGTGTGCTGATGGCCAGGGATAATACGGTAAAACAGGCCGGGGGATTTATCCTTCAGCTGATGCCCTTTGCCGAGGAGCGGGTCGTGGATGAGCTGGAATCGAACCTAAGTCAGGTGCAGTCGGTTACGTCCCTTCTGGAAATGGGCTATTCCCCGGAAAAGATCCTGGAAAAGCTGCTGGGCGAACTGGGAATGGAGACTACGGACCGTATTCCCACCAGCTTTTACTGCAACTGCACAAAAGACCGGGTGTCCAAAGCCCTGATCAGCGTGGGAAAGAAGGATCTGCAGGAAATGATCGACGATGGAAAAGAGATCGAGGTGAACTGCCAGTTCTGTGAAAAACATTACCAGTTCACGGTGGAGGAATTAAAGGAGCTGAAAAACCAGGCGGTAAAGTAAAATATTGACTGACCGATACAGCAGATACAGGCAGAATTTCAGTTGAAATGCAGGAGGCGCAGCATGAAGCATGGATTTATAAAGATCGCCGCGGTCACGCCGGATATGAAGGTGGCGGACCCGGTCTACAATACCGATGTTATGATAAAGGAAATGAAACAGGCGGCACAAAAGGGCGCGAAGATCATCGTGTTTCCGGAGCTTGCCATCAGCGGTTACAGCTGTGAAGATCTGTTTTTGCAGGAACTGCTGCTGGAGGAATCCATGCGGCAGCTGTACCGTATGGCGGAGGAGACGGTATCCCTGGACGCGCTGGTGTTTACCGGGCTTCCTTTCCAGTTCAGGAACAGACTGTATAATGCGGCGGCTGTACTGCACAGAGGAAAGATTCTTGGTATCATACCAAAAAGAAATATACCGAATTATTCTGAATTCTATGAAGCCAGACATTTCACCGAAGGCCCGAAAGACCCGGAATTCGTGGAATGTAAGCAGGATCAGGTTCCCTTCGGCAGCCGGATTTTATTCGAATGTGAGGAGATGAGCGGGCTGTCCGTAGCGGCGGAGATCTGTGAGGATGTCTGGGTGGCGTCCCCCCCCAGTACGGAACACGCGCTGGCCGGAGCCACTCTGATCGTGAACCTGTCAGCCAGCGACGAGGTGGTGGGCAAGGACACCTACCGGCAGGATCTGGCCAGGGGCCAGTCCGCCAGGCTGCTGTGCGGATACGTCTATAGCAGCGCCGGTGACGGGGAATCCACTACGGATGTGGTATACAGCGGCCATAACCTGATCGCGGAAAATGGGATCGTGCTGGCGGAGTCTCCCCGCTTCTCCAATCAGACCATCTGGGCGGACCTAGATGTCCACCGGCTGATGAGTGAACGGCGGCGGCTGGGCACCTTCCAGCAGGAAGAAAATCTGACCTATGTCCGTGTAAAATTCCACCTGAAGATGGAGGAAACTCCGCTGGTCCGGATGTTTGACGCGAATCCGTTTGTGCCTGCCAATAAGCAGGACAGGGACAAACGCTGCCAGGATATCCTGTCCATCCAGGCGGGAGGGCTGAAAAAGAGGCTGATCCACACCAACTGTAAAAGCGCGGTTGTGGGAATCTCCGGGGGTCTGGACTCCACGCTGGCCCTTCTGGTGACCGCCCGGGCTTTCGACAGCTGCAAGCTGCCCCGGGAAGGCATAACGGCGGTAACCATGCCCTGTTTTGGGACCACGGACCGGACCTACACGAATGCCTGTGAGTTGATCCGGTGCCTGGGTGCCACATTCCGGGAGATCGATATCCGGGAAGCGGTCAATATCCATTTCCGGGATATCGGCCAGGATCAGGATCAGCACGATGTGACCTATGAAAATGCCCAGGCCAGGGAGCGGACCCAGATCCTGATGGATATTGCCAACCAGACGGGAGGCCTGGTGATCGGAACCGGGGACATGTCCGAACTGGCCCTTGGGTGGGCCACCTATAACGGGGACCACATGTCCATGTATGGGGTCAATGCCTCTGTCCCTAAGACCCTGGTCCGCCATCTGGTCAGATATTATGCCGAAACCTGTGACAATGATACGCTCTCGGCGATCCTGTACGATATACTGGACACGCCGGTGAGCCCGGAGCTGCTTCCGCCGAAGAACGGTAAAATCTCCCAAAAGACGGAAGACCTGGTGGGCCCCTACGAACTCCATGATTTCTACCTCTATTATATGCTCCGATTCGGCTATGAGCCGGAGAAGATCTACCGTGTAGCCCAAAAGGCGTTTGCCGGTGTCTACGACAACGTTACGATTCTGAAATGGCTGAAAACTTTTTACCGAAGATTTTTCTCCCAGCAGTTCAAACGCTCCTGCATACCGGACGGACCTAAAGTGGGAAGTGTTGCGCTGTCGCCCAGAGGCGACTGGAGAATGCCCAGTGATGCCAGCGCGGCTTTGTGGCTTAAGCAGATCGAGGAGCTGGGATGAAGGTTCTGTGATTAAGGGCCGGAGCGGGCCGGTGCGAGGGCGGGCTTCGGGGGCGGCGGAATCCTTTTGTGTCTCCCCGGGCGGGCGGAGGGCTTGCGCTGGCAGCAGCTAAGTGAAATCCAAAAACCGGATTCAGGAACCGGGTCCATTCACCAGAAACACATGATGTGTTTCCGGTTCAGGGGCCCTTGCCCGTCGGACGTGAAGTCCGCCGGGCATCCTGAATCCGGTTTTTGGATTTCACTAAGCTGCTGCACAGCCGCCCTATGCCCGCCCGGGGAGACACAAAAGAATTCCGCCGCCCCCGAAGCCCGCCCTCGCACCGGCCCGCTCCTGCTTTACAGCAGTTTTAGACGCGTTTTCTAATTTTTCTTGAAGCAGCCGCAGAATTTTTTGCAGGCATTTTTGCATTTGCATCCCAGGGATTGTCTGAGAACTCTGAGGATGCCCCACATGCCGGATTCGATATCCCATTTCAGGCTGCCTGAACGGTAGAGATAGTCTCCTGGGCACGCGGCGCCTTCGGAAAGTTCCATGTCAAATTTGTTACCGATACTGATACCTCCCTGCAGGGGGATGATTCTGGAGAATGGGTCTTTGGGCTGCTCCTTCCATAAGTGGCCGTGGACGGCGAGCCCTACGTTTCTGGGTTTATCCGCGGGCATCATGGTGCGGAAGACGATGCGGTCCCCGGTGTAGGACTTGAAGATCGGGGTGGCGGGGTCGCCATGCACCTTGCTGCTGAATACCCTGGAAATGCGTCCGTCTTTTTTTAGACGGTTGAAGAATCTCTCGGAACGGTAATTATATCCTTTTTCTCCGGTGTCTTCCGCATCCACAGGCTCTTGGGGATCTTCCGCCGCCGTCTGGATTAATTGGCCCTGGTTATCCAACAATCGGATTCCGTTCTGTATAAATAATACAAATTCACGGAAGGTTTCCACTCCAGGCGCTGTGATTACCGCCTGTTCATCATAAGTTCCTTTTGCCATGGAGAAGCTGCGGTACCATCTGGAGGCCGGCGGCTCCACGATGACAGCTCCGAACAAGCCGTGGTATCTGTGATTACGCATATCTCCGAAAGACTGGAGGATACAGGCACCGTATTCCAGGTCTGCGTGCCAGAGGTATTTTATGCTCTCGCCCGGGCCTACGGTCTGTTCCCTGTTGTTATAGCCCACATTGATGCCGGAATCTGTTATGGGATTGTATTTAAGGAACTGCGGGTTTAAGGAAACTCTGTCGGACGGCTGGTGTTTCATGTCTACAGGAACTCTGGGATAGTCGTAATAGGGTATCGGCTTATCCGGAGAGAACAGATTGTGGAGTGTAACCTCCACCCAGTCTCCCGCATTTGCCCGAAGGATCAGCGGCTTTGGCTTTGATTTTCCCGAATAGATAGAGGGAAGTTCTTCTACTGGAACAAATATCAGACCGTCCGGGTCATGATCCCCGTACCGGTTGTATAACAGATCTGTCTGGATGGCGGCTATTTCGTATTTTCGTATCACTGCGTCCTTGCCGGGACAAGGGAGCAGGGGCAGGATCTGCGCCTTTCCCTTGCAAAGGGGAAGCAGATCATCCCTTACTTTATCATAGGCCCGGATGATTCCCCATAATCCCAGCCAGGCATCGTCGATTCCTCCAAAATAGTACAGATAATCGCCGGCTCCGTAGGTTCTCTGGATTCTTAAATTAAATGCCTCAGAGATACCGATCGCCTGGGAGGCGGCAAGGGGGGAATGGAAATCCTGAATTTCTTTTTGCCAGGCCAGCCCGGTTATATTTAATGAGTGCTGTTCTTCATGGGCCCCGTCCAGCAGCCGGATGATCATCTCGTCACCAGGATAGGTCTGCAGAAGCGGAGTGGCAGGATCTCCATGAACATATGAGCTGAAGATATAGGCGGGATCTCCGTGGCTTTTCAGCCGCTCTCTCATGGGCTCGGAACGGTAATTGATTCCCATAACCCCGGGATCATCGTGGGAGCCGGGGACCGCAGGCGGATTCAGGGGATTTCCGTCTTTGTCGAACAAAAGGGCAAAGTCGTGCACAAACAGGGCGAATTCACGGAAGGAGGAACCATCCCTTCTGCGGATTACGGCCTGTGTCCCGAACTTTAATTCTTCCCCTGTGCGGATATCATGGAAAGTCGCGCCTGCTTCCTCCACGATAAGGGAGCCGAAGACACCATGCTGCTGGTGGCTGTTAGCGTACAGATGATCATGGAAGAACACAGCGCGCAGCTCTGCGTTTGCGAAGAAACGTTCAATCAGCGTCTCATATCTGCGGGCACCCGCGATATTATTCCAGCCGTTTGCAGCTCCGTCTGATACAATGGTATCAAATTTTACCAGATGGATATGGTAACCCACGATATCAGTCAGGGTTTTTAACTGAAATGGGCTGGCCTCCAGATATTCCGGCAGCAAGTTAGTCAGCCTGATTTCGATGCAGTCCCCGTCGTTGGCCCGGATGACCAGAGGCTCTACCCGGATTTCCTGGTTTTCCACTTTCCGAATATAGGCGTCCAGTCCGCCGTGCAGCTCCAGCTCTTCTTTCAGTACAAAAAACCGGCCCTGGGGGTCGTGCCATCCATAATCGTTGTACGTGATTTTGGCCTGGATGACAGCCAGTTCAAACACCTTGATATTTTCCTCTCCGGAGCCGCATTTACCATCGGTATGGCAGGGACAGGTGTCTGTATAGAGGGCACCGCTTTTATAATCTACCACAAAGTTTTTCATTTCCAGAGGGGTCGGAAATATTTTATTGCTTCCGTCTGGATTCAGCACACCAAGCGGAGGCTGTAATGGTCTTTGACCATACTGGCCGTTGATAAAATTCGGATAACCGGGATGATCCGGGTCAACTTCAGGCGGAGCCACCCTGTCTTTTAGCGGCAGCAGAGGGGGAATGGCCGTTCCGTCCGGCAGCTTTTGATTCCCGTCCTGAAGGCGGTCGTATATTCTCCAGAGGGTCCACATTCCTTCATGGAAATGCGGATACAGATGGCAGTGGAAGATAGCGTCCCCAATCATTCCATTCAGGCTTCCGGCCCCATGCAGAATATCCAGGGTATAACACTCCTGGGGACTGATGGAAATGGAGTCTATTATCGTTGAACTGGGATTATCCCCCTCCAGTCTCCACTGGTGGTTATGAAGATGAAATACATGTGTTTCCTTCACTCCGCCATGGACCAGACGGATTTTGGACGGATCACCCACGTAGGATCTGAGGATAGGAGGCGCAGGATCGCCGTACACCCAGGAACTCATGGAAATATCCTCTCCCGTGTCCGCGTGGTCATCGCTTAGAGGCATGCGGTTCCGCATGGGTTCCGAACGGTAGCTGATTCCGGTTGTGGCGGAAGGGAGTCCTGTGTGCATATCTACGGGCTGCAGCCCATCTTTATTTTTCATCTCCAGTTCGTCGTGAAAAAATACTGCGTATTCCCGGAATGCCGGGAGGGACGGATGATAGATGTCTGCGAATAGTCCGCTTTCTATCGGCTGTCCGGTCATAGGATCCAGCCATACAGATTCAGGGGCTTCCACGATAATGGCGCCAAACAGTCCGTGAATGTTTGTGCCCTCCTCACTGCTCCTGGTATCCCCCATATCACTGAACAGATAAACCCCTTCTTTTTGGGCATACCAGCAGTAATTGATTTCGTTTTCCGTGGTACTGTCCGCGTTCATCCCCACAAACGAGCCATCCGAGGACTGCACATCGTAGGAAAGTCCCTGCACATGAATTGACAATTCCCTGTCCAGGGAATGGCGGAAGTGCACCCGGATCTCATCCCCCAGGTTGGCTCGCAGAACCAAAGGCCTGACCTCCTCGTAAGGCTGGGGAACAGCCTGGTGAAAATTTTCCAGGGCTCTGCTGCGAATACGCCCGGCATCTTTTTGTAACACATATAATAATCCGTTGGGATCGTGATCCCCATATTTATTATAAACAATAGGAATTTCTATTGCCTCTATATAAAAAGTACGGACATTACACCTTTCGGGATAATGGAATAATTCCATACTCTACCTCCTAAATGGGTTCATTTTTTTACTATGAGCACTTAAAGCCCGCATTTTGGGCATTAACGTGCGATGCATGAAAAATGTCAGTGAAGTTTTAGCAAGCACTACTATTTTTCGGAATGAATCTGTTCCGGCCAAAGGTTCCTCGATCCCCGGCCTTACCATATCATATGCTGAAAATCCTATAACACCACCAAAAAGACTTTTGTGTATTTTTGGTGAACCATAAGCTTATAGTGGACACCAAAACCGTCGTGCATTATAATTAAAGAAAAAAAGACACCGGCCGGCAGTCAAGATTCCGGCGGAACAATAAGAGGAACATAAAGGATAAAGGAGAGATCATGAACATTCTATTTTTTCTTACCCCGAAAAGTGAAGTGGCGTACATAAATGAATATGATACTTTGCGTCAGGTTCTGGAAAAAATGGAGCATCACCGCTATACGGCCATGCCCATAATCAATAAAAAAGGGGAATATGTAGGAACCATAACCGAAGGCGATCTGTTATTCTCCATCAAAAACGAGTATTCGCTGAATTTCAGGGATGCCGAGAAGATACCGGTGTCGAAAATCGTGCGCAGGCTGGACAATGTGCCTGTTCACATCGACTCTAATATAGAAGATCTTTTTCTAATTGCCACAAACCAGAACTTCGTTCCGGTAATCGATGACAAACACGTATTCATCGGCATCGTAACCAGAAAAGAAATAATCCAGTTTTTCTATAAACAGTGCCATAATCACAACATCACAAAAAGTGATTAAAAATCTGTATCCAAAACAGGGACGGACTGCCGCAGGACGGACTGCTGCTGTGATAAGAGGCCATAATACAGTACTCCTTATCACAGCAGCAGTCCGTCCTGCGGCAGTCCGTCCCTGTTTTGGATACAGATAATTATACTGATATTTCGCATTTAGCCTGAATAAAAAAGATATTGACAGGAAAACTAAAAAGGAAAACTAAAAGAAAAACTATAAAGATAAAACTAAATAGGTAAAGCTAAGAAAGTGAAACTAAAAAGGTACAAACTAAGATCTACAAACTAAGAAGTTCAAAAAAGTATTGACAAGCCTAATTGTAACAATTATAATTACAGTATGAACTGAAAACAAATTAGTTACAGTAAGCCAAGAACGTATCAAGAAACGGAGGAAAAATAAATGTCAGCGATTACAATAACCGAAGAAAACATAGCCGAAAAAACGAAAGGCTCTCTCCCCTTACTAGTTGATTTTTGGGCTCCCTGGTGCGGCTACTGCCGTGCGATCGCCCCCGCGGTAGAACAGCTGGCCCAGGACTACCAATCCCGGCTCACAGTCGGCAAAATCAATATCGACGAACAGATGAAGATCGCGGAGAAATACCAGATCATGACCATCCCCACCTTAATACTGTTCCAAGACGGAAATGCAGGCCAGCCTCTGGTCGCGCCAAAAAACCGCAGCCAAATAGAAACCTGGCTAAAAGACCAGGGCATACAGTTAAACTAACCGCATAACAAAAAATAGGAGCAAGCCGGCAACAGTGCCAGCCGCTCCTATTTTTTAACCAAAATTCCAAAACCCAAAAGCACATGGCACCAAACCCAAATCCGAAAGCACATGGTACCATGCCAGAAGCAAGAGCAGGGAGAGTGAAGGCCGGAGGGGGGCTGTTTCCAACCGGAGCCGGAACGAAGCGGGAGCCAAATCGCTTGAGGTCGGGCCTTAGAACAGGTTACGCAGAAGGAGGAAGAACCTCGCAGGGCCCGGAACACTGTCCGAGCCGTTTTTTTGGCGAGTTTGTTCCGGGCCCTGCTAATAAGAGGTTCTTCCTCCTTCGTAGTTACCTGTTCTTAGGTCCGGCCGATGCGATCTGGCTCCCGCTTCGTTCCGGCTCCGGTTGGAAACAGCCCCCCTCCGGCCTTCACTCTCCCGGCCCTTCCGGCCCCTCCGGACCATCTCCCCCGGTCCAGTCCCTATTCCTCCGCCACCGGAACCAAAGCCTTATTCAGCGCAGATGCAATAGCATCCATCAGTACCGTAGAAGTATACTGATTACTCTGCGAATATGTAATATCGTTCAGGGACTGTTTTTCAATAATCTGGTTTGCCAGATCATCCAAAGAAGGCTGTATGAGCGGATACATAGTGGTGACTGTTTCACTTAAGTTCTTTAGTTCAATGGAATTGATATGGTCTTCATCCACGACCACTTCAACATCAATGGCATTGTCATTCAATTTAATGGAAGATGAATAGACACCTGCGACATATTTTGAAGTAGGAGCGGCAGCCTCTTTGTTCCCTTTCCCCCCTTTGCCGGGCAGGAACATAAAAATAAGCAGTAATATCAGAAGGATTCCCAGTACAACAAAGATACCTGTATAGATAACCTCCTTCATATGTAACACCACTATTTTCGTCTTAGAGCTCATGGAAGGCCCTCCTATCATTTTCTTTTTACATCTTATTATGGAAAGAAGGAAAATATTCATTTCTCGTGAGAAAAAGCAGTTCATATTTTGGAGATCGCGGAATCTCCCGGATATTTGACCGGTCTGGTATACAACTTCCGATTTTCACATATTCTAACAACGATTGCGGCTGTCTTTTGTATATGATACAATGTGTTTGATATTCAGGAAGGAGGAGTACGTAATGTTTCATAATAAACCGCTGGCCCAGATCCTGGAACAGCTCCAGGCAGATCCGGGCAAAGGGCTGACCACAGCGGAGGCTGCCCGCCGAAGAGAAAAATATGGGCCCAATAAGCTGAAAGAGGGAAAAAAGAAAAGCCTGCTGCAGCTGTTTGTGGCCCAGTTAAACGATCCGCTGATCTATATTCTCCTGATCGCCGCGGTGATCTCCGGCTTTATGGGTGAGATCAACGATACGGTGATCATCAGTTTGGTGGTGGTGCTTAACGCGGTGATCGGTGTCTCCCAGGAAGCCAAGGCTGAAAAATCCATGGAAGCCCTGCAGAAACTCTCTGCCCCCAAAGCGTACGTGGTAAGGGATGGGGAAATAAGAGAGATGGCGTCGGAGGAGATCGTGCCGGGTGATATCGTCGTGCTGGACGCCGGCCGGTATATACCGTGTGATATCAGGCTGATCGAGACGGCGAATCTGCAGGTGGAGGAGTCGGCGCTTACCGGGGAGTCGGTTCCGGTGAACAAAGACGCAGGGCTTACACTTTCCGAGGAAAATATCCCTCTGGGGGATATGAAAAATATGGCATTCTCCTCCACCTTGATTACTAACGGCAGAGGTACCGGAGTAGCGGTGGCGACGGGAATGGATACCCAGATTGGCCATATTGCCAATATGCTGGGGGAAGCGGATGAGAAAACCCCGCTTCAGAAGAAGCTGGCAGAGATCGGGAAACTGCTGGGAATCGTGGCTCTGATCGTATGCGTGGCCATGTTCGGCATCGCTATGCTGCAAAAAAGAGACCTGTTCCAGATGTTCATGACGGCCATTTCTCTGGCTGTGGCGGCGATCCCGGAAGGGATGCCTGCGATCGTCTCCATCGTGCTGGCCATGGGTGTCCAGCGCATGGTTAAGAAAAACGCGATTATCCGGAAGCTGCCTTCCGTGGAAACGCTGGGCGCGGTCAACTTTATCTGTTCGGATAAGACCGGTACGCTGACCCAGAACCGGATGACCGTTATGAAATGCTTCGTGAACCGGAAAATCATAGAGGAGCCTCAGCTGTCATCGGATGATCCGGTACAGCGTCTGCTGATCGAGAACCTGGTGCTCTGTTCCGATGCCACATCAGGGCCAGAGGGAAGCACGGGTGATCCCACCGAGGTGGCGCTTATCGATCTGGGAAATAAGCACGGGATACGCAAAGAGGACTGGAACGAAAAACATCAGAGGGTCAACGAGGCTCCGTTCGACTCAGACCGCAAGCTTATGTCCACAGTAAATGTCTATGGGGATCAATATTACGTTATGACAAAAGGAGCCACGGATCAGCTGCTCAGGAAATCTGCCAGTGCCCTGATGGACGGCCAGGTGGTTCCCATGACGGAAGCTTTGGCGGCGGAATTTATGGCTGCCGCGGATGCTTTTTCGGATCAGGCGCTCAGAGTGCTGGGAGCTGCTTACAAGGAAACAGACCGGGAGGACCTCACCCAGGAAGAGATGGAGAGCGATATGACCTTCATTGGCCTGGCAGCCATGATCGATCCGCCGCGGATGGAAGTGAAGGACTCCATTGCCGTCTGCTGCAATTCCGGCATTTCCACCGTGATGATCACCGGGGATCATCAAAAAACCGCCTTCGCCATAGCAAAAGAGCTGGGCATCGCCCGCACCCAGGAGCAGGTTATGCCGGGAGTGGAGCTGGATCAGTATACGGATGAGGAGCTGGTCGAACGGGTGAAGAATGTCCGGGTATTTGCCAGGGTATCTCCCGAGCACAAGGTCCGGATCGTGAAGGCATTCAAAGGAAGCGGCAATATCGTGTCCATGACCGGTGACGGGGTCAATGACGCCCCTTCCCTGAAAGCTGCCAATATCGGAGTGGCTATGGGGATCACGGGGACGGATGTGGCGAAGGGCGCTTCGGATATTATACTGACGGATGATAATTTTTCCACCATTGTCACAGCGGTGGAAGAGGGGCGTAATATCTATGCAAATATCAAAAAATCCATTGTGTTCCTGCTTTCCTGTAACATTGGTGAGATCATTGCACTGTTCCTGGCTACTTTGATGGCATGGATGACGCCTCTGCAGTCCATCCATCTGCTGTGGGTGAATCTGATTACCGATACGCTGCCGGCTCTGTCTCTGGGTGTGGACCCAGGAGATCCGGATATTATGAAGGGGAAGCCCAGAGATCCCAAAGAGAGCTTGTTCCACGGAAGAAAAGCGTTCCTGATCCTGAACGGCGCGCTGATCGGGCTTATGACCCTGACGGCCTTTGCCATCGGAGCCATGCGCTATTCCGGAGAGTGGAGCCTGCATGTACTGCACATCGGCAGCTTGTCCGGGGATACGCTGACCCATGCGCAGACAATGGCCTTTGTGGTGCTGGCGGTTTCCCAGTTGTTCCACTCGCTGAATTTAAGAAGCGAGACCAAGAGCATTTTCCAGGTGGGATTATTCTCAAACAAATATCTGATCGGGTCCATAATCCTGGGTATCCTGATTCAATTTGTGGTGATCACAGTTCCTCCGCTCGCGGCTGCGTTTGATGTGTTCCACCTGACACATATCGACTGGATTTTTGTTTTGGGACTTTCGCTGGTGCCTGTACTGGTGAACGAGGTTGTTAAAATATTTTTGCGGCTAAAAAATAGCAAAAATTAATGAAAAGCAACAAAAAGGATGGAAATATATAGAATTTTCCATCTTTTTTGTTGGGAAATATGGCAAAAAAACAGGAGAAACCAATAAAAGGTTTGCTAGCATGTTAATATTATGTTAAGATTATTACGTAAAATTTAATAAGAGGAGAGGGAAAGATGAAAGACGACAAGCAATTCAAACCGTTTATACCAGCGGATCGAATATTGCCGGAAATGACAGTGACATCCGTTATTGTCGGTATCCTTCTGGCCGTATTATTCGGTGGTGCAAATGCGTACCTGGGTCTTCGGGTAGGTATGACCGTATCTGCTTCTATTCCGGCAGCGGTTATCTCTATGGGTATCATCCGGGTCATTATGCGGCGGAATTCCATTCTGGAGAACAATATGGTTCAGACCATTGGTTCAGCTGGTGAATCCGTTGCGGCAGGCGCTATCTTTACCTTACCGGTTTTGTTCATGTGGGCAGACGAGTGGAACGTCAGTGCTCCATCCTTGATCGAAATCGGACTGATCGCCTTAGTCGGCGGTGTGTTAGGTGTCCTGTTCATGGTACCGCTTCGGAAAGCGTTAATCGTTCAGGAGCATGGTACTCTGCCTTATCCTGAGGGTAAGGCCTGTGCGGAAGTATTACTGGCAGGAGAAGAAGGCGGAGCGAAAGCTTCTACCGTATTCGCAGGTCTTGGTATTGCCGCAGGTTACAAGTTTATCGCTGATGGATTGAAGATATTCCCCAGCGAAGTGCATTATGAGATTACTCCTTACAAAGGCTCCGGTATTGGGATGGACGTGCTTCCGGCTCTGGCGGGTGTTGGTTACATCTGCGGACCTAAGATTTCCTCCTATCTGCTGGCCGGCGGCTGTGTCGCATGGCTGGTACTGATGCCGCTGATCGCGCTGTTTGGCGGGGATGCGATCCTGTATCCCGGATCAAAAGCGATCAGTGAGATGGGTTCCTTTGATATCTGGGGCAGCTATATCCGCTACATAGGGGCCGGTGCAGTTGCGGCTGGTGGAATTATGAGTCTGATCAAGTCTCTGCCGATGATCGTTACTACCTTCAAAGATGCCATGAAAGGCTACGGCAAAGGAAAAGGTGACAGCAATCTGCGTACGGATCAGGATCTTCCGACCGCCGGTGTATTAATCGCGGCGCTGGTAGTGGCAGTAGTGATCTGGCTGCTTCCTCCTATCCCGGTGAATCTGCTGGGCGCGTTTATTATCGTTATTTTCGGTTTCTTCTTTGCGACCGTGTCCTCCCGTATGGTAGGGCTGATCGGAAGCAGTAATAACCCGGTATCCGGTATGGCCATCGCGACGCTTCTGTTTTCAGCCATTATTATGCGTTCGACCAGCGGAACGGGACACAGCAGTTATACGGCGGTTATTGCCATCGGAGCGATTATCTGTATTATCGCGGCGATTGCCGGTGATACGTCTCAGGATTTGAAAACCGGTTACATCGTAGGCGCTACGCCCAGGAAACAGCAGATCGGTGAGCTGATCGGCGTGGTTGCATCCGCAGTGGCCATTGGCGCGATTCTGTACCTGTTTAACGCGGCATGGCAATATGGAACTACGGAACTGCCCGCACCTCAGGCCATGCTGATGAAGATGGTTGTAGAAGGTGTCATGAATGCGAACCTGCCCTGGGTACTGGTATTTGCAGGTGTATTTATCGCAATCGTGGTGGAGATCCTGGGTATCCCGGTGCTCCCCTTTGCTGTCGGGCTGTATCTGCCGATCCATCTGAGTACACCGATGATGGTTGGCGGTCTGGTGCGTCTGTTCCTGGAGAAGAGGAAGAAAGGCGATACCGAGACCAAGAAGAATATGGTGAACAACGGCGTTCTGTACTCTTCCGGCTTGATCGCTGGAGAGGGACTGATCGGAATCCTGCTGGCGGTATTCGCTGTCATCAAGATTAACGGCAAATCCCTTGGCGATATTATCAATCTTTCAGAGAAATTTAATCTGGGCAACATAGGCGGTTTAGTATTCTTCGCCCTGATTATTATCAGCATTTTCGCATTTACTCTCTGGAAAAAAGAGAAAGCCAGCAAGAACTAATTGCCTGGGATAATGATGTTTGGACCAGGTGATACTGCCTAATATAGGTAATGCTGCTTAAACCAGGCGAGGCTGCCTAATATAGGTAATGCTGTCTGATCCAGGTAACAGCGCCGGATATAGGTAAAACAGGAAATTATTATACATTGTTTTGTATTTTCCTCCCATACTATAATGAAACGGACAATGAGTGCCAATTCATAAAGGATGGGGATTGAGATATGAAACAGGAAAAAAGTTTTAAACCATTTGTCCCCGCGGAACGGGTACTGCCGGAATTTACGGTGGCGTCGATCGTCATCGGAATCCTGTTGGCAGTGGTCTTCGGCGGGGCAAATGCTTATCTGGGCCTTCGGGTGGGAATGACGGTGTCGGCATCGATACCGGCTGCCGTTATCGCCATGGGAGTGATCCGGGTGATTCTGCGCAAGGATTCCATACTCGAAAGCAATATGGTACAGACGATCGGCTCAGCCGGCGAGTCTGTGGCGGCGGGCGCGATCTTTACCCTGCCGGTACTATTTATGTGGGCAGAGCAGTGGGAGATACTGCCTCCGTCTTTTTGGACCATTTCGATCATCGCGCTGTTTGGAGGAGTCCTTGGAATCTTATTCATGGTACCGCTGCGGCGGGCTCTGATCGTTCAGGAACATGGCGTTCTTCCGTATCCGGAGGGTACTGCCTGTGCGGAGGTCCTGCTGGCGGGAGAAGAGGGCGGTTCCAAAGCCTCCACCGTATTCGCGGGACTTGGTATAGCGGCCGCTTACAAATTCGTGGCGGATGGGCTGAAGCTGTTTCCCAGTGAAGTTCACTACGAGTTAAATTCTTATAAGGGAAGCGGAGCAGGTGTAGACGTACTGCCGGCGCTGGTTGGAGTGGGTTATATCTGCGGACCGAAGATCTCCTCTTATATGCTGGCAGGCGGAGTCCTGGCCTGGTTTGTGCTGATGCCGCTGTTGAGCTTTTTCGGGCAGGACGCAGTCCTCTTTCCGGGGACGGACCCCATAAGCTCCATGGATTCCTTTACCATCTGGACCAAATACATCCGATACATCGGGGCAGGCGCGGTAGCGGCCGGCGGGATCTTAAGCCTGGTCAAATCCCTTCCTCTGATCGTCAGGACCTTCGGTCAGGCGCTGAAGGGGTATGGAAAAGGAGAGGCCAGTATGCTGCGTACGGATAAGGACTTGCCTATGAAAGGAATCCTGCTGGTGATTCTGGCTATGGCGGTTCTGATCTGGCTGCTGCCGGCATTCCCGGTCAATCTGCTGGGGGCGGTTCTGATCGTGGTGTTTGGTTTCTTCTTCGCTACGGTATCCTCCAGAATGGTAGGACTGGTCGGCAGCAGTAACAATCCGGTCTCAGGAATGGCGATTGCCACATTATTGTTTTCCACGATGGCTTTAAAGGCCACCGGCTCCACCGGACAGGCAGGTATGATCGGCGCCATCGCCATCGGTTCCATTATCTGTATGATCGCGGCCATCGCCGGGGATACGTCCCAGGACTTAAAGACCGGATACATCCTGGGCGCCACGCCCAGGAGGCAGCAGATCGGGGAACTGATCGGTGTGGGAGCCTCCGCGGTTACCATCGGGGGTGTGTTATATCTGCTCCACTCGGCGTGGGGATACGGTTCCACCCAGCTTCCGGCACCCCAGGCCACACTGATGAAGATGGTGGTCGAAGGCGTGATGGAAGGAAATCTGCCGTGGGTGCTGGTATTCGCGGGAGCCGGAATCGCTGTCGTGGCGGAGATCTTAAGGATGCCGGTACTGCCCTTTGCCGTGGGCCTGTATCTGCCGGTTCACTTAAGTGCCGGGATTATGGCAGGCGGTCTTGTACGATTATATTTAGAAAAGAAAAAGAATCTTCCGGAAGAACAGAAAAAGGGAATGATCGAACGCGGTGTGCTGTACTGTTCCGGCCTGATCGCCGGGGAGGGGCTTGTGGGAATCCTGTTGGCCGTGCTGGCCGTCGTTCCCATCGGCGCGGTGACACTTGGAGATAAAATCGATCTGTCCGAAATCCTGAATCTGGGGAATATCGGAGGATTGGCAGCGTTCGCACTGCTGATCGGATCACTCTTCCTGTTCGCGAAGCGGAAGGCGAAATAGACAAAGGATGTGAGAGCATGTCAAAAAAGACAGTATTGCCCGGGAACTATATGGACTATGTGCCCATGAAAAATCCGGAGTACAAATGGGAAACAAATGAGAAAGGGCGGGTGGTGATCGACGAGCCCAACGAGGGTTTCTTTAACCGCGTAGCCCAGAAATTTTTCCACAGGCCGAAAGTAAGCCACATACAGCTGGATGCCTATGGGACTTTTGTCTGGCTGCAGATCGACGGAAAGAACACGGTCTATGACATTTCGGAGCTTGTGAAGGCTGAGTTCGGCAAGAAAGCGGAACCGCTGCTGAACCGGCTGGTAGAATTCTTCCGGATCTTAAAGTTCCATCATTTTATCATTTACAAAAATGATTAAGAAGCGGGTTGTTCTCATGGCCCTTAGATTCACAGGCTGCCCAGGCGGTGTTCCTGCGAAGATAGGGAAGCAGATGGTTTACTGCGTATTTAATCTATAAAAGACAGAGAAGGAACATAAGATGAGATTACAAATAGCGCTGGATATGGTATCGATGGAAGAGGCACTGGAAATGGCGGAAAAGATACACGATATAATCGATATCATAGAGATTGGGACACCGATGATCATCAGGTACGGGATGGAGCCGGTGAGACGTATGAAAGAGAGATTTCCCCGGCTGACGGTTCTGGCAGACACCAAAATCGCCGATGGGGGTGAAATAGAGGCCCGCTATGCCGTCGAGGCCGGTGCGGATATGGTGACTGTTCTGGCCGTTGCCGCCGACAATACGATAGCAGAAGCAAAGAACGCGGTCCACAAGGCCGGAAAAGAACTGTATGTGGATCTGCTGAGTGTTCCCGATATCATTCAAAGATCCAAAGAGCTGGAGGCAATGGGCGTTGACTATATCGGCGTACATACCGCTGTGGATGTGCAGCGGTCCGGAATAACGCCGTTTAACGACCTGAAGATATTGTCAGAGACAGTCAGTAATACCAGGATAGCGGCAGCGGGAGGTATCACACTGGACACACTTGCGTTAGCCATGTTCAGCCATCCTGACGTGATCATAGCCGGAGGAGCGCTGACAAACGCCCCCGACCTTCGGGCGGCAGTTCTTGCGTTTAAACACAAAATGACAGATCAGATCTTAGTAAACGGATGAGAAAATAAGACGGTAATATGGACCCAACTCTCAGAAGAAACACCATCAGAAACCGGTAGAAGAGTACCGGATCTAAATCCCGCTGTATATAAACATTCATAAATTAGAAAGGATTTACGCCCCGGAAATTAAGAAATTACTAAGGAAGTAATACGAAAAAATACAAGGAGAACGGATATAATAAGGGCATACCGAAATAAAGGAGGTTGCCCCAATGACATCGAGTGAGGCAGTAAAAAAGAGGACAAATAAAAAGGCCAGAAGAAAACACAGGCGCAGAAGGAGAGCCCGGACAAACCTGTTGAAATTCGTGCTCTTATCCGGACTGCTGATTCTGGCGTACTGTGGATTTTGCTATGGTAAGAATCATATAGTCAGCCAATTCAAGGAATGGCGGCAGCCATATCTGACTGAAAATTCGCAGCCTCCCGATGACAGCCTGTCCGTCAATGTCTCCTCCATGGATATCGGCAATTCACTTCTGCAGCAGTTACAAGCAATGGATCTGCCCTCTTCCCAGCTAAAACAGATCACCGGTCATATCGAAGACTATCCCGAAAGAATGCTGGAAGCTCTGACCAAAAATGAAGAGCTGCTGGATTACGTACTTGCCTACCCGGAAAATAAGGACCTGATCGAAAATGATCAGCCCATCGATCTTAAAAATGACTGTGAAGAAGGCAAAATTCCTCTTTTCCTCCAGTGGGATTCCAGATGGGGCTACCATTCCTATGGTAAGGAAGGCCTCATTGGGCTGGACGGCTGCGGACCTACCTGCCTGTCCATGGTAATCGTCGGATTAACCCAGGACCTGCAGAAGAATCCCCAGGCCATAGCATCCTTCAGTGCGGACAACGGCTACCTGGACCCGGCCGCCGGAACCACCTGGGCACTCATGACCACAGGGGCCAGGCAGCTGGGTATCCAGGCTGAAGAAATCCGTCTGGATGAGTCCGTCATGAAAAATGAACTTTCCCAGGGTCATCCCATCATCTGCAGCATGCGGCCGGGAGACTTTACCACGACCGGGCATTTTATCGTATTAACCGGTTACCGGGACGGGGAATTCACAGTCAATGACCCGAACAGCCGAAGCCGCAGCTTAAGGACTTGGTCTTATGAGGAGCTGAGTTATCAGATTAAAAACCTTTGGGCGTTTTCGGTGTAGGATGAAGGGGGCTTTGCGTCGGGGGGCGGAAAACCCGTGGAGTCTGATGGAAAGCTGGGAGTCCCCCAGCTTTCCATCAGGCTGCACGGGTTTTCCTTGACTGGTACAATGGCGGTTTTCAGCTGGCATCAGAGTGGAGAGTGCTGGTTTGGGCGGGAAGAGGGAGAAGGTAACATTTGCTTTCGGACTTTCGGACAAATTTGTTTTCGGACATTGCAGGTCTGAAGGGGGTGTGCTAGAATGAAGACAGAACTTACATATGGAAGCTTAGCCCTTAAACCCGGAGACAGGCAGCGGTAAACACTAGGTGGTGTATCGTGGTTGGTCCGGGACATTTTTTGCCAATGGACATGGATGGATTGGATAGCGGGAGCGGTATGCGGGGTTAGGGATGCGATAGCTTGCTTGGATCACTTGCTTTTTACTATTGAACGTAATTTGAGGGAGGAATATGAAGTGAAAGAAATATGGACCATGGGGGAGACGATCTGTGAGATTATGCGGCCGGAGGTAGATATGCCTCTTGAGCGGACTGGTGAATTCACAGGCCCCTTCCCATCCGGAGCACCGGCTATTTTTGCCGATACTGTGGCTAAGATGGGATATGTCAGTGGAATTATCGGCAGAGTCGGAGATGATGAATTCGGGGTCTGCATCCGGAAACGCCTGGAGGAGGACCGGGTTAATTGCTCCTTACTGTCGACAGATCCGATCCTGTCCACCGGCGTAGCCTTTGTCTCCTATGATCGGAACGGAGAACGGAAGTTTATCTTCCATATGGGTAATTCCGCTGCAGGAAACTTAAGTGTTCCAAAGGAACTGCCGGAGAATGTGGGGCTTTTTCATATTATGGGCTGCAGTCTGACCTCGTCAAAGAAAATGGCCGGGAGTATACTGCAGACCATGAAAGCCCTGTACGAAGCAGGAGCCGTGATCACTTTTGATCCCAACGTGCGGATCGAGATCCTGAAAGAAACCGATTTAATGACCAGTGTCCTGCCCATTCTGGAATATAGCTCCGTATTCATGCCGGGCCTTCATGAACTTTTAACGATATTCGAGACAGACTCACTGGATAAAGCGATCGACCAGGTTTTCCAATATCCCAATATAAAGGTCCTCGTCCTAAAGCAAGGGAAAAAAGGCGCACAGATCATAACCCGGGAATCCCATTTTGACGTACCGATCTGCAAAGTCCGCGCCAAGGACCCCACCGGTGCCGGAGACAGCTTCGACGCGGCCTTCCTCTGCGGCTACTTAAGCGGCCTTCCCCTTGAAACCTGCGCCAGACAGGCATCCGCGGCGGCAGCCCTGAATACAGCCGCCTTCGGCCCCATGGAAGGGATCATTACTCCCGGCCGTGTATCCGACCTGATCCACCAAAATTACGAAGTGCGGTCGATATAAGAGCCTTTACCAGAGCAGGGATGGGAGGGAAGCGGCGGGGGATGGCAAAGCCGGGCGGAAAAACTCGTGAGGCAGCATCGCTTGAGGCCTGGCCGAAAATTTCAGTCCCCCCGTTGCAGAGGGTAAACACGTATGTTAAAATAAGACAGATAAATAAATTCAGGAAGGAATCCATTATGAAGCTATTAATAAAGCAAGGAAGAATTCTGGACCCGGCGACAGGCACCGATGGTATCTATGATATGCTGTTAGAAGACGGAAAGATAAGAGAAGTTTCTGAAAATATCCGGTCAACAGCAGATGCCACTGTAAATGCGGCGGGTTGTTTTGTGATGCCAGGCTTTATTGACCTGCACGTACATCTGAGGGAACCGGGTCTGACCCATAAAGAAACGATTATGACCGGCCAGAGAGCCGCGGCCCGGGGAGGATTTACCACGATCTGCGCGATGCCGAATACGAAGCCGGTGATCGATAACCCGGACCGTGCCAGCTTTGTGCATAATAAAGCGCGCCATACCGGAAAGGTGCGGGTGTATCAGATCGGAGCTGTGACGCAGGGACAGGCCGGTGAGAAACTGTCCGATATCGAGGGTATGGTCCGGGCAGGTGTGCCGGCGATCAGTGAGGACGGCAAATCGGTGATGAACGCGGGACTCTATGAGGAAGCCATGAAGATCGCAGCCGCTCTCGGGATTCCGGTATTTGCCCATTGCGAGGATATCACCATGGTGAAAGGCGGAGTGATTAACGCGGATAAGAAGGCGAATGAGCTGTGCCTGCCGGGAATCACGAATGCGGTGGAGGACGTGATTGTGGCAAGGGATATTCTGCTGGCCAAGTCAACGGGTGTGAAGCTGCATCTGTGCCATTGCTCCACCAGGGACAGTGTTCAGATGGTTCGCCAGGCAAAGGAAGCCGGACTTCCTGTAACCGCAGAGGTGTGTCCCCATCACTTTACCCTTACGTCGGATGATATCCCGGGATATGACTCGAATTATAAAATGAATCCTCCGCTTCGGTCACGGGAGGATGTGGATGCTTTGATAGAGGGGCTGGCAGATGGCACGCTGGATGTGATCGCCACAGACCATGCGCCGCATGCGGAAAGTGAAAAATCTAAGTCCATGCTAAAAGCGCCGTTTGGCATCGTGGGGCTTGAGACTGCTGCAGCTTTGACTTATTCGGAATTGGTGGACAAGGGGCTTTTGACACCGCTGCAGATGGCTGAGAAGATGAGCTGTCAGCCGGCACGGGTTCTGAATATAGAGAGGGGAACATTGGCAGAAGGCAGTGCGGCGGATCTGGTGATTTTTGACCCGGAAGCGGAATATACCATTGACGCGGAACGGTTTGAGTCAAAAGGAAAGAATACGCCGTTCCATGGCAGAAAAGTAAAGGGCAGAGTGGTTTATACGGTAATAGAAGGGGAAATCGTCTATTCCCTGGAGGATGAGGTTTCCATTTAAAACTCATACGGATCGACGGGGACTGCAGGCGGAGCCCTGATTTTGAATTATATATTATAAGACGCAGTGTATGCGTCACTGGAGGAAAATAATGATAGATAAACTGGTTGCGAAAATACAAAAAACAAATGCCCCTATTGTGGTGGGACTGGACCCCATGCTGGCTTATGTTCCGGAGCATATAAAAGAGGCGGCGTATCAGGAGTACGGAGAAACGTTAAAAGGAGCCGCCGAAGCGATCTGGGAATTTAACCGAAGAATCGTGGACGCGGTGGCGGATCTGGTTCCGGCGGTGAAGCCCCAGATCGCCATGTATGAACAGTTCGGAATCGAGGGCCTGATCGCTTTCCAGAAAACGGTATCCTACTGCAAATCCAAAGACCTGGTTGTGATCGGGGATGTGAAGCGGGGGGATATCGGTTCCACGTCCGCTGCTTACGCGGCAGGTCACCTGGGCCATGTGGAAGTGGGAGGTAACGTGTACGCCCCATTCGACGAAGATTTTATTACGGTGAACCCTTATCTGGGGACGGATGGAATCAAACCGTTTACCGACATCTGCAAAAAAGAGAATAAGGGTTTATTTATACTGGTGAAAACCTCGAATCCCTCCAGCGGGGAGTTCCAGGACCGCCTGGTGGATGGCAGGCCGCTGTATGAACTGGTGGCCGATATGGTAAATCAGTGGGGCGCGGACCTGACAGGGAGCTGCGGTTACAGCGCCGTGGGTGCTGTGGTTGGCGCCACCTATCCCGAGATTGGAAAGGTACTGCGTAAGGTGATGCCCAAGTCCTATATCCTGGTACCTGGTTACGGCGCGCAGGGCGGAAAAGGCGCGGATCTGGTGCATTATTTTAATGAGGACGGGCTGGGAGCCATCGTCAATTCTTCCCGGGGGATTATTGCGGCTTATAAGCAGGAGGCGTATGCTTCTTTTGGCGCGGAACATTTTGAGGAGGCGTCCAGACAGGCGGTGCTTGATATGATCGCCGATATTGACGGCGCTCTTAAGTCTGCGAAATAAGTACAAAAGTCTGCGGAATAAGTACAAAAGGCTGGCCGTACACTATGCGGCACTGGAGGAAGACATGAACGAAAAAAGGGAAGCCCTGGTGTTAAGCCAGGGGGAAATAGCAAAGGATATCTATGATCTGTGGATCAAGCAGCCGGAGATTGCCGGGGCAGCCCGGCCCGGCCAGTTTGTGATGATTTACTGTGAAGATAACAGCAGGCTGCTGCCGCGGCCCATCAGTATCTGTGAGGTGAACGCGGCGAAAGGCCATCTGCGGCTGGTGTACCGGATCGCCGGGGAAGGGACGAAGGAATTTTCCAAACTGGTATCCGCGGACCGGGTTCAGGTGATGGGGCCTCTGGGAAACGGATTCCCGCTGAGCGCTAAAAAAGCGATCCTGGTGGGCGGCGGAATCGGCATTCCGCCGATGTTGGAACTGGCCAGACAGCTGGAAGGGGAGAAGCAGATCGTACTGGGATACCGGGATGAGCTGTTCTTAAACAAGGATCTGGAACAGTACGGGCAGGTGTGGATCGCCACGGAGGACGGCAGCGCCGGCACGAAAGGGACTGTGATAGACGCGATTAAGGAACATCATCTGGATGCGGAGGTGATCTACGCCTGCGGACCTACTCCTATGTTAAAAGCGCTGCAGAAATATGCCATCGTCCACAATATAGAATGCTACCTGTCCATGGAAGAGCGGATGGCCTGCGGGATCGGAGCCTGTCTGGCCTGCGTCTGCAAGTCTGTGGGCAAGGATGAACATACCAATGTGCACAATAAGCGGGTATGTAAGGACGGCCCGGTATTTGAGGCGAGGGAGGTAGAGCTGTAATGAATATGAGTGTAAATATTGCCGGAGTGGAACTGAAGAATCCGGTTATGCCTGCCTCCGGTACCTTCGGTTCCGGATTGGAATACAGTGATTTCGTTCATTTGGGTGAGCTGGGCGCGGTGGTAACCAAAGGGGTCTCCAATGTGCCCTGGATCGGAAATGACACTCCGAGGATCGCGGAGACAAAAAGCGGTATGCTCAATGCGGTGGGACTGCAGAATCCGGGAATAGACCTGTTCCTGGAGAGGGACATTCCTTACCTGAAAAAGTATGATACAAAGATCATTGTAAATGTCTGCGGAAAGACAACGGAAGAATACTGTGAAGTGGTGGAGCGGCTTTCCGACGCACCGGTGGACCTGTTGGAGATCAACATATCCTGCCCGAACGTGAAAGCGGGGGGCATTGCCTTTGGCCAGGACCCGGAATGTGCGATGGCGATCACGCGGGAAGTGAAAAAGTATGCGAAGCAGCCGATTATCATGAAATTAAGCCCGAATGTGACGGATATCACAGAGATGGCGAAAGCCGTGGAAGCGGGCGGTGCGGACGCGATTTCCCTGATCAATACGCTGACCGGTATGAAGATCGATGTACACAGACAAAAATTCGTATTGGCAAACCGGACCGGAGGACTATCGGGACCGGCCATCAAACCGGTTGCCGTGCGCATGGTATATCAGGTGTTCCGGGCTGTGGATGTGCCTATTATCGGCATGGGCGGTATCGCATCCGCGGAGGACGCCCTGGAATTTATCCTGGCAGGAGCCACGGCGGTAGCTGTGGGTACGGCTAATTTCCATAATCCGGCCATCATGCCGGAGATTATCCAGGGTTTGGTAACCTATATGAAAAAATATAAAATTTCGGATATCCAGGATCTGATCGGTGTGGTAGAATGAGTATTGGATTTTATCAATCTTTTATTTCATAGGAAAGTGCTCCTATGAAATAAAACGCTCCGCGGGGATCGCACTACGGCGGAAAGGAAGATGCCGCTTACGCGGCCCGCCGTAGGCGGAGAGTTTCGCAAGCGAAACTCTTTTTCAAAGAATCAAGTAATAGGAGGATAAAAAAGTGGAACAATATAAGCAGGAATTTATCGAATTTATGGTGGATTGCGGCGTGTTGAAGTTCGGGGATTTTGTTACCAAGAGCGGAAGAAAAACGCCATTTTTTGTAAATACCGGATTCTACCGGACAGGCTCTCAATTGCGTAAGCTGGGGGAATTCTATGCGAAGGCGATTCAGAGCAGCTATGGTGTGGACTTTGACGTACTGTTCGGGCCGGCTTACAAGGGCATTCCCCTGTCAGTGGCTGCGGCGATGGCGCTTTCTGAGTTCTACGGTGCGGACATCCGCTATTGTTCCAACCGCAAAGAGGTAAAGGACCACGGAGACACCGGTATTCTGCTGGGAAGCCCCTTGCAGGATCAGGATAAAGTAGTGATTATCGAGGATGTGACCACTGCCGGCACTTCGATCCAGGAGACCCTGCCGATCATCAAGGCCCAGGGCGACGTGCAGGTGGTCGGGATGATTGTATCTGTGGACCGTATGGAGCGCGGGCAGGGAACTAAGAGCGCTCTGGCTGAGATTCAGGAAACCTATGGTTTCCCCGCTGCGGCCATCGTAACCATGGCGGAAGTGATGGAACATCTGTATAACCGGCCGTACAAGGGGAAAGTCATTATAGATGACACATTAAAGTCAGCCATTGATGCATATTATGTACAATACGGAGCGCAGGCGTAAGTAAGCTTCCAAGCAGCATTTCACTAAGAGGATAAAAAAGATCATACAGGAGGAATCAGCATGAGCGAAAGAGTGTATAAGACAATGTGTAGAGCTGGAGCCAGCAGCCTGGTTCTGGGTATTCTATTGATGGTCACCGGCATTACAGCCGGAATTATGATGGTTATCAATGGGGCAAGACTGTTAAAAAGGAAATCGGATATCATTATTTAGCATAATCAAAAGACGGCCGGGAGAATATCTAAGAGCGCATTGTGGACGCTTTTCCTATTCCCGGCCGCCGTCTGATTTCCAGCCATTTCATAGGAAAGGGCTGGGTTACCGGAACAGGAGATTGGGGTATGTTGGAGTGAAAAAAAGTACTGCGAAAATAATCAGGACAGCAGGGGTGCTGCTGTTTATTTTATATATCATCGGCCTGGTGTATTTTATGTTCTTTTCCGAAGAATATGGCCGGATGCCGGGGGAGCGGACATACAGTTATAATCTGGTGCTGTTCCAGGAAATCAAAAGATTTATCAAATACCGGGATATCCTCGGACCGATGGCAGTGCTTACAAATCTGGTGGGGAATGTCGTGGGTTTTATGCCTTTTGGATTTATTTTACCGATCATTCACCGGGGCAGCAGGCAGTTCCTTTGGATTACCCTGCTGACTTTCCAGCTGAGTCTGTTTATCGAAGTGATCCAGCTGATTTTCAAGGTGGGCAGCTTTGATGTGGATGATCTTCTGCTTAACACCATAGGCGGTATGCTGGGTTATCTGGCATTCTGGATTTGCAATAAGATAAGGAGAAAGTATATTGGCTAGAAAAAGAGGGTATAAGTTTACGAATAAGCGGCACTCCGGAAAAGGGATCTTTTCTACGGTAGTAGCCGCGTTGTCGATTGTATTGTTTGGTTTCATGATCTATCTGTCCTACTTAAGCAAGGGGAACGGCGAGCTATATATCGGGTCTGTCGGTGTAGTGGCCATCATTATGGCTGCTGTCGGGCTGGTGTATGGGTTGAGAGGATTTCAGGAGAAAGAACGCTATAAGCTGTTCCCGACGCTGGGGTCGTTCATGTCGGTGCTGATCCTGGCCGTGTGGATCGGAATTTATCTGATTGGTTTTTAGAAATTTTGATTACAGATGATGGGATTTTGTAAGGTGTAAGGTAAAATAGAGAAAAAGAATGGGGGATTTTCATGGAACGTTTGGACAAGCAAATGGAATTTATCCTGGAGGCGGATAAGGAAAAAAATGTCATGCGGCAGACCTATATCGCGGATGGCAGCAGAAAGGAAAATGACGCGGAACATTCCTGGCATCTGGCACTTATGTGTTACCTGCTGGCGGAGCACGCCAATGAACCTATTGACGTGGCGAGAACCATGGCGATGGTTCTGATTCATGATATCATTGAGATCGATGCGGGGGATACCTATGCCTACGACAGCACGGGAAACGACACCAAGAGAGAACGGGAACTGGCGGCGGCCGAGAGGATTTTCCGGCTGCTGCCCAAGGATCAGGCGGCGGACTTAAGAGGGCTTTGGGATGAATTCGAGGAGGGCAAGACGCCGGAGGCCAGATTCGCCAACACACTGGACAAGGTTCAGCCGCTTCTGTTAAATGACCGTTCCGGCGGGGAATCCTGGAGGGAACACGGCGTGAGCCAGGAGCAGGTGATAAAGCGGAATGCCCGCACGCCGGAGGGATCGCAGAAACTATGGGAATATTGCCTGCCTCTGATTGCGAAGAATGTGAAAGAAGGGAATTTGAAACCATGATCGAAAAGGAACGGGCGGAATGGATCCGGGCGCGCTATGCGTTAGCTATTGAGAGAATCCGGGAGATCGCCGGGGAAGAAGTCATCGAAGGCCCGGGCCGCGGCTATTTTCAGAAAACGGCCGGTTTCCTGGTGGAAATGGATCTGCTGCTGGAGATGATCGAGGGAAAGCGCCTGGAGCGGATGTCTTTGTTAGAAATGCAGGAGCTGAACCGGGAACTGTACCGGGATATCCTGCCGGAGCATTACGGACACAGCTATGCCAATCCCGCGTATGCGGCTGAGAAACTGGGAGCCGAATACGGCAGTTTGCTGTGTTTTCTCTACACGGAACTGCGCGGAGCGATTCCCTGCGCGTTTGAAATGCAGGCATACGATGAGGAACGGCTGCTTCATATGGTCATCCTGTATGAACTGTTTCTCCAGGTCTATGCGGGATTTACGGACGATCCGGTACAGACACCGGAAGAGATCCGTCAGTTGATTTACTGGCATATGAGCGATTACAGCGATGTGCTGGTGCCCTACCGAATCCGGCAGCAGCTGGACCCGTCGCTTGATTTTGCCACGGACATTATTTTACACAGCCAGCTGCTGGACCTTCGCTATCTATATCGCTACGGAGAATACATTTCCGATAATGAACTGAAACTGGCGTCTTATCTGAACAGTCTGTCACAGGAAAAGATAGATGCCATGGCCAGAACCTATACGCAAGGGTATCGGATCGGATTTGCCAATACCGGAAAGGATATCTCCAAAAAGTCTGTAGTGAATATCCGCTATCCCATTGGCTTTGAGCGGGTGGTGCGGTCCGCAATCCGGTATTTTAAAGATATGGGGCTGAAACCGGCGGTTTACCGCATCGCTTACCACAGCGTGAACAAGCGGCAGAATCTGAGGATCGGTTACTGCGCCACTTCCCCCAACAAACAGTATGACTACGATCACAAAGACGACGCAGCCATTTACCTGGATAAGAAATATGTCACCCGGAAACTGGAAGTGACCCGCCAGGCTTTTGAAGAATACAAAGAGCTGGCATACGGGCATGGGGGGCCAGCCTGCATCGAGGTGTTTGGGGAAGTTCCCTTTACTCCCGAAAGTAAGCCTGAGGCCTGCCGCCTGACAGACAAGCAGCAGAAACTTATGGTCTACTGCCAGAATGAGGCGGGACAGATTACCAACGAATACATCAAAGGGGATGAGCGCAGTTTTACGATCATTGCGTTCCCGCTGCCGGAGATCGGCATGGATTTTCCTGAAATCTTTGATGAAATCGTCAGGATTAATACTTTGGATTATACATTGTATCAGACGATCCAGCAAAAGCTGATCGATGCGCTGGATGGAGGAGCGTATGTGCATATACTGGGCGCCGGCGCAAATGAGACGGATCTGAAGGTGTCCCTAAGGCCGGTTGCCGACGCCGCCCGGGAAACCGTGTTCGAAAACTGTGTGGCTGACGTGAATATCCCGGTGGGTGAGGTGTTCACCTCCCCGGTCCTCAAGGGGACCAATGGTGTCTTACATGTGAGCCGTGTCTATCTGAATGAACTGGAATACCGGGGGCTGCGGCTCACTTTCCAGGACGGGTGCGTGGCCGGTTATACCTGCACCAATTTTGACAATGAGGACGAGAACAAAAAATATATTCGGGAAAATGTGCTGTATCATCATGATACCCTTCCGATGGGCGAGTTCGCGATCGGTACGAACACCACCGCTTATGTCATGGCCCGCCGATATGGAATTGAAGATAAACTTCCGATTCTGATTGCGGAGAAAATGGGGCCGCATTTTGCAGTGGGAGATACCTGCTATAGCTGGGAAGAAGATACGAAGACTTATAATCCCGACGGGAAGGAGATCATCGCCAAGGAAAACGAGATCTCGGCGCTTAGGAAAGAAGATCTGAGTAAGGCCTATTTCAACTGTCATACGGATATTACGATTCCTTATGATGAGCTGGCGGAGATAGCTGTGGTCTATCCGGATGGGGCAAAGTGTATGATTATCAGGGAGGGGCGGTTTGTGCTTGCGGGTACGGAGAAGCTGAATGAGCCTTTTGGAGGATAAACAAAGGGGACAAACAAAGGGGACATGTCCAAATCGGAATGGGACATGTCCAAACCGAAAGGGGACATGTCCAAACCGGAATGGGACATGTCCAAACTGAAAAGGGACATGTCCAAATAGGAATGGACATGTCCCCACTATGTCCTCTACTAACATGTCCATTTCTAACCCTAGGATTATCCTCATCGCCCATTGACAAACGTAAGAAACCCTAGTAGAATTACTTATATAATAAGACGAATATATAAGCACAACTTATCAATGTTCATTACAAGAAAAGAGAGCGGAAGACATATGAAAAAAATTGGTATAGTGGGCGGCGGTCAGCTGGGTAAGATGATGATTCTGGACGCCAAGCGTCTGGACTATTATTTTGTCATCGTGGACCCCACAGAGCATTGTCCGGCGCACGGTATTGCTGACGAGCACATCGTAGCCGGTTTTGAGGATGTGGCTGCAATTAAGGCGATGGCGGAAAAGGTAGACGTAGTCACTTACGAGTTTGAGCATATCATTTTGGAGGCATTGCAGCAGCTGGAGGCGGAAGGGCATAAAGTCTATCCCACCAGCGAGACCCTGTCCCACATACAGAACAAGCTGGAGCAGAAGAAGTGGCTCAGGGAACATGGTATCCCGGTTCCGGCCTTCCTTAAGATCCCGGATCAGGAATCCCTAAGAAAGGCGCATGAGGTGTTCGGCTATCCCATGATGCTGAAGACCTGTACCGGCGGCTATGATGGGAAAGGCAATGCGCTGATCAGTGAGGCCGGAGACGAAGAAAAGGCCTATCAGGCGTTGGGAGGCGGAAGCCTGCCGCTGATGGTGGAGGAATGTATCCCCTTTGAGAAGGAAGTGTCGGTGCTGGCCTGCAGAAGTACCAACGGGGAGATAGCGGTATTTCCGGTAGCGGAGAATGTACATAAGAACAGTATCCTGGACGAAACCACGGTACCGGCGGACATTTTGGACAGTACGGCAGCAAAGGCCTGGGAAGTGGCCAGAGCCTGCACGGAAGCGGTCAATGCCTACGGAATGCTGTGTATAGAATTGTTTGTGACAAAGGATGGGAATGTGCTGGTGAATGAGCTGGCGCCCAGACCGCATAATTCCGGCCACTATACCATTGAAGGCTGTTACACGTCCCAATATGAGAATCATATCCGGGCGATTCTGGGGCTGCCGCTGGGAAATACGCAGCTGATCCGGCCCACCGCCATGAAGAATCTAATCGGAGATCACAGCGGACCGGCAGAATTGACGGGTGTAGAACAGGCTTACCAAAACCCCAATGTCAAACTGCACATATATGGAAAAGAAACAGTATCGCCGGGACGGAAAATGGGACATATCACCGCGACCGGCAGCACCATCGAGGAAGCGTTAAAAGAAGTGCGTCAGGCGCACGCATGTATTCGATTCTGATTATAACAGGAGGAGGAGCAGGATGAAACCAGTAGTTGGAATCATCATGGGCAGTGATTCAGATCTGCCGGTGATGGCTAAGGCAGCAGAAATGCTGGATCAGTTACAGGTACCGTATGAGTGTACCATCGTATCAGCTCACAGGACCCCCGGCCGACTGTGCGAATATGCGAAGCAGGCAGAGGAGAGAGGAATCCGTGTGATCATCGCGGGAGCTGGCGGAGCAGCGCATCTGCCGGGTATGACGGCCGCCATGACGGTGCTGCCGGTGATCGGAGTGCCGGTACAGACGAAGACATTAAGCGGCGTGGATTCCCTTTACAGTATCGTGCAGATGCCTCCGGGTATTCCAGTGGCTACCGTGGCTGTCAACGGAGCCTTGAATGCGGCGCTGCTGGCAGCTAAGATTCTGGCTGTCACCGATGCAGAATTAAACGCCAGACTGAAAGAATATGCCGGCCAGCTGGAAGACAGTGTCCTGGTCAAAGCGCAAAAATTGGAAACCATTCATTATGAGGAATATTTAAAGCAAATGTAACCCGGTCGTATAGACAGAACAAGAGATCGGGAAAGGATAAGTTATAAGGAAACCAAACGGATGTAACAGGATAACAAAAGTTGGAGGAAGATTATGGATTACAAAAAAGCGGGTGTCGATATCGAAGCCGGATATCGCGCGGTAGAGTTGATGAAAGAACATGTGAAGGGGACCATGCGGCCGGAAGTACTTTCCGGTCTGGGCGGGTTCTCCGGAGCCTTTTCCCTGGAATCCTTTAAGAAAATGGAAAAGCCCACGCTGGTATCCGGTACGGACGGCGTCGGTACAAAATTAAAACTGGCATTCCTGCTGGATAAGCACAACACCATCGGTATTGACTGTGTGGCCATGTGTGTGAATGATATCGCCTGCGCCGGCGGGGAACCTCTGTTTTTTCTGGATTATATCGCCTGCGGTAAAAATGAGCCGGAGAAGATCGCATCGATTGTCAGCGGTGTGGCGGAAGGCTGTAAGCAGGCGGGTGCAGCCCTGATCGGCGGTGAGACGGCGGAAATGCCCGGATTCTATCCGGTGGACGAATATGACCTGGCCGGATTCGCGGTTGGAATCGTAGACGAGAAGGACCTGATTACCGGCCAGGACGCGAAACCTGGCGATGTGCTCATCGGCTTTGCCTCCTCCGGGATCCACAGCAACGGATATTCCCTTGTCCGCAAGGTGTTCAGTATGACGAAGGAAGCCCTGGATGTGACCTACGACTCCCTTGGCTGTACACTGGGGGAAGCCCTGCTTTGTCCTACGAAAATATATGTAAAAGCATTGAAGGCGGTAAAAGAAGCCGGCGTATCCATCAAAGCATGCAGCCATATCACCGGAGGCGGATTCTATGAAAATATACCCCGGATGCTGCCGGACGGCGTTCGCGCGGTCGTGGAAAAGAACAGTTATCCCATCCCGCCTATTTTTGAAATGCTATCCAGCGACGGAGATATCGGGGAGGAAATGATGTACAATACTTTCAACATGGGAATCGGCATGATGATCGCGGTATCCCCTGACCAGGCGGACCAGGCCATAGAAGCCGTAAAAGCGGCCGGTGAAATCCCTTACCTGATCGGAAAACTGGAAGCCGGGGAAAAAGGAGTAACCCTATGTTAGATCTGGTAGTACTGGTGTCCGGAGGCGGAACGAACCTGCAGGCCATTCTGGACGCGATGGAGAACGGCACCATAACCAATGCCAGAATCCGTGCGGTGATCAGCAATAATCAAAACGCCTACGCCCTTGAGAGGGCAAGGCGGTATGGAATAGAAGCCGTTTGTGTCTCTCCGAAAGAATATGAGAACAGGGAGCTGTTTAATCAGGCATTTTTAAATACGGTTGATTCCTATCAGCCGGGGCTGATCGTCCTGGCCGGTTTCCTGGTCGTCATTCCGCCGGCCATGATACAAAAATATGAGAAGAGAATCATCAATATACATCCCTCCCTGATCCCCTCTTTCTGCGGTACTGGTTATTATGGGCTTAAGGTACATGAGGCCGCCCTCCAAAGAGGTGTAAAGATAACGGGAGCCACGGTGCACTATGTGGACGAAGGGACTGACACAGGACCGATCCTTTTACAGAAAGCGGTGGAGGTCCGGGAAGGCGACACCCCGCAGGAGTTGCAGCGAAGAGTAATGGAAGAGGCGGAATGGGTGATTCTGCCTGAGGCGATTCAGTTGATAGCGAACGGGAGGAAACAAGGATGAAGGTACTTATAATCGGAAGCGGCGGACGGGAACATGTCCTGGCATGGAAAATATCCCGGAATCCCCAAGTGAAGGAAATATACTGCGCGCCCGGAAACGGCGGGATCGCACAGATCGCGCAGTGTGTGGATATCGGTGTGATGGATTTTGAAAAGCAGGTGGCATTCGCGAAGGAAAAACAGATCGACCTGACGATCGTAGCCATGGATGATCCCCTGGTGGGCGGCGCGGTAGATGCTTTTGAGGCCGCGGGTCTGAAAGCCTTCGGACCCAGGGCAAACGCGGCGGTCCTGGAAGGTTCCAAAGCATTTGCAAAAGATCTGATGAAAAAATATAATATCCCGACCGCAGGGTATGAGAACTTTGACGATCCGCAGGAAGCGCTTCAATATCTGGAGACAGCCAAATTCCCCATCGTACTGAAGGCGGATGGCCTGGCGCTGGGGAAAGGGGTGCTGATCTGCCAGAATCTTACAGAAGCCAGAGCCGGTGTAAAGACCATCATGGAAGACAGACAGTTCGGCAGTGCCGGCAACCGTCTGGTGATCGAGGAATTCATGACCGGACGGGAAGTATCGGTCTTATCCTTCGTAGACGGGAAGACCGTCAAAACCATGACTTCCGCCCAGGATCACAAGAGGGCCCTGGACGGTGACCAGGGTTTGAATACCGGAGGTATGGGAACCTTTTCCCCCAGTCCGTTCTATACCAGGGAAGTGGATGAGTTTTGCCAGAAATACATCTATCAGCCGACGGTGGACGCCATGGCTGCAGAAGGCCGTCCTTTTACCGGAATCATCTTCTTTGGCCTGATGCTGACCGAAGAAGGGCCGAAGGTGCTGGAATATAATGCCAGATTCGGTGATCCGGAAGCGCAGGTAGTGATTCCAAGAATGAAGAATGATATGATCGAAGTGATGGAAGCCTGCATAGAAGGCAGACTGGATCAGATCGACCTGCAGTTTGAAGAGAATGCCGCTGTTTGCGTAGTGCTGGCCTCCGACGGCTACCCGGTAAAATATGAAAAGGGCTTTCCGATCCATGGGCTGGATAACTTCTCGGACAAAGACGGTTACTATGTATTCCATGCCGGCACAAAAGCGACGCCGGAGGGAATCATCACGAACGGTGGGAGAGTCCTGGGCGTCACAGCCAAGGGAGCAGACCTTAGGCAGGCCCGGGCCAATGCCTATGAGGCGGTAACGTGGATCACGTTCGAGAATAAATACTGCAGATCTGATATCGGGAAGGCTATAGACGAGGTATAGGTGTTAAAGCAAAGGAACAATAGACAAGAAATATGAAAGACGTTCAGATAAATAGTAGCTGCTTCTAAAACAATATTACAACATACTGAATTAAGTAGTAACAAGCGCTCAGAAAATGGGCGCTTGTTATGTTACAAACATTTGTTCGGCATGTTAAAATAGCTTAACGGGGAAAGAAAAAAGATGTGATTGAATGGCCAATAAGAAATTCCAGATTAGAAACAGCACTGTGGATTTTTTAGTATTTACAAAGCAGAATACAGAAGATTCTATAGAAGTTCGTGTTCAGAATGAGGATGTCTGGCTTACTCAGGATGCAATTGCAAAGCTTTTTGATAAAGGAAGAAGCACGATTACGGAGCACCTGAAACATATTTTTGATGATGGGGAGTTGGAGGAAAATTCAGTATGTCGGAATTTCCGACATACTGGCTCGGATGGAAAACAATATAACACAAAGTTTTATGGCTTAGATGCAATAATCTCTGTAGGCTATCGTGTTAATTCCCTGCGAGCAACGCAATTTCGTCAATGGGCAACGAAGGTATTAAAAACGTACACAGTACAAGGATATGTGCTTGATAAGAAAAGATTAGAAAATGGGCAAATATTTGCGAGGAATATTTTGAACATTTACTGGATGAGATCAGGGAAATCCGCGCCAGTGAGCGAAAATTCTATCAAAAGATAACTGATATCTACGCTACCGCAGTCGATTATTCAAAAGATGCAGTTACTACAAATGAGTTCTTTAAGACTGTGCAGAACAAACTGCGTTATGCGATTCATGGTCATACTGCTGCGGAGGTTATTGTCGAGAGGGCAGATCATAAAAAGGAACATATGGGGCTGACCACATGGAAAAATGCACCAGGTGGAAAGATTGTTAAAGTAGATGTAAGCATAGCAAAGAACTATTTGTCTCAGATTGAGCTACAGGATTTGAATCAGTTTGTATCAATGTATCCGGATTATGCAGAAAGGCAGGCCAAAAAGCGCATTCCTATGACGATGGAGGATTGGGCATCTAAGTTGGAAGTTTTTCTGAAAATGAATGATGAGGATATTTTGATGGATAAGGGAAAAGTTACGCATGAAATTGCAAAAGCATTTGCAGAAAGTGAATTTGAAAAATACAGGGTGATACAAGATCAATTATATGAGTCAGATTTTGATAAGTTGGTAATGAAAGTTGATTTGTAGTAGATATAGGCGGCTAATAAAAATATCTATTTCATCCAATCACCAGAGGCGGTTATCGAATAATGCCGAATTGCGTCGGTTATGACAATTAAAAAAATAATACCGTATAGTAAAAGACTCAAAAGGCGCTCAGAAAATGGGCGCCTTTTATAAAACAAACATTTGTCCGATAAGGTAGAATAATTAAGCAGGGATACGAGTGGTATGGAAGTGATATGAATAAGAAGGTTCCTATGGCGGACAAGGAGTTTCAAATTAGGAAAGCAGAGGATGAAACAGTCATCCAAGCCTTGTATCCGCATTGCCTTTTATTTATATAACAGTATATTGCTGCTGAATATCAGATAATCTCATAACCGGCGTCTGAAAGAATTTCAATCGCTCTCGCAAAATCTCCTGCTTTTGTCAAAATGTAATCCGTATTGAAAGTTGATAAAGCAAAAATCCCTATCCGGTTCTTTGCCAGCAATGCTGATATTTGCGAAAGTATTCCGATCAGGGAAAAATCCAAAACTCCCTGTATCCGGAATGCCTTCCACCCGTCATCCCTCCTGATAAAATTAGCAGGAATATCTTCCGTAACGCAAACCAGTGAACACTCTTCCTCTGTTTTTCCGGCAAAACAATAGTTACGTTCCAAATTAACCATTGAAAAATCCCTAAGCTGGCAAACAGAAAAATCACAATCTAAAGGCTTAATCTTCAAAGTCTCACCGCTCATGACAATAGTCCTCCCTTCTATCCAAACCGATTCCGATCTAACGATAAATACAAGTAATACCTATTCTTGTCTCAACAAGCACTATACAAATATGGTATACAACAAATATTGTATCTTCACCTCTTACAGATTCTAGTATTTCTTTTTATAAATGTCAATGCAGGCTCTTCATAAATACAAATTACGGATTACCATTCACAGCCGTTTGGGAGGGGACAAGCCCCTTTCTCCAGGCAGCTGCTTGAAGATCAGGCGTTACTACCGAAAGATGCCGGTCTCCCATAAAAAATGTCCTGGTAAAATATATGCTAACCGGTTGACATATGGGAAAAGTAGTGATATTATGATGCTATCCAATATATGTCAACCGGTTAGCATATAGTTCAGGAAGCAGATGGCGGTATGGCCCGGCTACTGAGAAAGGAGAAACAAGAGGATTGCGCAAAAAAGGCAAGAGCAAATGTAACTGTTGGGGAAACAAGAGAATGAACAGGAGGAATGGTTATGAAAAAGCAGAGTAAATGGATGGCATTGTTACTGGTGACAGCGATGGCGGCTGCAGCTCTTATGGGATGCGGGGATAAAAAAGCCGGGGACACAAACGACGCCACGACGGGAAACGAATCGGCATCTAATCAGGAGGCATCTGCAGAAACCAAGGGAGAGAGCGGGGATCAGCTGACGCTGGTATGGCAGAGCTGGGACCCGGTTTCCAAATATCAGCCGGTGATTGATGCCTATGAGAAGCAGAATCCGAATATCAAGATTGAGTATCAGCAGGTTTCCGATTATATGACTAAGATCTTTACAGAGGCAGCTTCCGATGAACTGCCGGATCTGCTGGCCTGCCAGGTGGGTTATACACAGGAATTCGCAGACGCCGGTGTATTGGAGGAGATCCAGGTCGAAGACTTGAAGGCGGATGCGGACTATGAGTTCGATGATTTCTGGGAGACTACCCTGGATTACGCTATGTATGATGGAAAATATTACGGATTGCCTGTGGACGGCGGGAATTATGCATGGGTGTATAATAAGAAAATCTTTGACCAGCTGGGGATTACGGTACCGGAAGAGGGATTTTCCTGGGATGAATTCGTGGAGGTCTCCAAACAGATCATGGAAAAGAAGGATGAGGTCGGTGTGAACTATGCGACTCTGGTCAATGATTACGGCTTAAAGACAATTCTTCCCTACATCTGGCAGAACGGAAGTGAATATCTGAACGCTGATGGGACGGCCAGTCTGCTGGACGACCAGAAGGTCATCGATGCCATCCAGTACATCAAAGACCTTTACGATGTACATAAAGTGATGCCCACAATGGAAAAGCTGGATGAGGGATCGCTGCCGATCGTGGGAATGTTGAATTCCGGTTCCATTGCCATGGGGCGGGTAGCCCTTTGGGAGGCGCTGAAATTGGAGGACAGTGACAAACTGGACTGGCAGCTGATGCATGCGCCCCACGGAAATGACGGATCAAAAGGGGAAGTGCTGTATGTCAATACCCTGAGTGTGGCCAGCACATCTGAGCATAAGGAAGAAGCCATGGATTTCCTGAAGTTCGTGACCAGCAAAGAGGGTCTTAAGGTTTTTCTTGAGAATACCAGTGACCCGCAGATCTCCGTCAGAAAATCCCTGAAAGAGGTATCCATCGCACCGTTTGATTCCTCCAAGAATGCCGGAATCTTTGTAGATGCGCTGGAATACTGCAAATGGATGCCCAACATTTTGTCGGTAAACGATCAGATCACCGCGGTCGGCCGGCAGCTGGACCGGATCTGGTACGACAATGAACCAGCGGCGGAAGTGATGAAGGATGCGGTAGAAGAGGTCAATGGACTTCTTAAAAAATAATAGACAAAGGGGCGGAAAATGAAGAAGAAATGTAGATCCAAACGGCAGCGGTTTTATCATTCATCCTGTGTGATTTTGTTTTTGCTGCCCAGTTTCCTGTTGCTTGCGGTGTTTGTATTCTGGCCGATGATCTATTCCATGGTGCTTGCATTCTTTGAGTGGAATCCACTGAAAGGGAAGGAATTTACAGGGCTTTTAAACTTCCGGACTCTGATGCAGGATGATCTCTGGTGGACGAGCCTGAAAAACACGATCTACTATATCATCCTGAACGTGCCGCTGATTGTGGCAGCGGCTCTGGGCCTGGCTGAGATCGTCGTGTCGTTGGGCAGGACATCCAAACTGTTCCGGGGAATCTATTTTATCCCCACGATGCTCTCACTGGTGGCTACGGGGATCGTATGGAGCTATCTGCTAAATACCAATACCGGTGTGATTAACGGTCTGCTCAACCAAATCGGCCTGCCATCTGTAAAATGGTTTACCAGTGGAAAGGTGGCGATGCTCTCTATCGTGATCGTGACGATCTGGAGATGGGCCGGATATTACATGGTTATGTTCGTGGCGGGTATGTTGGGAATATCGGAGCAGTATTATGAGGCGGCGGATCTGGAAGGGGCCGGACGTTTCCAAAAATTCCGCTATATAACCCTTCCGCAGTTAAAGCCCATGATCTATTTTGTGGCGCTGATGAGTATTATTGGCTCGTTCCAGGAATTCGACCTGTTTTACATGATTACCCTGGGCGGCCCGGGGACAGCCACGTATGTAACAGGCTTCTATATGTGGCAGACGGCGTTTTCATCAATGAAAATGGGATATGCCAGTGCCATGTCCGTGGTATTGTTCGTCATTGTTCTTTTATTTACTGTTATTCAGAATAAAGTGACACAGGCAGACTAGGGGGTAGACCATGAGAATACATAAAAGATCCAAAAGCATACTGCTGATGGCTGCGGCGGTTCTGACAGCCCTGATTATCCTGGTGCCCTTCCTGTGGGTTTTATCTACGGCACTGAAGCCGGACAACGAACTGTTTTTATTTCCGCCGAGCCTGATCCCCGGGGAATTCGCCTGGAACAATTTTGTGGATGCCTGGCATCTGCTGGACTTCCCGAAGTATTTCTTTAATTCCTTTATGGTGACGGTACCCACCGCGTTTTTTACCGTGGTGGTGTGCTCCCTGGCCGCCTACGCGTTTACCCGGATGAATTTCAAGCTGCGCAATGCCCTGTTCCTTGTGTATCTGTCCACGATGATGATCCCGCAGGTGGTCCGCCTGATCCCTTCCTTTATCATTGTGAAGAATCTGCATATGCTCAACAGCTACGCGGGAATGATTCTGCCGCAGATCGCCTGGTCCATTCCATTCGGTACGTTTCTGATCCGCCAGTTCTTTATGGGGATTCCTAAGGAATTGGATGAGTCTGCAAGGATAGACGGTGCGGGGCATGTAAGAATCTTCCGGAGCATCATTGTGCCGAACGCGGTACCGGCCATGGTGACTCTGGCGACCTATATTTTTATCACCAGCTGGAACAATCTGATCTGGATGCTGGTGGTGGTGAGTAAACAGGAGAAATTCACCATAACCCTGGGACTTGCTACCATGACCGGGCCCAGTGTGGATTTTATACCTCCCTGGAATGAGATTATGGCTGCGACCCTGATCAGTATTCTGCCGGTATTTATCCTGTATCTCTTTTTCCAGAAATATTTTATCCAGTCGGTGGCCATGTCAGGGATCAAGGAGTAGCACGATGAGAGGATTAATTGTAACGAAAGAGCATGAAGTAAGGCTTGTGGACGATATCCCCATGCCTAAGATCGGGGAATACGAAGCGCTGGTGAAGATGAGCTGCTGTATGATCTGTAACGGTACGGACCGGGAGATCATACAGGGAAAGCTGGCGGAAGCACAGGAGTATCCCCTGGTACTGGGGCATGAGGGTGCGGGCCGCGTCATAAGAACCGGAGACCGGGTCAGGAGCTTTTGGCCCGGTGATCTGGTGGTACGCCCATGCCTGCTGGACGCAGGAAAATACAGAAGCGCCTGGGGCGGGTTCGCAGAATATGGGATAGTGGTGGACACTCAGGCATTGCGGGAGGACGGGCAAAAGCGGGCGTATGATCCGTGCGGGCTCACCCAGCAGGTCGTGCCTGCGGGCATAAGACCCGAGCAGGCGTCCCTGATGATTACATTAAAAGAGACTTTAAGCGCGGTGAGAAGGATCGGCTTGTCTCCTGAGGACAATGTCCTGATCGTGGGGGATGGCCCGGTGGGACTTTGCATGCTATATAACTGCCTGCTGTCGGGAATCCGGAACGTATCCGTTCTGGGCAACCGCCCGGAGAATCTGAAGCGGGCCCGGCAGATCGGGGCTATGGAGTGTTACCATAACCGGAAGGAAGAAGACCATAGAAGGCTTGAGGCTGACTGGGCGGGCAGGCTGAACTGCTATATAGACACGGTGGGAAACCAGGAGACGATACAGCAGGGAATGCGTCTGACAGAAGAGGACGGCACGGTTGCGGTATACGGTCTGGGTATCGGGGACCGTCTGGTGCTTTCCATGGACGGAATCAGGAACCGAAAGCTTCAGTTCGTGCAGTGGCCGATTAATGAATTGGAGCGTGAGACACATTCATTCATAGCGGATGCGGTTCTCTCAGGAAGAATCGATACGGATCTTCTGATCACCCATGTTCTGCCAATCGAGGACTATAAGAAGGGCTTTGAAGCGATCCAAAACAAAGAGGCGGTCAAGGTGGCTCTGACCTTTTCTTGTTCATAGGGAAGAGCTCCTATGAAATAAAAAATGAGTCCGGATAATAAAAAAGGAGTGTGATAACCTATGGCATCAGAATTTGCAACACACCGGGAGGCTGTTTTTGAGGAGTACGACGAATATTATCGGGGCTGCCCCTATGATGTCACACCAGTGAAAGAGATCCTGGATCAGTGGTATGAGGAGGCAAAAGACCGGACCCCCTACGAGAGAAAAGCTCTTGTCTACCGGGCGGCGGCACAGCTGTGTGAGATCAAGATATTCCGGCAGTCCCCCTTTTTCTTTGAGGTCAAGACGGGAAGAATCCGCAACAGCAGCCAGAACGGATTCCCGCCCGGCCCTGGACTGGAGGGCTGGTATATGGAAAAACAGATGCATTATGCCGAAGAATTCCAGGAATGGATAAAGCCTTATAAGGAATGTGACCTGATCTGGGGGGATATCTTTTCCGACCTGGCACATCACAGCGTTGGCTATGATAATCTGCTGAAGAAGGGCTTAAAAGGAATTGTTCTGGAAGCCAGGGAACAGATGAATAGGCAGACGTCCCCGATGGCTCTGGGCTTTTACCAAAGTGTGATCGAGGGGTGCGAAGCGATGCAACAGATCGCGGGACGCTTTTCCACGCTGGCGGGAGAGATGCTTGCCGCCGAACAGGACCAGGAGCTGCGGGACAATCTGGCGATGATCCGGGAGGCAGCGAAGCGGGTGCCCTGGGAACCGGCGGGAAACTTCTATGAAGCGCTTTGCTGTATCCTGTTTTTCAAAGAGATGATGACCAGCCTGGAGGGAGTGGCGGTGGCGATCCTGGGACATCTGGACCGTCTCCTGGAACCCTATTATATACAGGACTGTGAGCGGGGGGAACAAACCTATGAAAAGGCGAAGAATCTGATGGCTCATTTCCTGGTCCATACGGACGCCAGATGGGACCTGACAGGAGATGAGTTCGCCTCCACCAACAACAGCCTGACCATCGGCGGCTGTGATCAGGACGGAAACGTGATATACAATGACATTACCCGTATGATCCTGGAAGTCTATGACGAATACGATCTGGTCAATCCCAAGATCCAGGCCAGAATTACCGGCCGGCATCCGGAAGAATATTTTTCCCGTACAGCCGCCATGATCGCCGGAGGAAAGAATGTATTTTCTTTTCTGAATGATGATGTTATCATCGCGTCCAATGTGAAGATGGGAAAGGAATTAAAAGACGCCAGACTCTACTCGGCGGGAGGATGCCAGGAGCCGGTATTGGATAACACAGAGTTTAACAGCCGCGCGTTTCTGTATCTGAGCCTGCCTCAACTGGTCAATTCCTTTTTTGACGATTCCCTGAACCTGTTCTTTGATCAGGAGAATACAGGATACGAGCAGCCGGATCAGCTGGAGAGCTTTGAGGCATTTTACGAAAATTATATTGCAAAACTGCGCAGTATCTATAAACGGCTGGTGGAAGTACTGAACCATTACGAGACAGTGACGCGGGAGTTCAATCCCTGTCCGCTTTTGTCCGCCACACTGACCGGCTGCCTTGAAAAAGGGATGGACATGACTGAGGGCGGTGCGGTCTATAATCCGACCAGTATGCCTTTGGTGGGGATCGGCACAGCCATCAATTCCCTTCTGGCTGTCAAAGAGGTGGTCTATGACAGGCACATGCTGAACCTGGAACAGCTGGCCGCACTATTACGTAGTGATTTTAAGACAGACCCCAGAATGCGGGAGTATCTGCTGAACCGCTGCCCGAAATACGGGATGGATACCCCTGAGGTGAATGAGTTCGCCGACAGAATCTTCCGTGATCTGGCGGGCACTGCCTCCGGGTTCCGGAACAACCGGGGCGGCCGCTATGAAGCTTCCCTGTTCGTGTTCTATCTTTTTGACTGGATGAAGGAGCACGTGGGGGCCACCAGTGACGGGCGTCTGGCGGGAACACCGCTGTCCAGGGGAATGAACCCGTCGGATATAAGCGGTATCTCGAATACTGCCAACATCCTGCATACACTCCAAAAGATCGATATGACGGATTATCCGGGAGCCGGCGTTCTGTATCTGGAAATGCCCCTGATGAAATCAGAGCCTGGGTCACAATATTTGATCCGGACGATGAAAGCTTTTCTGGAAGCGGGAGGCAGCGCGCTGGATCTGAACCTTCTGGATCCGCAGGTTTTGGTTCAGGCCCGGAAGAATCCGGATGCGTATAAAAATATCGTCGTGCGCGTCTGTGGGTTCAGCGCTTATTTTACCTCATTGGACTCCCAGATCCAGGATGAAATTATCGGAAGGACATTTGTCAATGGATGATTCCCTGTTTATCACACAAATACAGCGTTATAGTCTGCACGACGGCCCCGGGATCCGGACGACCGTATTTTTAAAGGGGTGTAATCTGTCCTGCCGGTGGTGCCATAACCCGGAGACCCAAATAAGCGGGCCCCAGATCCAGTATCTTTCGAACCGGTGCATACATTGCGGCGCCTGCCTGCGGGCCTGTCCGAATCAGGCTTTGTCCGCGGAGGCGGGACATATAAACAGGGACACCGGCAAATGTAGTGTCTGCGGCGAGTGCGTGAAGGTATGCTACCCGGATGCCACGAAAGTCATCGGGGAAAAACTTACGCTGCCTGTTCTCCTGGAAGTCCTGGAGGCAGACCGGGCTCTCTATGCAGATGGCGGGGGTGTCACGTTTTCGGGCGGGGAACCGATGCTGCAGGCCGGCGTGCTGGGCCGCTTTCTCCCGGGGATCAAAAAGGCGGGGATCTCTGTAACTGTGGATACTGCCGGCTGTGTCCCCTTCGAATGGTTTGAACAGCTGCTTGCGGAAGTGGATCTGTTCTTATACGATATCAAGATGCTGGATTCCCGGAAACACGAGCGCATGACCGGGGTTTCGAATGAGCGGATTCTGGATAATGCGGTCAGGCTTAGCCGGGCCGGAGCCAGACTCTGGGTCCGCACTCCCCTGATACACGGAATCAATGACACGAAGGAGGAGCTGGAAGGGCTTCACCGTTTCCTGGATGGTTTATCCGGGGTGGAACGGCTGGATCTGCTGCCTTATCATGCCTACGGAAATTATAAGGCTGCAGGGATCGGGAGGCTGGCTGAGACATTTGAGGCGCCATCGGAAGAACAGATGGGGCAGATGAAGGAATATTTTTCAGATATCGTGGATGAGGTATGTATTCTGTAAAAGTTTTGCGATACAATCAGAGCAGTATAAGGAGGGACACTTTTGTTACGACATGAAGGAAATCATCTGGGGGATACCTGGTACTATGTGGCGGGGGATATCTGCCATTGCTATTATCTCACCTGCCCGGAATCCGTGCCCCGTCATACGGACTGGGAGATTGCCCATGCGACCAGCAGGGACATGATCCACTGGGAACTGCAGGGGACGGTATTGAGAAAAGGAAATGCCGGGGAGTGGGATGCCAACGGAATATCCACCGGATCGGTGATCCAATATAAGGGGCTCTACTGGATGGCCTATACCGGCCAGTGGAACGGCCCTGTAGGTATGGTGGGCCTGGCTTTCTCAAAAGACCTGTATCACTGGGAAAAATGCAGCTGCAATCCGATCACACGTCCGGATGATCATTATTACGCTATGAATGGTGCCGGCGTCAGGACGTTCTCACACTGGAGGGATCCTTATCTGTTCACGGATGGGGAATACGCCTATCATCTGACCTGCGCCACGAAAAAGGACGCAAAGCCGGATGCCTGCGGTACTGTGGGAGTAGCCAGATCGGATGATATGGAACACTGGGAACTGCTGCAGCCCATGGAGATCGAGGCGGTATGCCAGGAGATGGAGTGTCCCCAGATTCATAAGATCGGCGGCCGGTATGTGCTGTTGTTTTCCTGCTACGGCCTGCTTTTTTCAGACCAGTATGTGAAACGATACGGAAATCTGCTGCGGCAGACCAGCTACTACATGATCAGTGATTCCATGTTTGGACCTTATCGGTTTTGCAGGGAATGGAAGCTGCTGCCGGATGATTTTGACGATCCGGACCGCAACGTACAGTATGCGAACCAGCTGATAGAGAAAGACGGCAGGTGGTACCTGCTGGGGACGGTCTGGTCTGATCAGGGCGACTATATACCAGATCCTTTGGTCTACGAAATGAAGGACGGTGCCCTCAGCCTTGCGAAAAGGGTAAACACAACCGGCAAGGGCAGAAACTATTTGGAAAAGGTGGAAGATATTGGTATAATATCAGTATAATTTCGATCGGCAAAGGAGATTCAGATATGGCTGGAATTAAAGATGTGGCACTGCTGGCCGGTGTTTCCGTCTCAACTGTTTCGCGGGTATTAAATAAAAGAGGTTATATCTCAAAAGAAACTTACGAGAAGGTATATCAGGCGATAGAGCAGCTGGATTATCAGCCGAACCAGCTGGCCAGAAATCTGTACAACCGGCGCACCTACTTTATTGGCCTGCTGATTCCGGATATTTCTCATCCTTTCTTTGCGGAGCTGACGAAGCGCATTGAGCTGCTTTTATACCAGCACGGGTACAAGCTGCTGCTGTGCAACACGAAGGAAAAGGCCAACCGGGAGCATGATTATCTCAACATGCTGCGGCAAAACAAAGTAGATGGTATTATTATCGGAACACACATGTTAAAGACCAGTGAGTATGAGAAGATCAGCCTGCCGGTGGTGGCCATCGACATGTCGCTGGGGGAGCAGATTCCCACCATCAGTTCGGATCATGAGAAAGGCGGCAGGCTGGCAGCGATGGAATTCGTGCGCAACGGCTGTAAGTGTGTGCTGAATATCGGAGGCAACACGGATGTTAAGACTCCGGCGCTGATCAGAAACCGGGTATTCCAGGAGATTCTGGAACAGCATGACATCCGGTGTATCAACTATGAACTGAAGGAAAACGAATTTCAAAGAGGAGAATACTACCAGATCATCCACTCTTTGTTCGGACGTTATCCTGAGATAGACGGAGCCTTCTCCACCGATGTGGTGGTGGTCTACGCGGTGAAATGCGCGCTGGAACGGGGCCTTAAGGTGCCGGAACAGTTTAAGGCAGTGGGCTATGACGGAGTGGATATCGCGAAAATGTTCCATCCGACCCTGACACATGTGGCACAGCCCTTTGATCTGCTGGCATCGAATCTGGTGGACACGCTGATCCGCAAGATCGAGGGGGAGGAGATTACTAAGAATCGGATTCTCCTGGATGTGGAGCTTATCAGGGGAGGGACTACGTATTAGGAAAGCGGGACGTACCGCATTGAATCATGGATATCCAGGAGAAGAATACGGGCCGGTGCTATTCCGGACCTGACCGTCTCCTGGATGTGATTGTCACTTTCTCTATGGGTAATCATGCCCGCAATAAAAATTCTGTATTTCTATTTCTGCTTATCTTTGCATCTTTCTCCTCTTCCCAGAACGCCCGAAAATCAGGGCGCAGCAATCTATTGCTCCAGCCGGCCGGATGGAACAATAGGATGAAAATGGAAAAAATAAGAAAATATTCAGACATTAAAACCCAAAATCGTGTATAATAAAACATTGTCATGTGATTTTCACGTGATTTTATCAAAAACTGTTTGTAAGTTAACATAAAGAATGGAAAAATGTGGAAATATGTTGAAAAATTGATATTTTACACATATTTAGATTGACAATAGGTTACATAAATTCATATAATGTAAAATGACAAAGCATTGGATAATAAGGGCATGGAGAGTGATTTTGTGAGGACAGGCTGGAAAACCAGGATAAAAGGATTGGTTCTCAGTCTTGCTGTTTGTATGATCGTCGGGGGAGCATTTTATTTTTCGAATTTCTATACTTCCGCTGCCACCACCGGCGTAGTGTCAATGCAAAGCAGCAATACTTTGAACGTGCGTTCCGGACCAGGGACTAATTATGGAAAGATCGGATCACTGAACAACGGACAGTCGGTCAATATCCTGCAGGATATGGGAAACGGCTGGTATAAGATCGAATATGGTTCCGGGGAAGGATATGTGATCGCCAGCAGTATTGCGCTGACCTCGGTGGACGACGGTTATAAGCAGCAGCTGTTGGACGCGGGTTTTCCGGAGAGCTACTGCAACGCACTTGCTTCTTTACATAGCCAGTATCCGAACTGGCAGTTTGTACCTCAGCAGACCGGAATGGACTGGAATTCCGTAGTGGCTGCGCAATCTGCGATCGGTAAAAATAACGTGGAGAACAGCAGTATTTCCTCATGGAAATCCATCGAGCCAGGTGCCTATGATCTGTCCAGCGGACAGTGGGTGGGCCAGGACGGCGCCAGATGGGTAGCGGCATCCGACGGAATCATCCGCTATTATATGGACCCCAGGAATTTCCTGGATTCCAAATACATATTCCTGTTCCTGCTTCAGTCCTTTAATGAGGGGGCGCAGAACACAGACGGCGTTAACCGGATAATAGCCGGCACATTTATGGCAAATGGTTTTTCCGAAAACAACCAGAATTACAGTTATGCGGATGTGCTGATGGAAGCCGGCCGGCAGTCGGGAGTCAGTCCATACGCGCTGGCCTCTGCGATTCTGACAGAGCAGGGAAACGGCACTTCACAGCTGATCTCAGGAACCTATCCGGGATATGAGGGATTATACAACTATTTGAATATCGGTGCCTATGATGATGGGACCAGGGATGCTGTGCAGAGAGGGCTGTGGTACGCCAGAGGATTTGACAACGGCGATACCTCCTATAACCGGCCCTGGAACAGCCGCTATAAGTCCATAATCGGCGGTGCGCAGTTCTACGGCACCCAGTATGTGGCCAGGGGACAGGATACCACGTATCTGAAGAAATTCAATGTGCAGGGGGGAAGCCCTCATACGCATCAGTATATGACCAGCATCTACGGTGCGGCGAATGAGAGCGCGAAACTTTCAAGCGCCTATGACCAGCTGAAGGATATGGCGCTGGTATTCAAGATTCCGGTATACTCCAATATGCCGAACACGGTGTGCGCCAAACCTACCGGGGACGGTAATCCGGTCAACCTGCTGAGCAGTATCGAAGTCAGCGGCTACGGTTTATCTCCTTCCTTTAATATCTACACGACACAATATTCACTGGTCGTGGATGATCCGGTAGCAGCAGTTAACATAAGCGCAAATGTCTATGATCCGTCGGCTCGTATCCTGAGCGGTACCGGCAGCGTGGCTCTGAAAGAAGGCATGAATACGGTCCAGATCGTGGTCCAGGCTCAGAATGGGACGACGAGAACCTACACGCTGAATATAGCCAAGAGCGGCGGCGGCACGGATGAAAACCCGGGCGGAGAGAATCCTCCGGCGGGAAATGTAACCAAGGGGGATGTTAATCAGGACGGATCGATCGATGTGCTGGACCTGGTAAGGGTGCAGAAAGCAATCATCGGATTGACCACTCTGAACTCCGACCAGTTCGCGGCAGCGGATGTGAACGGAGACGGAACAGTGGATATCATCGATTTGATCCGGATTCAGAAGCATATATTGGGAATTCAGTTATTGTCGTAGAACAGGAGAGGAGAATACTATGAAAAAATTATATCAGGTACTGGCGGTTGCCATGGTATGCTGCCTGGTGCTCCCCTGGTTTCCTTCCAGGGTATTGGCAGCCAGCGGAAACCTCCAGGTTTCCGGCGGGAGCTGTAATGTGGGCCAGACTGTGAGTGTCAGTGTAAAAGCAAACGCTGCCGACGGAGATATCGCGGCGATGGATGTGACACTGTCCTATGACGCTTCGCTGTTAGAATACCAGAGCTCCAGCGTGAATGCCTCCGGAGGTTCCGGAAGTGTACATCTGGTGGCTCAGAACAGTGCACCCGGACAGACCTCCCTGGGTGCTACCGTCACCTTCAAGGCGATCGCGCCCGGGAACGCCTCTGTGAATGTATCGAATTACAAAGTGGCGAACTTTAATGAAGAAGTGCTGGATATCGGGCAGCCCGGCGGCGCTTCCGTATCCGTCACCTCCCCCGGCGGAGGGGATAACGGCGGCGGAGGAGGCGGAGACGGCGGAGGCGATAATGGAGGCGGCGGTGACAGCGGCGGTTCAGAAAAGAAATCCGCCAACAACCAGCTGTCATCCCTGAAAATATCTCCGGGAACGCTTTCCCCATCCTTTACAGGATCCAAGACCAAGTATACAGCCACGGTACCCAAGGGAACGACGAAGGTCGCGGTCAGTGCCAATCCGATGGAAAAAGAGGCGGAAGTGGTATCCATTGACGGTACCGAACTGAGTAATGGCAAGACCACGATTAAAATCATTGTGCGCGCCCCCAATGGGAACGAGGCTACTTACAGCATCGCGGTAACCGAGGAGGCGAAGAGCCAGGAGACACCTACGCCGACTCCGAAGCCGGATGAGGAACAGCCGGAGGAAGACGATACACTGGAAGCAGCGGTTGGTTCGGAGATCCGTCTGGTATCCGAAAAGTTTAAGGATGAGGAGATCCCGCAGGGTTTCGAACCCTACACCTCCAGTTATAAAGAAAAAGAGATCAAAAGCGCAAAGATGACCAACTCCGACATGGAGCTGATGTATCTGGTGGATGAGAACAAGGAAAACGGCAGATTTTATATATATAACGCTCAATCCGGGACTTTTTCCAACTTTATTCAGATTCCCATCGGGCTTTCGCCGGAAGAAGGCGGATTCCTGATTCCGATACCCGTGCCGGACCCCTCCCAGGTGCCCCAGGGATATGAGCAGATCCAGGTTGAGCTGGATGGAATCGCTGTGGAGGGATATCAGGTAACGCAGCAGACAGAAGCGCCTCAGGATGGCGCAGGAGAAGGGGAAAACGGTGATCAGGACGGGGGCGGCGAAGCATCCGCTGACGGGCTGCTGAACCGATTGACAGCTATGTTCGGCCCGATGACCGTGTATGCCACCGAAGCCCAGGACCCGGAAAATCCCGGGGGTGAAGAGGGCGGCGGGGAACCGGAGAATCCGGAAAATGATGCTGCGCCGGCTTCCGATACCGGTAATTCTTATCAGCTGATTTATGCGATGGACAATAATGGCCTGGAGGACTGGTATTCCTTTGACCCTGTCCAGCAGACGTTCCAAAAATATGTTCCCGTGGCGGCACCCGATACGGAATCGAATGACGATACCGCAGCGGAATTGGCGGCGCTTCAAAAGCAGATGGGCGTAAACAAGGATGAAGCCGACGCGAAATTGGCGGCAAGGTTTAAAATCATCTGTGCGCTGATCGTTCTGTCGGTACTTCTGCTCTTTGTAGTGATCAACCTGATTCTGAAGGTGAACCGGCTGAAACGCGGGGATGATTGGGAGGACGATGATGACTTCGACGGCAAAGAGTATGACGAAACCGATCCGGATGACGACAACTGGCTGGAACAGCTCCCGATGTCGGAAAAAATACTGAAGAAGACCCAGGAAGGTCTAAGAGATAACCAGACTCCCAAATTAGTGAAGCCGGATATCAGAGAGCTTACGCCTCCTTCCTATGAAGAAACCGAATCGGAACCGGCTGCGGATACTTCCGGCGCAGGACGGTCCAGAGAACGAAGGGCCACCCAGGCTTCCGAAGCTTCCCATCCGACCCGTGCATCACGCAGTACCTCCAGACCGGCGAAAAAGGAGCCTGTCGTAATGGACGATGAGGCACAGATTATGGATGCGGTTGAAAAACTGATGAATGAGAGCAAAGATGATCTGGACGACCTGGATATCGATTTGGATGTGCTGGATCTGGATGATGATGATTTTTAAAAATAAAAGATTACGTTTTATAGAAATGCAATAGAAAAAAGACTGCTGTAACTTTAAATATTCAGGCTTAAAAAGCTGATTGGACAAGGTGCGGCAGTCTTTTTGTATAATTATTGGCGGATTACAGGCTGTCTCTGATTCATAGATACACAGAGATATATGGTGAAATATAGCGTTCATTTATTGATATAATAATCAGAGTGTATTATAGAGGAACAGGATAAGAAAACTGGCGATACCTCCAATGGGAGCAATTATTTCTATGATACGGCGGACTTTGCCTGTGTCCTTAAATATTAACAACAGCATTCGGTATGCGGCTATTCCCAGGAATCCTCCCAAACTGTTCAGAATGATATCATCGATATCACCGATGCCTAGCCTGAAGGTATATTGTATGATTTCCACCGTCAGGCTGATAATGACAATCCATAATAGATTTTTGAATATTCTCTTGTCGCGGTGAAACAGAGTCAGGTAGATACCGAGGGGGATGAATAAAACGATATTGCCCAGCACGTTGCTGAGGGCAAAGGTATGCATGATCTGATCACGGCCGGACAGATAGTTGATAATGGAACGGAAGGGAACGAGATTCAGGGATCTGGCCGGGTGTATGGTCCGGAACAGCAGAACGCACAGAACAAAAATATAAAAGAGAAAGACGGAATATAATACAAAGTTATGTAGACTACTTCTTTTCTTTTTCATGGCCATACCTCTCTTTTTTCTTAATTATGCATGCTCTTAAAGTATTCTACCATACATGCGTCAATAATGTGAAACATTCCATTCGGTGAATATTTTTAAAAATAACCGCACATATGCCGCTGTTCATTCGTTATACATAATGAGAGGAGGTTACGGGTGTGTCCATGGACTTAGAAGACCAATATGATAAAATCTACCGTTACTGTTATTTTAAGCTGCATCACCGGGAAACGGCAGAAGATGTGACGCAGGAGACTTTTCTTAGGTTTCTGGACAGCGACCAGTATTATGAAAAAGGCCAGAGGCTCCGGTATCTGTATACCATAGCCAGAAATCTCTGTATCGATGAATTCCGCAGACAGCCCTGCGCCCCTTTGCCGGAGGAGGCGGCATGTCCGGATACGGAGAACCGTATACTGACCGCAGTCTCACTTAGAACAGCGCTGGCTGAATTAAGCGGGGAGGAACAGGAATTAATACTGCTTCGCTACGTAAACGAAGTACCCGTTTCCGCTCTGTGCAAGCTATACGGCCTTTCCCGGTTTTCCGTATACCGGAAGACGGCAAAAGCGCTGAAACAGTTACAGGACAAATTCGGAAAGGAGGGATTCGAATGAAACAGATAATGAAACAGGCTTTAAAAGACGCATTCGAGGCGCCGGAGCCTGTGGGTAAACAAGCTTTTTTTAAAACAATACGTCCAGTAAAAATAAGCCAGTTTTCCTTCCTCTGGATACAGGCCACATTTATTCGAAAAACGGTATGGGCGTTATCCGTGATTTTATTTGGCATCGCTCTTGCAGGAGCCATATTTATTAACCAGGACACATTGTGGATTATCTCGTCTCTGATTCCTTTTGCGGCTCTGTCCGCCGTTACGGAAAATGCCCGGTCCAGGGTATACAATATGGAGGAACTGGAGATGGCTTCCAGGTTTTCACTGAAGAGCGTGACCCTGGCCCGGATGGGTATCATGGGCCTGCTCCATCTGATATTGCTGGGCCTGCTGATTCCGCTTTCCTGCATCCAGGGGGTTACGACGGCCATACAGACGGGAGTTTATCTGCTGGTTCCCTATCTGTTAACCACTGTGTCCGGCCTGTGCATCGTCCGGAAAATACACGGAAAGGAAGCGCTCTACGGATGTATGGCGGCAGCGGTTATCACCAGCGGTCTGAATCTCATTTTGCAGACAGCGGTGCCTGTTCTTTATCAGAATACCCGTTTACACTGGTGGATAGCGGCTCTTCTTATCCTGGCTGCCCTGACCGCCCTGGAAACATATAAAATAGTACACCAGACAGAGGAGGAACTGATATGCAGCTTGTCTTAGACCGTCTCACGAAACAATTCCTGAATACGATCGCTGTGGACCGGATATCCCTTCATTTAGACAAAGGAGTCTATGGGCTGCTGGGAGCCAACGGCGCCGGCAAAACCACGCTGATGCGTATGATCTGCGGTATTCTGAAACCAACCGGGGGCGCTGTCACTTTAGACGGCCTTCCCGCCGCATCGGAAGAATACCGCGCACAGCTGGGATATCTGCCCCAGGACTTCGGCTATTATCCCGACTTCACCGGCATGGATTTCCTGCTGTATATGGCTTCCCTGAAAGGGCTGAGCCGTTCCGCGGCAAAAAGGAAATCCGCCGAATTGCTGGATACCGTCTCGCTGAAGGATATGGCAAACAAAAAAATAAAGACCTACTCCGGCGGCATGAAGCAGCGGTTGGGAATCGCCCAGGCCCTGCTGAACGATCCGGGCCTTCTGGTTCTGGATGAACCGACCTCCGGCCTGGATCCCCGGGAGCGGGTCCGGTTCCGCAACCTGATCGCCGGGATCGGAAAAAACAGCATTGTACTGCTATCCACCCATATCGTCTCAGATCTGGAACACATCGCGGACACGATTCTGATGATGAATTCAGGTCAGCTCATCTATGAAGGAAAGTGGGATGGAAGCCATCAGGACTTAGAAGCATTTTACCTGCAGCAAACAGGAGAGGAGGCGGAAAATGAATAATATAGCCGCGCTATATACATTTGAGCTGAAAAAAATAGGAAACCGTAAAATCGTATGGATCACCGCGGCGGTCATGCTTTTTATCTGCATCCTCATGAGCCTGAGCGGCGTACTTTTTAATTCTTATACCATGGACGGCGTCCAGATCAGCGGCTACGACTACATGATAAAAAACCGTACCGCCGCCAGGAACCTTTCCGGCCGATCCATAGATGATGCGCTCCTTACAGAAATGCAGGAAGATCGCTCCCAGGATTATAACGAAATCTACAATTTTGTCTGGAAAATTTATGGAGAAGACGATGGGGCAGTGAAGCGCACAAATGCCGATTCCCTATACGCCAAGCGTCAGTCCAATCTTCAGGAACAGTGGGATACCCAAAAATTGACCTCCCGGGAAACCGCCTACTGGCAGAGCAAAGAAGCATCTCTGCCTGCCCATTATACCTATGAATACGCGAAAGGCTACAAGCTCATCCTCTCTGAGATCGCAGTCCTGAATATCATGCTTCTCCTCGTGACTGCTGTCTGCCTGTCAGGTGTATTCTCCGACGAGCGCCTGCAAAAAACCGATCAAATTACCATATGCTGCCGCAATGGAAGAACGCCCCTCTACCTGGCTAAAATCCTGGCGGGAATCACCTTCGGACTGGCGGCTGCAGTTTTCCTCTATACCGCCGCTGCTCTCACAAGCCTTCTTCTCTACGGCCCGGACGGCTATACCGCTGCGCTGCAAATAATCCTGCCCGACAGCTCCCGGACTCTGGACGCAGGAGGTACCGTCCTTCTCTGCTTCGCGTTGTACCTCGCCGCCGCTATCCTATACAGTGTAATGGCCATGTTCCTGTCTGCGGCTCTGAAAAGCAGTACCGCAGCCATGTACTTTATGCTGGGATTCATGCTCCTGAGCCTGCTTGTCAAGATCGGACCCAGGTTCCGTGTGGCTTCCCAGATCCGCAGCTACCTCCCTGCCAATTTCCTGAGTATGGACTGCTTCACAGATAACCGCCTGGTCCCGCTGCTGGGCGCCCAGCTCACGAACTGTCAATTTATCCTTATCCTGTATCCTGCCATATCCCTGATAATCCTTATGATTGGAAACATTGTCTATCGTCACTATCAGGTGTCAAGCAGATAAGCGAAACGGGAGGGGCCAGTCCCCTCCCGTTTCGCTTATCTGCTTGACAAGGTGCTACAGCTGTTATATTATGTGTATAACAAAAAATCGGATTAAAAATCATCGGACATACATATAATGAATGGAAGGGTGGTATTGTGGTTATACAGATAGATTTTAACAGTGACGAAGCGATTTACATCCAGCTGAGAAATCAGATCATCATAGGCATAGCCACTTCCGAGATCCAGGAAGGGGATGCTCTGCCAAGTGTCAGACAGCTGGCGGATCATATCGGCATTAATATGCATACGGTGAATAAAGCCTATACGGTGCTGAAGCAGGAAGGTTTTATCCAGCTGGACAGGAGAAAAGGAGCGATCATCGCGCTGAACGCGGACAAGCTGCAGGCGCTGGGAGAGATGAAGAAGGAGCTGAAAGTGCTTCTGGCCAAGGCGATCTGCAACGATATCAGCTGTGAGGAAGTGCACGATATGATTGATGAGATATTTGAGGAATATGATTAGTTTACAGGAGGAGCATACATGCGAAAACAGTTAACACAGAAGGCTTTGAATGTTTTAAAAATTGCGGAAAAGACTTCACAGGAATTGAAACATAGCTATGTCGGCACCGAACATATCCTGGTGGGGTTACTGCAGGAGGATGGCGGAGTAGCGGGCCAGGCTTTGATGAACCAGGGAGTGGAAGTGAAGAAGCTGCTGGATCTGATCGGAGACCTGATCGCCCCGTCAGAGCAGATCGGCCTGCAGGAACCGGAAGGGCTTACTCCGCGGGCCCAGAACATTCTGGAAAAGAGTGAGACCCAGGCGGAGCGTTTCCGCAGTGAGAGGATCGGGACCGAACATATTCTGCTGGCGATCCTGCACGAAGGAGACAGTGTGGCCACCAGACTGCTGACGACGCTGGGGGTCAATATCCCTAAGCTTTTTATGGAAGTGATTCTGGCTATGGGGCTGGACCCCAACGCCTACAAGGATGAGTTCCAGCGCGGAGCAAAAGAAGCAACGGCGACGCCGGTGCTGGACCAGTACAGCAGAGATCTGACAAAGATGGCCCGGGAGGGCAAACTGGACCCGGTAGTGGGAAGGGAAGAAGAAACCGCCCGGGTGATCCAGATCCTGAGCCGGCGGACGAAGAATAATCCGTGCCTGATCGGCGAGCCGGGCGTAGGCAAGACAGCTATCGCGGAAGGGCTGGCTTCCCGGATCGTGGCCGGAGACGTGCCGGAGACGGTGCGGGATAAGCGGCTGGTGACCCTGGATGTATCCGGTCTGGTCGCCGGGTCCAAATACCGGGGAGAATTCGAGGAGCGGATCAAGCGGGTGATCGAGGAAGTGCGCAATAACGGCAATATCCTGCTCTTTATCGATGAGATTCATACGATCATCGGGGCAGGAGGGGCGGAGGGCGCCATCGATGCCTCCAATATCCTGAAGCCCTCTCTGGCCAGAGGGGAGATCCAGCTGATCGGAGCCACTACGATCGAAGAATACCGGAAATATATTGAAAAGGACGCTGCTCTGGAGCGCCGGTTCCAGCCGGTGAATGTGGAAGAACCCACAGAGGAGCAGACCGTGGAGATATTAAAAGGGCTGCGCCCGTATTATGAAAAGCATCATCAGGTAGTGATCACGGATGAGGCGCTGGAAGCGGCGGTTAAGATGTCCGCCCGCTATATCAATGACCGGTTTCTGCCGGATAAAGCCATTGACCTGATCGATGAAGCCTCCTCAAAAGTCCGGCTGCTGGGGCTTAAGACCTCCAAAGCAGGAAAGCTGGAGACAGAGATCGAACAGTTAAACCAGGAGATGGAAGCAGCGATCCGAAGCGGCAGCTATCAGGAAGCAGGAAGCCTCAAAGCTGAGATCCATAAGAAAAAACAGACGCTGGAACGCCGGCAGCTGCAGGCTGCTAAAGGGACCGGGCGTAAAAAATTAACGGTGGGGGAAAATGAAATCGCGGATATTGTATCCGGATGGACGAAGATACCGGTGCAAAAGCTGGCGGAGGCGGAGAGCGCCAGACTGCTGCGGTTGGATAAGACCCTTCACAAACGGGTGATCGGCCAGGAAGAGGCGGTCACCGCGGTGGCGAGAGCGGTAAAACGCGGACGGGTGGGCCTTAAGGACCCGGGACGTCCGATCGGTTCCTTTTTGTTCCTCGGGCCTACCGGCGTAGGCAAGACGGAGCTCTCGAAGGCGCTGGCGGAAGCTCTCTTCGGCAATGAGCAGGCTTTGATCCGGATCGACATGTCGGAATATATGGAGAAACACAGCGTCTCCAAGATGATCGGCTCCCCTCCGGGATATGTAGGCCACGAGGACGGCGGGCAGCTCAGCGAGAAGGTGCGCCGGAATCCCTATTCGGTGGTGCTGTTTGATGAGATCGAGAAAGCGCATCCGGATGTGTTCAATATTCTGCTGCAGGTCCTGGACGACGGACATATTACGGATTCCCAGGGCAGGAAAGTGGACTTTAAAAATACGGTTATCATCATGACTTCCAACGCCGGCGCCGCGTCCATCATTTCTCCCAAGAAACTGGGCTTTGCCACCTCATCGGATGAAAAACAAAACTATGAATACATGAAAAACGGGGTTATGGAAGAAGTAAAGAGAATGTTCAAGCCGGAATTCCTGAACCGGATCGATGAAACCATCGTTTTCCACGCCCTCTCCAAAGAACATGTGCAGCAGATCGTCAGCCTGATGGCAAAGGAACTGTCTGAGCGAAGTATGAACCAGATGGGGATCAAATTAACGGTTACCCCCAGCGTGCGCAAACATATCGCGGACACGGCCTTTGACGCCAAATACGGAGCCAGACCGCTTCGTCGGGCGATCCAGAATCAGATCGAGGACCGGCTGGCCCAGGAGATTCTCTCCGGTACCATTAAGACAGGAGACCATGCGGTGGTCAGCATGCATAATAAGGAAATTTGTGTGAACAAAAGCATAAATGACTAGCAATGGGAAGCGATTTATTATATAATATTCCCGTAAGCTGCCGAAAGGAACGGCAGTGTCGATACAGGGTCATGAATAAGTAGGAGGGCTTGACAAATGTCAGTAGTAAAAGAGTTAATACGCACCGAGGCGGACGGCACCATCAGTTTTGGAGACTATGAGTTGGCTGCCAAGACGAAGCTGGAGGATTTCGAATTTCAGGGGGATCTGTACAAAGTAAAAACCTTCAAAGAAATCACCAAACTGGAAAAGAACGGTATGTTTGTTTATGAGTCCGTGCCCGGTACAGCCGTATATAACCTGAAGGAGACGGAAGAAGGCGTTGAATTCACGGTGGAAGGCTGGGAAGATCCGCAGATTACACTGGAATTGGAAGAAGAGACAGAATATGAGATCCTGATCAATGATACCAATGCCGGAACGATGAAGACAAACTTAAGCGGCAAGTTAACTCTGAGCGTGGAACTGGGTGATGAAGATCAGATTAGCGTGAAAGTAATTAAGATGTCGTAATTGTATTCGCTATAAAAATCAAAATATCGGGGGCTGCTACAGTAGAGGATTCCTGCCTGCAAACAGGTTTCTTTACTGAAGCGGCCCTTGTCGTATCAGGAAAGCCGCGGATATGCGGCGCTGGAGGAAAGAATGGCAAAAGCAAAAACAACCGCATATTTCTGTCAGAGCTGCGGCTATGAATCATCCAAGTGGATGGGACAGTGTCCGGCCTGCCGGGAATGGAACACCTTTGTGGAAGAACCCGTGGTTCCGTCAAAAAGTGCCGGGAAGATGCAAAAGCGTATCGCGAATGAACCTGTGAGATTATCAGCAATTGAAACAAATACGGAGGACCGGATTCATACAGGAATCCATGAATTGGACAGGGTATTGGGCGGGGGCATCGTGGCCGGCTCTTTGATTCTGGTGGGCGGTGATCCCGGGATCGGGAAGTCCACACTGCTGCTTCAGGTCTGTCAGAATCTATCCACACAGAACCGCAAGGTGTTGTACATATCAGGCGAAGAATCCCTGCGCCAGATTAAGATCCGGGCGGAGCGCATCGGCAGCTTTACCAACGATTTGATGCTCCTGTGTGAGACAAACCTGGAAATCATCGAGGAAGCCATCAACCGGATGAAACCGGAGATCGTGATCATCGACTCGATCCAGACCATGTACCGGGAGGATGTCTCATCCTCTCCCGGGAGTGTATCCCAGGTGAGGGAATCCACCTCCACCTTTATGCAGATCGCCAAAGGAATGAATATCTCTATATTCCTGGTTGGACATGTCACGAAAGAGGGAGTGGTGGCCGGACCAAGAGTGCTGGAGCACATGGTGGATACGGTGCTCTATTTTGAGGGGGACCGGCACGCGGCTTACCGGATTCTGCGCGGAGTGAAGAACCGGTTTGGCTCCACCAACGAGATCGGTGTGTTTGAGATGAGGGAAAAAGGGCTGGCGGAAGTGGCCAATCCCTCTGAGTTTATGTTAAATGGAAAACCGGAAGGGGCTTCCGGCTCTGTGGTGGCCTGCTCCATGGAGGGCACACGTCCGATCCTGATCGAGATCCAGGCGCTGGTTTGCCACAGTAATTTCGGAATACCCAGGAGGACAGCCGCCGGAACAGATTTTAACCGTGTAAATCTTCTGATGGCAGTGTTGGAAAAGAGAGTGGGTCTCCAGCTGTCCGCCTGTGATGCCTATGTGAATCTGGCCGGAGGCATCAAAATGAACGAACCGGCGGTGGATCTGGGGATCGTCATGGCTATCGTTTCCAGCTTCAAGAACCGGCCGGTTGATGATAAGACGATCGTATTCGGGGAAGTGGGATTAAGCGGCGAGGTGCGTGCTGTGAATATGGCGGAACAGCGTGTGCTGGAAGCCAGAAAACTGGGGTTTGAAACCGTGGTGCTGCCCAAAGTATCGTTAGATTCCCTTCCTAAGATCGGAGGGATCTCCCTGAAGGGAGTAAAGACGGTCAGGGACGCAATCGGAATCATTGGATAGTATCCGATGGAATATCTGAAACATAGGACGATAAAAAGGGGGGCGCAAAATGTCATTTATTTGGTCATCCGCCGGTATGCAGTTTATGGATTTGATTACCTATCCTGAAATAGAAATTAAGAAAGATTCTTTTTCATTTATTTCCGGAAAAAGCGGCTGTGGAAAGAGCACTTATCTTAAAATACTGAACAGAACGATTATTCCGTCTGCCGGCCGGCTTTGTTATCAGGGAAGGGATGTTCAGGAATTGCCGGTACTGTCTTACAGGAAGAGTGTTCAGCTGGTGCCGCAGGAGGTGTTTCTTTTTGATGGAACCATTATGGATAACTTTCGTTACTACTGGGACGCCAGGGGAATGGAGATGCCTGGAAGGGATGAGATACAGAATTTCCTGCATATCTGCTGCGCGGATTTTGACCTGACCACCAACTGCAGAACTCTTTCCGGCGGAGAAAAGCAGCGCGTATTTTTAGCGATTTTTCTTTCGTGCGTTCCCCCGGTGCTCTTACTGGACGAGCCCACCGCCGCATTGGATGAGGAGACATCCGTCAGGCTGCTTCATAATATCAAAGCATTTTGCAGACAGGAGCATATCACATCGGTATGTGTCTGCCACAATGATGAGTTAATAGAAAAATTCTCGGATTACACCATTCGATTGGGGGAAAATAAAGGATGAATAGTGTGGTTCAATTCCAGATCTGGCAGTTTTTGCTCATCTATCTTCTTTTGATTCTTGTTGTATTTATCATGCGTAAATGCAAAATCGATCAGACAAAACTATTGATTGCGGCAAGCATAAAAATGACCGTACAGCTTGTGCTGGCCGGCCTGATTCTTACGTATATATTTAAAAACCCACATCCCGCGTTTACCTTGCTCTATCTCCTTGCGATGATTTCATTTTCCATTCACAGGGTGCTGTCTAAAAACAAAAACCTGAACAAGCGGTTCAAAGCGGTCATAGCAGCCTCCATAGCCATTTCCGGAATCTTTGTTATCCTCTATTTTGTATGTGTAGTCGTGGGCGAAAGTGTCTTTAATCCCCAATACGTGATTCCTGTTTCCGGCATGATCATGGGAAATACTATGACCGGTGTTTCTCTGGGGGTCAAAACCTTCAGCGAATCGTTAGATGGACAGCGGGCAAAGATTCATGCCTTGTTATGTTTTGGCGCTTCGCCATCTACAATCCTGCTCCCGTTTGTGAAACAGGCATTGGAGACGGCTATGCTGCCAACCCTTAATTCCATGGTGGGCATGGGAATTGTATCTCTTCCCGGTATGATGACAGGGCAGATATTAGCCGGGACACTGCCCACAACCGCGATCCTCTATCAGATTGCGATCATGATTGCGATTTGTACGGTTGTGGCCTGCGCCTGCTTTGGGTCCTTGTTTTTGGGCTATAAAACTTTGTATGATAAACATACCCAGATTATCTGAAAAATAATAGCGCTCGAAAAAAACCTCGCTGACAATTTTTCATGCATCGCACGTAAGCTGGTCATGAAAAAGCGAGAATCCGGCGTAGATTTTCATCGTCTGTGGTATAGGTACCCAGAGGATAAGGCTGACGGGAATTCATACCGTGAAAATCGGTACCTCCCGTGATGATCAGATCATTCGCCCTGGCGATCTTAAGCAATTCCCTGGTATCCTCCTCGGTATTTCTGTAGTGGTAGCATTCGATGCCTTCGATCCTGCGGCTGGCAGCCAGCTGACGGACTAAAGGAATACTGCGGAACTGGCCGGGATGGGCGATAACGACCAGTCCGCCGGCGTCATGCATAATATCGATTACATCATAGATATCCGGATATTCGATGGGAACATAACATTTTCCCTTTTTCCCGATCAGTTCATCCATAAGCGGTCCGTAGATCGCATTGGTATACCCCAGATTCGCGATCCCCTGCATAATGTGAGGCTCAAAGATAGCGGAGCTGTCTGCGGCATAGGCGGCTACATCCTCCGTGCATATGGGATAATAAGCCTTTAATTTTTCCAGCATCTGAAGTTTGGACTGTGTGCGGCGGCCGGAAGTGAGTTCGGTTACTTGATCCAGAACCTCAAAGCGTTTGGGGCGGTAGCACAGGACATGAACGGGACGGCCTGTGCCAGGATCCCTGGTCGTACATTCCAGCCCGGGAATTATGCCAACGTGATATTTCCCGCCCAGGTCCAGCGCTTCGGCCACTCCCTGATAGGTATCATGGTCTGTGACTGCCAGATAATCCAGATGAATCCGGCTGGCATATGAGATCAATTCCCGGACCGTGCAGGAACCATCGGAATGGCGGCTGTGACAGTGTAAATCTCCGATCATTGTTAACACTCCTTCTGTGATGTGATGGCTTTATAAGATAACTGATACAAACTCATTTTGATCAGTCCTATTGTATCATTTTAAGAGAAAGTGTCAACTTTTATGTCAGTTCCCATATATAAATGGTAGGATCATTCGCGCAGGATCCAGTTATTATTTTAGGGGGAACAGGTATGCTGTCTTTAGAAGAATACCAATATATATTAGACGTTGCGCCCTGCGGAATCTGCCGTGTCGCCTTGGATGAGTCACTGACGATTCTCTATGCGAATCGTTTTTATTATGAAATATATGGCTATACCGTCGAAAATGCTAAGGAGGCAGGATTCAGGAATGCCAGGTATATACTGCCGGAAAAAGATTATCCTGATATCCATAAAGAGGTATTGAACCAAATAAAGGAAGGAAACAGGTATTTTCAACTGGAGTACAGAGGGGTTCACCGCACGGGGAAGCTGCTATGGCTTTTGGTCTGCTGTGCCTATGATCCGGTCAGGCCCGAAAGCATGGTGTGTGTACAGGTTGACATCGCACAGCGCAAACAGATGGAAGAAGAGCTGAGAATGAGTATGGAAGAGAGCCAACTGGCTTTTCGGCTTACAGATAAAATGATGTATATTTTCGATATTCCCGCAAGACGTCTTATTCAGCCCAAGCCGATGGCTGACGTGTTCGGGATGCCTGCTGTGGTAGAGAATGTGCCGAACAGCGTGATAGATTCCGGCGTGATCAGCGAAGAGAGTAAAGAAGATTATAGAAATTTTTATCAGGCCATGATGCGCGGAGACGCCCAGGGGAGCGCTTCTGTGAAAAAAGAAAAAAAGGATGGGACATTCGGTTGGTTCACAGCGAAATTTTCCGTTATCTATGATAATGAAAACAGGCCGGTCCGGGGAATCATTTCCTGCGATGATATAACGGAGCAGCGGGAATTGGAGTTGACCTATCAGAAGTGGAGCCAGTATTTCAAATCCCAGGAAGGGAAGACGATCGGCTATTATGAATACAATCTGACCAGAGACTCGATCGTATCCGGAACGCAAGATAAGACGTCGGCCGAACTGGAACGGATAAAAAAATACACCGAAAAAATGCTTTATATAGGAGAGCATTTTGTTTGCGAGAAGGATCGGGAAAAGTTTTACCGGTTTTTTGACCGGGACCGCTTACTCGGACGTTATTTTGACGGGCAGCGGGAGACGTCCATTGAGTACCGCAGACAGTATTCCGAAAGCGGAAAGTTTTGCTGGGTGAGGGCGGCTGTCCGTATGATTACAGACCCGGACACGAATGATGTGAAGATGTTTTTGCTGACCCTGAATATAGATCGGGAGAAACGAAAGGAACGGAAGATGCGAAGCCGTCTGGAGAATGATGCCATGACAGGGATTCTGAACAGAGAGACCTTTATACAGAAAGCATCTGATATTATCGGAATCCAGGATTATGTAGTCCGCCATGCTCTGATTATGATTGATATAGACCGGTTTAAAGAACAAAATGATAATTTTGGACACCAGTTTGGAGATCAGGTGATCAAAGATACTGCCCTTTTGCTGAAAAATTCTCTGCGGAAAGAAGATTTGTGCGGAAGAATAGGTGGGGATGAGTTCATGGTTTTCCTGTGTGGTATCACATCAGAAAGTGATGTGAAATCCAGAATCGAATTGCTCTGTCAGACACTCGCGCGGATCTATCCGCAAAAAGGAAGGGTATCCTGCAGTCTGGGGGTGGTTTTTTATCCGCGTGACGGCGTGACTTTCAAGGAGCTATACCAGAATGCGGATACCGCTCTGTATGAAGCAAAAAGAGCGGGCCGGGCGAATTATAAAATATATAGCCGGAAGTTACAATAAAATGTGTTTGGAACTGCCATTCCCTTTGGAGCAACCGGGAATGCACTGGGGGCTGGAGCCTATGATTTTCGGATAATTTTCCAGGGGCCTGCCCCGGGATGCAGGTCTGTTTGAAGAAATAAAGCCTTGTTTCCCTGGATGTGGTATTAAAGTCAGCATCCGGGGACAGGCCCCTTTCTTCACGCCATTGCTTGCGGAGTTGCTTTACGACCGAAAGGTGCCAGCCCCTTCTCAATTGGCTGGGAATAGAAAATTGGTAAAAAATAACATTATTTTGTAATTTCGTGTTGACTTATGGTTTAGGAAATGGTATTATAACATTCGCCGGTTGATTCGGCAGGAATTGAATCGAAAAAAAGTTGAAAAAATTGTTGACAGTAACTTGAGGATGTGATATCCTATAAAAGTTGCAGGCCACAAGAAAGCAACGAAAATTCGACAACGAACATTGATAACTAAACAGTGAAACAACCCTGAAAATTCTAAAAAAGAATTTCAGAAACGAACGCTTTCCTATTATAGAAGCGACCGGATGCAAAAGCGATTTTGTAGACGAGAGCGGAAGATGGGAAGCAACCTTAAAACAGTATGACGGAAAGATAGCTAGTAGTTATCTTGACGGAATCAAACACTTATACAAAGTACTAAGCTCGAAAGAACCTCGCTAAGTACTTTGCACGAATCGCACGTAAGCGATTAAAAAACAATCGCTAAGTGCTCATATCAGAACATGAGAGTTTGATCCTGGCTCAGGATGAACGCTGGCGGCGTGCCTAACACATGCAAGTCGAACGAAGCACTTATAATGATTCCTTCGGGATGAAGAATATGTGACTGAGTGGCGGA